>JAZKGK010000025.1:0-78959 GCA_040385915.1 Bacteroidota bacterium
TCTGAAACGGTTGGGAATCACGGCTATTTGGGTGAGTCCCATTTTTAAGCAAGTGCCCACCCATCAAAGCTACCACGGATACGGCATTCAGGACTTTCTGGAAGTAGACCCACATTTTGGCTCGCGGCAAGACTTGCGCGACCTGGTAAATACGGCGCACTTGCACGGGATTTATGTCATTCTGGACATTATCCTAAACCATGCTGGCAATGTTTTCGAATACAATGCCGACCGGTATGAAACCTTTGATAGAGAACAAAACCGAAACATCATCGATCCTCGCTGGGACGATAATTCCTATCTGGTGAAAGGTTATCGGGACAAGAATGGCGACCCGACCATTCCCTTTGGCCCTATCAACCTTCAGACTCACCCGGATGCCTGGCCCGATGGCAGCCTCTGGCCAGCCGAATTGCAAACCGCCGAAACGTTTACCCAGAAAGGACGAATCAACAACTGGGATTTTGAGAAAGAGTCCCTGGAAGGGGATTTCTTTGGTCTGAAAGATATTCATCATGGCAAGGGTTCAGTGGATGAGTACCAACCTTCCGAAACTTTATGGCACCTGTGCGAGGCGTATAAATTCTGGATTGCCTTTGCCGACATTGACGGCTATCGCATCGACACGGTAAAACACATGGATTTGGGCGCAACTCGGTTTTTTAACTCCGTTATCAAAGAATTTACCGTTTGCATGGGTAAGGAAAACTTCTACCTCATCGGCGAAATTACGGGTGGGCGGCAAAGAGCCTTTCGTACCCTGGAGGTGACCGGCTTGGATGCTGCACTTGGCATTGATGACATTCAGGACAAGATGGAGTATATGGTGAAAGGCCAACGCAATCCTATTGACTACTTTAGTCTATTCCGTAACTCCGAGTTGGTCAACAAAGATTCACATATCTGGTTCCGAAACCGCGTGGTGACGATGTTCGACGATCACGACCAAGTACGCAAAGGCAATAACAAAGCCCGTTTCTGTGCCGATCCACAGGCAGAAAAGCAGCTCTTAAGCGTATTGGCACTGAATCTGACCACGCTTGGCATTCCCTGCATTTACTACGGCTCGGAGCAGCTTTTTGATGGAAACGGAGGAAATGACCGCTTCATTCGGGAAGCCATGTTTGGAGGCGACTTCGGCGCTTTCCATAGCCATAATCGCCATTGCTTTAACGAAACTACGGCTGTGTATCAGGAGGTAGCTAAAATTATCGCGCTGCGAAAAAGCAAAATCGCGCTGCGCCGGGGCCGACAGTATTTAAGACAGATATCAGGTAATGGAATCGACTTTAGTTTCCCTAGTATGAAAGATAATCAACTCCGGTCGGTGGTGCCGTGGTCACGTTTTTTCAATGACAAAGAACTGGTATTGGCCATTAACACCGACCCTGACGTGGCTCAAACGGCTTGGGTCACCATCGACGATCGTTTACACCAGGTTGGCCAGGTGCTGCCTTGTATCTACAGCAGTGATCCGACGCAAAGCCGACCAAGCTTGACTGTTGAAAAACGAAATGGGAAGGCGGTTTTGCTCACCGTTCCCCCAGCAGGGTTTGTCATCTACGAAACGCCGTAAACTAGCCCCAGGTCGCTGGTGCGGAAACTTGAAGCAATCAATTTTGGCTACCGACCGCGGTTCAGCATATTCCGGGCGTGGAATACGGCGGGCAAAATGGCTTCCAGCGATTCGCGTACCCCATTGGAACTGCCTGGCAGCGTAACAACTAAGGTAGTTCCGATGGAACCTGCGGCCATTTTTGATAACATAGCCAAGGGCGTACGCATTTGGCCATAGGCGTGCATGGCTTCTGTAATGCCATCGGCCTCCCTTTCCAGTATCGCTTTTACGGCTTCTACGGTGCAATCTTTCGCTCCCAGTCCGGTGCCGCCCGTAGTGAAAATGAAGGCAATGTCCTGCGCCACCCACGCTTGTATCTGCTGCTGAATGCTGGCTGTTTCATCTGCAACTACTTGATAATCTGCTAGGCCAGCTCCGTAACTTTGCAGAATTTCCTGGACAATTTCTCCAGCCCGGTCTTCACGTTTACCCGCAGCGACATCAGTCGAGCAAACAAGAACGGCAGCCTGATGGCTTTTTCGGGCATACTTCTTCCATTCCTGCGGTCCACCCGTCTGGCTGATTAGTTTGATGGAAGCAATTTCCAGGGAGATATCTTGCAACGAGTGAAGCAAGTCATATAAAGTGAGCGCTGCGATGGTAACTGACGTCAGCGTTTCTGTGCCAACCCCAGCTCGTCCGATTGCTTTGCCTTCGGCAGAGATAATAAGGCCGTATTTGCCAGCATAACTTTCTAAATCGGCCAGTGGGGCATCGGGCTCCAAGTATGCGTAAGTGAGATGCAGGCCATCGAGAGAAGTGGAATGGCAATGGGGAATTAAATGAGCGGTTTGTTTGGCAGCTAATAAGCCTGCGGCGCGGGCAGCCTCTAGCGGATTACTTTCAGGAAAAGCTCCTTTTTTCAAAAAATCGAGTGTACTTGAGTGGCAAAGCACCACAGCAATGGCTTTGGCGGTATGCAAAGAGGTGGGCACCCCTGAAATATCTTTCATGTTTTTCAGCAAGACTGGCCCTGCAATCTTAAACTATTTTCTCTTCAATTGCCAACCTCACTAGTTCGACTGCATTTTTCACCTGCAAACGCTTCATCATATTAAAGCGGTGGTTATCAACCGTACGAACACTGAGCCCTAGCTTGTCGGCCATTTCGCGGCTGCTCAAGCCTTCGACCAGGAATTTCAAGATGCCTTTCTCCTTGACCGAGAGTTTGACCATTCGATCGTTTTTGGGAAAAATCGTTTTCTTGCGCCCTTGCAAATAGGCATCAGCAATAATGCCGGATACCGGATTGCTGAAGTACTTTTCCCCATTGGCTACTGCCCGGATTGCCTTCTGCATTTCGTCTTTGGTCGTATCTTTCAACAGATAGCCCATCGCCCCCGCTTCCAGCGATTGCAAGACGTAATCTTCATTGTCGTGCATGGAAAGCACCAGCGACTTCGTGTTTTTGTACTGACGAGCCACGGCTTCTGCCGTCTGAATACCATTCATGAGCGGCATCGAAATATCGACCAGCAATATATCGGGCGACAGGCTTTTTACTTTTTCCAGCGCTTCTACTCCATCACTGGCCTCTCCAACCACTACAATACCTTCCAGACTCTCAATCAATGATTTGATGCCATCTCTTACTATATGATGATCATCAGCCAGCAATACTCTTATTTGTTTCATTGAAGTTTAGCGGTTAGTAGTTAGTTTGTTAGTGATTAGGTGCTTAGATGGTAGAACTTAGCAATTTTGAAGGTCACTACTGAAGCAAGAAGCATATAAAAGGAACAGACAGGTAATTGGCAGATACAAACGCCTAAAAACCTAACTACTAACAACCTAGCTTCTAATTACTAATTCAACGGTATTTGACTGGTACTTTTACGTAAATGCGGGTGCCTTTGCCGGGGCTGGCTACCATACGAAAATCACCATCCAGCAGATGCGTTCGCACTTTCATGTGGTTAATTCCATTGGACAGGCTCGCTTTTTCCAGCTTCGATTTTCGGAATCCGCGTCCGTTGTCAATGATATGGAGGTGAATATGTCCATTTTCTGACGAAAGCTCAAGGGTTATCTCGCTGGCCTGCGCATACTTAATCGCATTGTTCACGCCCTCCTGCGCTATCCTATACAAACCGATTTCCGTGTTATTGTCCAGCCGAGCCTGGTGCCAATCCGAACAGAAAACAATTTCTGTATGTGTACTCTTGGCACTTTGCTCAGCCAGCAATTTTAAGGCTGAGGCTATGCCAAAATCGCTCAGTACGGCGGGCATCAGGTTGAAGGAAATGGCTCGGGCTTCGGTGATGGTCTGGCTAATCAGCCCTTGCAGATGGGCAATGGAAGCGCGCGTCTTTTCAGGATAGTCACCCATATTGCTGATGTTTTCCACATTAAGCTTCAGCGCCGTAAGCATTTGTCCAAGCCCGTCATGAATTTCACGGGCCTGCCGCCTTCGTTCTTCTTCCTGGCCTTCGATAACGTAGGCCGTTCGCCGTTTCTGTTCGTTAATTTCCTGTTGGTGCTGCAAGCGGGTCAGGCTCATCAGTTCGGCTTCGGCCTTTTTCAGCGACAGATTGACTTGTATCAGTTCAGCATTAGCTTTTTTGGCAAATAATTCGGAGTCAATCAATTGAATAACAGCCTTTCGTAACTGCCTCACAGCGGGCCGAAAGACGAACATTCCTTCCAGAAAAAGGACGAATAAGGCCAATCCCAGTAAAATAAACTCTATTTTACGCAGCGCACTTAATTTTTCTTTCGCTTCCTTATCATACTGAAACACCATGGAGTCCATACGCCTAAGGAACTTCATTTCGTGATTAAGTATTTCCTTTACACTTGTCTCACTACTACCGACTGGCGGCTCAGCCGAATTTTCGAGCTGGCTAATAATTTGGTGGGCGTTATTTTGGATGACCGAAAAATGAGGCGTCAGCTCCTGAAACATGTGATCAATCTCCTGGCTATTTTTCACCCTAATGCCAAGAGCTGACAAGTTGCCGCTTTGCAATTGATAGTGGTACTTTTCCCAGGTAGCCAATACCGTTTTCAAATCCAGCAGGTAAGCTTGTCGGGCTTCCGCATTAGGGCTCCGTTCGGTCAGGATTAGGATATTTTTGACAATTTGCTGGCTTTGAAACCGTTGTCGCCCTGCCAGGTTGATAAGCCGAGCATCGTTCTGTTGATTGCTGATCTCGTGCTGAATCAGGATTTGCCCAAATATGGAAAGGAAGGCTACCGCACTAAGAGCCAGGATATACAGCCGGGTAAATCGACGGGAAATACGAATATCGGTTGCATGGTTGCTCAATAGATTATCCCCTACTCTTTTATGCCAATATACACGTAGCCATCTTCCACCTTCACCGGATATACGGTAATTTGGTAATCATCGCCATTGAGGTTTTCGCCAGTTTGCAGAGAGAAAGTCTTCTTGTGGTACGGACAGGCTACTTTAGGATCGCCCGCTGCGTCGCCGATCATGCCACGCGACAAAATCATCTGCATCTTGTGCGGACATAAGTTTTGAGAGGCGTACCACTCATTGCGTTTGGTAAAATTAAAAACCGCGATTTGGGTATCTTTATATTTCACGCAGGCTCCGCCATTTTCAGGAAAAGACTCTACAGGAGCTGCTTTGAACCAATGTATCACGGATTGTTCTAGTGATTGAGTGATGGGGAGATTAAGTGATTGAGGCATAAATCGATTGTGAAATTAAGTGAGGGAGTGATTGAAGGATTGAGTGAAAAAAATCATACTCACTCAATCCTCAACCAATCAATAAATAAATTAAGTAGGTAAGTGTGAACCTGCTTACCAGGCCGCAGGCACTTTCTGGCCTCTTTCGGGAATAAGTGCTAATGTTGGATCAGTCTCTACCGAGTTGACAAAGTGGGTAAAGCGCTTCCGTAATTCCGGATTATTGACCACTTCCTTCCACTCACATTTATAGGTATCCACCATCAGTTGCATTTCCTTCTCTAATTGCTCACTTACGCCTAGCACATCATTTACGACCACATCTTTCAGGTAGGCCATGCCTCCCTCCAATTTATTGAGCCAGGTCGATGTCCGGTTAAGCGGTTCGGCTGTCTTGATATAAAACATCAGGAAGCGATCAATGTATTTGATACAGGTTTCGCTATCAATGTCAGAAGCCAGCAGATGTGCATGCTGAGGTTTGGCACCACCATTTCCACATACGTATAAGTTCCAGCCTTTATCAGTAGCAATAATTCCAAAGTCTTTAGACTGAGCCTCGGCGCATTCACGTACACAACCAGAAACTGCACTCTTGAGCTTGTGTGGGGCACGCAAACCGCGGTAGCGCTCTTCAATTTCGATGGCAAAAGACACTGAATCGTGTAGACCGAAGCGGCACCAAGTAGAACCCACGCAGCTTTTTACTGTCCGCAAGGCTTTTCCGTAGGCGTGTCCACTTTCAAAACCTGCATTAATCAGTTCTTCCCAGATGTCGGGCAACTGGTCTACACGGGCTCCTAGCAAGTCAATACGCTGTCCGCCAGTTATTTTGCAATACAATTCATATTTTTCGGCAACCTGGGCAATTACCATCAATTTGGCTGGAGTAATTTCGCCGCCAGCCATCCGTGGAATTACTGAATACGTGCCTCCTCGCTGGATATTGGCCAGGAAGCGGTCGTTGGTATCCTGAATGGTGGCTTGGTTCAGAATCATATCATTCCAGATGCTGGCCATCAGGGAAGCCACCGCGGGCTTGCACACTTCGCAACCATCACCTTTGCCGTATTGATCCAGCAACTCATCATAATCTTTGATGCCGCTGGTCTTGATGATATCGTATATTTCCTGGCGAGAGTGGCTAAAATGCTCGCACAGCGTCTTCTTCACTACTTTTCCTTGCGCTTTCAGGGTCTCGGTGAGCAAGTCGCCCAGCATGGGGATACAACCACCACAACCAGTACCAGCCTTCGTGCAGGATTTTATGGCCTTCACATCACCCAGTTCGTGTTCAGTAATGGCTGAGCAAAGCATTCCTTTCGTTACGCTTTCGCAAGAGCAAATTAGTGCATCGTCGGGCAGGCTCATAACCCCGGCTGAAGAAGCGCCTTCTTTTCCCCCACGAGCACCCAAAATGAGGTCTTCGGGATTAGGAGGCAATACCAAGGCATTTTTCGAGGTTTGCAACAACATATTATAGCTTTCAGCCTCTCCTACGAGGATACCGCCAAGCAAACGGTTGCTGGTTTCACAGATATTAATGCGTTTGTAAATTCCAGCTACCTTATCTTCAAATACGATGGTGCGGTGAGGCTGAGTGGTACAGAACGGATCACCAAAGCTGGCTACATCTACTCCTATAAGCTTAAGCTTAGTAGACATATCATAAGCGGTGAAATTTTTCTCTCCACCGGTCAGGTGAGTTGCCACCACATCGGCCATTTCATACCCAGGAGCCACCAGACCGTAGATCATTCCCTGGTGCAGCGCTGATTCGCCAATGGCGTAAATATCCGGATCAGACGTTTGCAAAAAATTATTGACCATAATTCCGCCTCGCTGCCCCACTTCCAACCCCGACAAACGAGCCAATTCATCGCGCGGTTTAATCCCCGCCGAGATCACCACCATATCCACGTCCAGTTCGGTTTCGTCGAAGAAAACCATTTTATTCACTATTTCATCGCCAGCGAGCATGGAGGTATTCTTATTCAGGTGAATGCCAATCCCTAGCGATTCCAGCTTAGCTTTCAGTATGCCCGAACCAGCTTCGTCTAACTGCCGGGGCATCAAACGGGTTGCGAATTCAACCACATGGGTTTCCAAGCCCAAATCCATCACGGCTTTGGCTGCTTCTAATCCCAACAAACCACCACCAATTACGGCTGCTTTGCGGGCTTTTTTAGCAAAACTGATGATTGCATCCAGATCTTCGATGGTGCGGTACACAAATACGCCGTCTTTTTCTACCCCTGGAATGGGTGGCACAAAAGCGCTTGAGCCAGTGGCCAGTATGAGCTTGTCATAAGGAACAATGTTTCCGTGTTGCGTATGAATGGTTTTGGCTTCTCTATCAATTAAGACCACCAGTTCGCCGGTGTATAACTTAATGTTCCGGTCGCTGTACCATTCTAGAGGAGCCATGGTTAATTCTTCTACGGTAGTTCCCGTAAAATAGGCGCTCAAATGGACGCGATCGTAAGCTGGGCGAGGTTCTTCGCCAAAAACAGTTAGCTGGAGGGAGGACGAAGCAGACTTGGCCATCAGTTTTTCGCAAAACTTATACCCCACCATGCCGTTGCCGATGACTACAATATTCATGTGAATACAGTTAAAGATATATACTCAAAAAAAATTAAAGGCGATTGGGTTTAGCCTGTTTAGTAGAAGTGTTTTGTAATTTTATCAAAGATACGTTATTTTTTCAACCTGTATTTAATGAAATAACATATTTTTTTAAATTATAGGTTAAAAATAGAACCTATTTTCCAAAAAATGAATATTTTTACAAAATAAATTTTTGAGTAATTATACTCAAGCTATTTTTTGACACTTTTTTCACCCCTCCACTACTCATGAAGAAACCTCAATTGACACTCGTAGGTGCAGGACCGGGAGATCCGGATCTGATTAGTATGAAAGGTGTAAAAGCACTGGCTGAGGCAGATGTTATTTTATATGATGCCCTCGTACATCCGTCGCTTCTCGACTATGCGCCTGCGGATGCTTTGCGGATTTTTGTGGGGAAGAAAGTAGGCTTCTGCGAATTTGCCCAACATGACATACATGACTTGATTATACAGTACGCTTTCAGTCACGGACACGTCGTGCGGCTAAAAGGCGGCGATCCGTTTGTTTTTGGTCGGGGTTATGAAGAACTCAGCCACGCGCGACGCTTTGGTATTGCAACGGAGGTTATTCCTGGTATTTCCAGCAGCATTGCCGTACCCGAAATGCAATCCATTCCGCTCACCTGCCGGGGAATCAACGAAAGTTTCTGGGTGGTGACGGGCACTACAATGAATCATGAATTGTCACGGGATATTAGCCTGGCTGCACAGTCGACCGCTACGATCGTTATTCTGATGGGAATGAAGAACCTGAAGAAGATTGTTGAGATATTCAAGGCCGCAGGAAAAGCCGATACGCCTGCCGCCATTATTCAGAATGGAACGCTGGCCGACGAAAAGCTGGCCCTGGGAATGGTCGAAAACCTGGTGGAAGTATCGGAAGCACAGCAATTAAGGAACCCTGCCGTTATCGTTATTGGCGAAGTGGTAAGCTTGCACCCCAACTTTGTGCGAGCCGAAGTGCAGAAATATTTGATGTAGTCGAGAGGATGGGAATGGGTACAAATAAGTAAGGCTTCGCTCCAAGCGAAGCCTTACTTATTTGTACCCATTCTACGGTTTATTGAAACTGAACAAGCGCTAAAAAATAGTATTTCGTCATAAGGAGCGATGAAGCAATTTGTTTGAATAAAGTATGTAGTTGGCTCAATTCCACCAGCTTGCTTCTTCGACCTCGGCAATAACGCTTAGAAACTAATCTTTTTACCTTCGTAGCCCACAAACGAAATGGCCAATTCCCCAATTGACTGATCCGACGAGAGGTTAAAGTGTCCATTAAAATCTGAGGTGGTGCCAGTATGAGTGCCCGCCAATACAATGATTGCTCCGTTGAGTGGCGATCCTTCTTTATTGGATATTTTACCTTCAATGGTCACCTTACCATTTTTCTCAACTTTTTTAAAAGAGACGACCATCTCACTATCAACTGTTTTTATTTCACCAACCGAAACGTCAGAAGGTCCTTCATTGGCTAGGGCAAATCTGATTGGCAAGGTATACTTTACCTTCACTGCCCTGCCATTTTGTTTTCCAGGTATCCATATCGGACTTTGGGCTATTACTCGTTTTGCTTCCTGGTCGCAGGCTGCATCAAAACCTTTTACAACCGCTGGATTAGTTACTTTTCCTTTTTCATCCACCTCAAAAGTAACAAAGACTGTTCCTTCAGTTCCCTTTTTTTGGCTTTCCTCAGGATATTTAATGTTATCGGAAAGATATTTCATCAATTTCTCCTCTCCACCCGGAAATTCGGGCATTTGCTCTACTATGGTATATAGTTGATCTTCTGTTCTTTCCGCTACCAAGGTGGTAGGTTTGTCATCTACTTTCTTTGCTTCTTCTAAGCCTTGCTTTTGGCAAGAGATAATGAAGAAAGTCACCGGAAAGAGAGCGATTAGCCCTGCCATTTTCCAGCCCTGCATTTTCTTTTTCATAGTTTTCATCATGGAAATGCGTTTAATGGTTAAAGAATGATTAAAGTGATTTGCCAGCGGTATACCTGCTGACTGTAAAGCAACTCTGGCCAGGAGATTGCAGTATTCATTCACATCCTTATTCTCGACAGCTCGCGCATCTGCCTCAAATTCATGGAGTTGAATAAATATTTTTTTATAGGCTCTCACCAAAGGATTGAACCAGAATAAAATGCTTATGACATTACTCAAAAGGATGTCGACCGAATGCCACTGAGAGGCGTGTACCTGTTCATGTCTTAGGATTTCTAGTTTTTCCTGAGCCGTCAGCACGGAAGTATTACCAATGAAAATGAAGTTAAAAAAAGAAAAAGTCTCTGCTCCTTCATTCGACTCTGCCACCCAACAATTGCGCCACTGATGCGTTTCAGCGCTTCGTATAAGTCCTATCAAATGAATTAGTTGCACGATAAAAAACAGCAAGAACACCACAAAACCAGTGAGATACACCCATTGAATGACGCTCCAGAAATCGGCCTTGTATACCCAGGCCCAGGCAGATGTTTTTTCCCCGGCAGTAATCACTATTTCAGGAAGCCAATGAGACTGAACAGTATGACTGATGGATTGAAATAGGGCAGGGATTGCACTACTTTCTATGGGTATCCAAGGAAATACCACGGATACCAACAGCGCCAACAGCAGGAAAGCTCTTTTTAAACGGAATTGCGTTTCATTCTTCAGAACGAACACGTAAAACGCTAAAAACACCAGTAAGTACCCATTGGCTTCCAGAAAATAAGGCAGGATGGTTTTCATGGCTTTTTGTTTTTTAGTTCGTTGTTTTTCAATTCATCCAATTGCTTCATCAGCTGATCAATGTCCTGGACGTCCATCTTCGCTTCATTGGTGAAAAAGGATACCAGGTTTTTGAATGATCCATTGAAGTAGCCTGAAACAAGATTATTCAAGCTGAAATGAGAATAACTGTCTTTGGAAATCAAGGGAAAGTACTGGTGAGTTTTTCCAAAAGCTTGGTGGTCTACAAAGCCTTTCGTTTCCAATATTCTTACTATGGTCGATACTGTATTGTATGCGGGCTTGGGCTCTGGCATTTTTTCGATGATATCTTTGACCACTCCCCTTTCCAGTTTCCAAAGGATCTGCATGATTTGCTCCTCTGCCTTGGTTAATTCTTTCATCTTTATGAACGAGTAGATTTACTTCAAAACTAAATAATTAGTTTTGAAACTAAAAACTTAGTTTAAAATATTTTTTAAGGCTGCTATTCCAAGGCTGCCGATCGTTTTTCCTGCCTTTATAAACATTTATTCCATCCTGGCTTTACCGAGTTTGGCAAATCTGCGTATAGCCATTAAAACCTAATTGCTCACGTAAAAATGCTTGTCCATGAACTTTGTAGCTCCTTCTAACCCATTACCTGTGTCCACTAAGCGATCTATTTGGCGGTTTATTTTCCGCTCCGAATTGATATACTTGCTGGCATTGCTTGTATTCTCCTTTACTGGATTGGCACAAGAACAACCGAAGTCACCTCCCCCACCGACCAACCTTCCGGCTCCCTTTGCTACGAAATCATCTATGAATTTCAGTCATGTAATCGGATGGGAAGGAGACGCCAAGCCCAAGGCACCCGACGGGTTTACGGTCACTAAATACGCCGAAGGATTCGACAATCCACGCTGGATGTACGTTACGCCAAACGGGGATGTATTGGTGGCAGAAAGCAACTCCAACCATAGCTTTATTGAGAAAGTGGGCGGAACCATCATTGGTGCTTCCAAAGCCAACAACCTGAGCCACAGCGCCGACCGGATTATCCTCTTACGCGACACCAACCAAGACGGTCGCCCTGATATTCGGCAGCCTCTCCTGGTAGACCTCAACCAACCATTTGGGATGCTGGTCATAGGTAAATGGCTGTACGTGGCCAACACCAATGCTTTGTTGCGCTTTCCTTATCAAGCCGGACAAACCACGATTTCGGCACCAGGAGAAAAAATAATGGATCTACCCGCGGGCAAGCACAACCGCCATTGGACGCGCAACATTATTGCGAATGCGGATGAATCTAAGATTTATATCGCCATAGGATCGGGTACGAACGTGGCTGAAAAAGGCATTGAACACGAGTTGCTTAAAGCCGATATTTTGGAGATTAACCCCGACGGTTCGGGACAACGCATATATGCCAGTGGGCTTCGTAACCCTGTGGGCATGGGCTGGGCACCAGGCACTAAAACCCTATGGACAGTTGTGAATGAGCGGGACGAACTGGGAGACGAACTGGTGCCGGATTACCTGACCAGCGTGCAGGAAAATGGCTTCTATGGCTGGCCTTATGCCTATTTCGGACCAAATGAAGACCCCAGGGTGAAAGAGCAGAAGCCTGAGTTAATCAAGAAAACCCTGGTACCTGACTTTGCGCTAGGTTCTCACACGGCTTCTCTTGGACTGGCCTTTTATACAAAAAAAGCTTTTCCGGAAAAATACCATAACGGGGCTTTTATCGCTCAGCATGGCTCCTGGAATCGGTCGGTTTTATCAGGCTACAAAGTGATTTTCGTCCCTTTCAGCCAGGGAAAACCTTCGGGCAAAGAGGAGGATTTCCTCACTGGCTTTGTGACCGACCTGGAGAAAGAAAAAGTACACGGCAGGCCAGTGGGCGTTACAATGATGCCCGATGGGTCTTTGCTAGTGACCGATGACGTGAGCAATACTATCTGGAGAGTAAGCCAGGCACAGAAATAAATTCCAGAGTAGCTTTGAACTTTATTCTTCATGTGGAGCCAAATTTTTACCCTACCACGGAAAGAAAGCCCTGGCTGTTGTAGCAGCCAGGGCTTTGGTGTTTTTGTTAATGAATGCATTCAATCAGAACTTAAGCACTAGCGGGGAGAGGCTGTAGAGGTACTTCACAGAATTGACCAAATTCGCTCCGTTCAAGTTGTAACAGTCCCGCTGTGTTGCATAACCGTTGGCGTCGAGGAGATAGCTATAATAGTAATCGCTTTGCAGTTTTAATGCGTTTGGATTAGTAATATCATACACTTTAATCGTAATCCGACGGGCCAGATTCTTGCTGAACTTCCCATAAATTCTCAGGTCTATATCAAAAATATCAAACTCTGGATTTAGAGCATATTTATCATTGAGTAAGGGGTCGTTGCCAAAGCCTATATAATACAAATTTACTTTCTTGATCACCGTTCCAGCACCATTGTAATAGGTTACCAAACTAAGGTCTCCGTCGGCATTATAGCCGTACACAGCACGCGTCGAAGGGCTATTCTTATCATAATGCTTGCTTAACTGGCCGCTAGGATAGTACTCAAACAGTTCGGTATGGGTACGCAGCGTCTTGGGGAAAGTGGTTACCAATTCCGTTTTTGTAACCCGCTTCTCAGCGTTGAGGTACACAGAAAGCATAAACTTGCCTTTTAGGCTATCATTAGCATATACACTCTTGTAAGTAACCAATGCGTTATCAAAGGGATATGAAATGAACTGGACAAAGTTATAGTCTTCTACTTTATTTAATTTACCATCGGCTCCATAAGAAAGTACGACATCTCCCCGATTGGTCAGCGTATGAACCATAGGAATAGTTAGGGCATCAGTCGACTGCACACGAGCGCCGGCAGTGGTAGACATGTCGGTGGCTGGCAGGATGTTTTCTTTTTCCTGGCAGGAAACCAGGCCTAACAGGGCAGTAATTATTAGTACAAATGGGGCACGCTTGCGAAACAGAGACATGGAATAAGTGGTTTAGGATGATTGTTTTGAACAATGCAAACCTACCTCAGTACCAGGGCGACCTCCTAATTTGGAAGGTATACATCCGGTAGACAACCGGCCTTATGGATGTATACATAAGGTATACAAAGGGGATTATATACCCAATAAACAGCAACAGCGGCAGAATTCACGTCTGCCGCTGTTGCTGTGATAACTAAAACAATACTTGATAAGCCGACCTGCTTACCGATTCAAAATCATCTTCTGATGCAACACACCATTATTAGTCACCAGGCGACTAATATACAATCCTTGTTGTAAGCCAGTGCCATCCAGTTCATATTCATATTCGATGCCCCCTTCGGCCAGCCCGGTGTGCATAGGAGCAATCAGTGCTCCGCGGATATCGTATACGCTGAGGTTAGCATTTTCGGTCTCTGCCAGGCGGAAACGAACGGTCACTTTGCTGGAGAAAGGGTTGGGGAAAGATGACAGCAGATTACCCCCTTCGAAATCCTGTCTTGCCTGGGCAAGCATAGGGGCGCTGCTGTTAATCACCTTGAATTTCACCGCAAGCGAACCGCCCTTGATGCCTCTACCCCAGTCAATGCTATAAGTGGTTGCTGAGAGCTTATAATCACCCGGTTGCAAATCAACTACTCCGCCAGAGCCTGCAAAGTCATAGTAATAATGATTTTCAGTTGCCTTTTTACCATTCAAATTAAACAGTACGCTCCCAACAATGGTTGGAGCTGTGAGGGCGCGAATATTAAGTTTGGCAGGCAATGTAGCCAAGTTAAGTTCATCGCCTTCGTGAATAGTGCCCAACACTTTGCCCGATACGGCATTGAAGAGGACAAAGCTAGTGACACCTTGGTTCACTACGCTGAAACGAATAGTCAGCGATTCGCCTTTGCTGCCTCCGCCATTGGCCAGGCTATAAGGTGTGGCTGTAAGGGTATAATTTCCTACCTTCAAATCCACAACGCCCAAAGAACCAGCATAATCGTAAGCAATATAGTTTTCAATTACCTTTTTGCCATTCAGCCAAAATACCACACTACCCACCACCTGTGGACTGGCAAAAGCGCGGATGTTAAGCTTTTGGGTTGGCAAAGCAGCCAGGTTAACTTCCATTCCATCAGTCAGCGTTAAGATGTGCTTCTGAGTGGCAGAGTTAATTAAAACAAAAGATTTGATGCTGGGCTTAAGTACTTCTGTCACTGATTTATTGGCATTAATCAGCCCATATCCCGTATTAAAGTCAAAACCAGGAACGTCCATGTTGAGGGCATTCTTTTCCAGCACCTGCAAAATTTTGTCCGGAGTGATGGTTTTCGCAGTTGCTTCCCTCATCAGGGCGGCTACTGCGGCTGCGTGTGGAGCCGCTGCCGAAGTACCAAAGAAATTGGGGAAACCATCGCCTTCATAATCCACGCCTGGGCCAAAAATGGCTGGCGGAGGAAAGTCGGTAGTATTGCCACCATCGGGCGCAACAATCTCTGGTTTCTTACGAAGGATGGGAGAAATAGCATTACCCTCTTTATCAAAATAGATGGCAACGCCGCCAGCGGATGAAAAGCTTTCCCTGCGTGGAGGATTTACGCCGAAAGCAGGCGTACGATCGTAACGGGCAGCCCCAGTGGCGATAGCTCCAGCGGCATTGGCATGGCCAAATATAGTACCACTATTGGTAGCAAAGGTTAATATTTCAATCGGGCCATCGAAGGTAACATACTTGATTCGCTGGGGATCAGGACCGGCATATTTTTGTATCAACAAATAAAATATGCTGTCTTCGCTATCATTTTCAAAATCAAATATTTCATAAGGGTTATTGCCAAGATTAGCAGAAAAAGCGCCCATTACTACATTATAATCACGATTTAAAATTAAAACATCCAGGTCAGTAGCGGCACCATCACCTCCACTAACCGAATAAAACGGATCGGACCACTGAAAATCAAAAATAACGTATCCACCAGGCAGAAGCTTAAAGGTCTGCAAATTATCGCCATTACCAAAGTCATGATAATTGGTAGAATCGTTCACCGCTGTATTTTTATACTTAGCCTCGTACGATTCACGGGCTTGGTTACCAGCCGCAGAAAAATAGGTCACTCCCTGGGCATGTACAGAATCCACCGCCTTGGCTACAATACCATCCTGAAAAAAAGGCTCAGCGAAATAGATAACATCATCGACCACAACATCGGCGTTGGCCGTATTGGCCAGGTTAAGAATTCCCCTGGCAAAACCCGCTTGTCCAGGCCCGGCAGTATTAAAGGCTAATTTAGCTCCCGGAGCCACATCGTGAACAATTTCGGCCATTCCGCGGCCTTCATCTATCCCGTTACCTTCTAGCAATACATTCACGGGAGAGGTGAACCCATTGGGGTTGCCTTTGCCGGGCAAATCGCCTGAAAGCACGCCTTTGTTGGCCGAGCCTAGCTTGTTGTAACTATCCGAAAGTATACCAACGGTACTTCCCAACCCATTCACATGGTTGTTTAACCGAGCTAGATCAGAATGCTGGGCTTTATCGCCCTGGCTGGTGATGGCACCAATGCTTTTGACCATTCTGTACGAAGGACTAACAAACCGCAGTTCTTTCAACTCCTTCATCTTATCGGTGGCTTTGATGGGAAATAAGCCAGAAACAACTTTCCCAAAAACGTTAATATTCTTTGCTCCAAGGCCTTTCAATTTGGCCGCTAGCGCCTGTGGATCCTTTTCAGCCACGGCATCAATAATAACATAACCATCAACCACCTCGATTAGCTTGTTCGATGATTTAAAAACGACAGGAATGGTGTCGATTCGTCGCCCGGTGGCGCTTTTACTGGTGCCTGACAGATAAGCTTGGTATTCCTCTTTCAAATTGATCAGCTCGCTGGGGACTTTCTTTCCTACAGAAGCAAGCCTGTCGTTGGCTTTCGGATTATTGACAATCAAAGGCTTGTTCTTTGACGGAAATGTCTGTGCTTTTACAAGCGCAGGAAAAACAAATGAGAGGAGAACCAACAGGCATATCCGTGCTGATGGTCGGATGTAGTTTTTTTGCATAGACAATTGAATTAGGATAGAGAAACTGGTTGTTAATAAACATTTAATTTTACTATGGATTCACTCTTTAACAGATTACCCCTTTTCTGGATAAATTATAGGACAATGGAGTTTTTGCATTGATCAAATAAACACTTTACTTATCCTGAAATAAGGGCTCTGTTCTAATCCCAAACTAATAATTATAAATGAAGCAACAAGCTGAAAGCAATAAAAAATTTAATTTTTTTAATAAAACACATTCGTACATTTTTAAAAATGTATAACAAAGCTTTAAAGCTCTTATGTATACAAACTAAATTTGATGTGATACAATACCATTACCCGTATCTGCGATTGATTCTCAATGGCTATTGTATTCAGCCATTTTTTTCGGAGGGGCTTCCTGGCTATCTTTGGACAATAACTATGCATCCACGCGTTGCCAACTATGAAAATAGCCTTTACCTTCCTCCTTCTATTCACGCTGCAAGTATCCATTCTAGCCCAATCTGCCAAGATTGATAGCCTTGAAAGGCTCCTTAGTCAGTCAAAACCAGATACCGCACGGATAGCCTTACTGACCGAATTGGGTACTAAATATTGGAGTTCTCAGCCAAAAAAAACCCTTGAATATGCTCAAAAGGCGCTGGCTTTGTCTAAACAGCTCAAATATGCCAGTGGAGAGGCCAGGAGTTATCAGGTCTTTGGGATATATTATTGGCAGAAAAACGAATATGCTACTTCCCTGGATTACTATTCCAAGGGCAGGTTGCTATACCAATCGATCAATGACCCGAAAGGCGTAGCCAATTGTCTGTCTAATGCTGGAATAGTGTACCGAGAGCAAGGCAATTATGCCCATGCACTGGACAATTACCTACAAGCATTAACTGTATACCGAGCTTTGAATCAGGAAATTAATATTGCCAATATGCTCAACAGCATTGGGATTATTCATAAAAATCAAAAAAACTATGAAGAAGCTTTAACCTCCTACCAAGAAGCCTTAGCAATCTTTATGCGGGTGGGCAATCAGCAAGCGACTGCTGGGATACTCGCCAACATAGGAACAATACACGGCGCTCAGGGGAAATTTGAGCTTGCCATTGAGTCTACCAACAAGTCTCTCCTCATTTTTGAAAAACTGAAGGATAGCAATGGGCAAATTATTTGTCATAACGACTTGGGAGATATGTATTTTCAAAAAGGGAATTTTGCAGAATCTATAACAAAGTACGAGAAAGCTGTAACGTTAAACGAGCAATACCAGAGCAAAAAATTGATGGTTACCTCGTTCAATGGATTGGGCAAAGTATACATAAACCTTAACCAGGCCACCAAAGCGAGCGATTATTACCAACGGAGCAGTACCCTAGCGCAAACCCTGGGGCTGAGGCCAGCCTTGCAGGAAGCCTACGCCGGATTGGCTGAAGTTTACTCCCAACAAAATGATTACCCGAAAGCATTTAAGTTTCAACAAATGTCCTCTACACTTAAGGACTCTTTATTTAATGCCGAAAATGCTAATAAGATTGCCAACCTGCGGGTGAGTTACGAAAATGAAAAGAAGCAGATTGAAGTGACTTTGTTGCAAAAGGAGAAAGACCTGGGTTACGCCACCCGAAACACAATAGCCGTTGCCTTGGCTGCTGGTCTATTGCTGATTACGGTGGCCTTCAATCGGCAGCGGTTAATTACGAACAAAGACCGGCAGGTTCATCAGATGCAACAGACCTTGGCCGAGACTGAAATTCGCAACCGTCAGGAAAGAGAAGAACAATTGCAGCGAGAACTGGAATTTCGAAACAAATCTCTTACGACTCATACGCTTAATCTAATCCAGAAAAATGGCATCCTGACCGAAATCCGTGAGACGGTATCGGTAGCACTTAAAGCAA
The DNA here is from genome assembly GCA_040385915.1 of Bacteroidota bacterium. Taxonomy (GTDB): domain Bacteria; phylum Bacteroidota; class Bacteroidia; order Cytophagales; family ES-bin-26; genus ES-bin-26. The sequence goes on from JAZKGK010000025.1 coordinate 18,530, forward strand.
AGCTACGCGATGAGAATACCCCCTTGTTAAGCCGATTGATTAACCTGATCGACTATAGTTTCAATCTTGACCAGGACTGGGAGGAGTTTAAGCTATATTTCGAAGGTGTTCACCAGAATTTTTTCACTAAGCTTAAGGCCGCCCATACTGATCTGGGACCTGGGGAATTGAGGCTATGCGCCCTGGTACGGCTTAACCTCAGCCTGAAAGAATGCGCCACCCTGTTGAGCATATCGCCCGACAGCGTAAAGACAGCCCGCCACCGCCTGCGAAAAAAACTGAATCTACCAGAAGATAATAACCTGGTCGATTACGTGATGGCCATTTGAGGTAATCTATCAGGTAACTAGTCCCATCAAAAAGCCCTTCCATTTGCTTAGGAAGGGCTTTTGATGGGACTAGTTACCAAGCATTTTCGTATACTGCTACCATCCGCAGGCTACTCCTGGGCTTTTACTTCTTCCGGGTCTGGCTTTTCAGATATTGCAAGGCAGCCTCTAGCACCAGATCACGCCCCGCCTGAATAGCAGCGACCGTGGGTTTGACCAGAATACTTGGCTGAATGCCCTTTCCTACCCATTCCCTTCCATCAGGATAAGTGTCGCGCTTGGTACAGATACGTGCCTTTAAGCCACCAGGCAGGTCGAACTCCATCGGATAACCGGTACTGCCACCTGTGGGTTCACCAATTAGTTTGCCGCGCTGCAAGGCATCGAAGGCCAATGTAAAATCTTCTGCCGCTGAAAAAGTTTGCCCACTGATGAGGAGCACCACTGGCTTGCGGAACACCTTTTTGCCATTGGCTGGACAAATGCTTCTGCCCCCTGCTTCATATTCCACTCCTTCGCCCTGCGCCCTCAGTAACGGACTATATAACCGGGATGAATACGAGCTAGTTTGAAAAGATGAATCGGTCAGGTAACCTATAATATCCCATCCATAATGGCTGTCGCCACCTCCGTTCAGGCGTACGTCCAGAATAAGGGCATTAGCGGTGGAAATTGAGTCGAATGCCGTTGCAAATGCCTTGGAGGCTCGGTCGCTTACGAACTCATTCAACTGTACGTAGGCTATGTTGCCCGGCAACGTGTGCCAAAGGAACGAAGGCCGCCATTGCAAATGGCTATACCCCGAGCGAGGCAGTATCCGGCGGAATGATTTGCCTTTGGCATCGCGGAATTCCAGGCTAATTGGCTGATCTCTCGGCCCTTTCAGCAGGCCATAGGTATAGGTTTCTACGTTCACGTTCTGCGGAGTGGAGCCGCTTTGATAAGGCTTTACGTGTTGTGCCGCGTATTCATGCACCGAAAGATCGCCCACCTTTATCACTTCCATACCAGGGCGGATGCCAGTTTTTGCCAAGCTATCGCTCCATACTTCTTTAACCAACACCTTGTCTTCGATCAGCCACGTGCGAAAAGGCGGGCTGCCATAGATCAAATCGCCTAGCGTATCGGATCGCACCGATACATCGGTATGTCCATCCTTTAAGTGCGCACAGAACTCCTGCATTACCCGCAGGTATTGTAAGGTACTGGTGGTGGCCCGGACTTTGGGAATGTAGCGTAAGTAAAGCTGGTCCCAATCTAGCGTGGGAATGTGGTCGAAGTAGGCAAAGTTGTATTTGGCTTCCGACCATAGTTTTGATAGTCCGGCCAGCTTCTCGTCTTCACTGATATTGGGTTGGTAGGGCGTGCGCAGGGCATTGGAATAAAACACATTATTAAAGGCATCAATTACGGCAAACCGGGCTGCCAGTACCGACTCCTGCCGCATAGGGGCAAATAAGGGCTCTTGTTTAATGTATTTGGCATACAACGACGATCGTTTTCCGGATAGGATTGTTAGCAGCGATTGGGTCGCGGCCGCTTTCTGCCCTGATTTGGCTTGGATCAGAGCCAGATCATAAAGAATGTCGCCCTTTTTACCCAAAAGAAATTTATCATCCTTGGCCAACGCTTGTACATCGGCTCGGTGATAATACGCCAGGGCAGTCTGAAGTATGCTTCCGGCTTTTTGTAAGCTATCGGCGGGCGGTTGTGCTGCACTCCCCAATACATCATCGGCTTGGCGGCGCAAGGTTTGCAAATGTTCGTATGCCTGGCCAGCAGTGAAGGAGTCCTGAGCCCAAGCAGCCTGGCTAGTGGCCCAGCTTACGCCTAATATAAGTATTGCCAGGCAATAGGGCTTTAAGTAAGCCCTAATCAATAACGATTGGTTCATAAGGTTATTTAGTGAGGAATTAGAATAGATTAATTTCCCAAAAAAAAGTAATTTATACATAGCAAACAATAACTGTTTTCAAAATCTGAGTAAATGCATTTATTGAAACACCCTCAAAGAAACCGTAGCCTGTACAGAAAATCCAACTCAGCTCTACCATTATTTGAATGCCTGGAGCCTGGAGAATATAAAAAGTAAAAAACATTAAAAATTCCTATTTGACTGTACACCTTTATAGGTCTGAAGAATAAAGGCTACCCATCGCCAGACAAGCAAGGACAAAGCGATTGAGAAAAAGATTATGTCATGCCTAAAAAATCAATAAATCTTTTCAACATTAATCGCTCTAAATTTTCACCCCATGTTACAGACTATATCATCAAGTTATTTTAAACACTTTAAACATGCAGTAGCGGTCTTCCCGCTCACTGTATGTATTCTCTTATGCTGGCTACTGCTCAGCAGTTCGAGTATTTCTGCCCAAACCCTGCAATGGCAGGCGCAGTACAATGGCTTCAGCGGAGAATTGGACGAAGCCACCGCCATCAAGACCGATGCTGCGGGTAACGTTTACGTGACGGGCACTTCCAAATTCGGAGATACGGACATCATTACTATCAAGTACAATGCCGCCGGAGTATCGCAATGGACAGTTCGATACGATGTATATTATTACAATAGCGATTACGGCGTGTATGCGCACACAGAAGACAAAGGCACCGACCTACAGATAGATGCAGCGGGCAATGTTTATGTTTCGGGAACGTCGTATAAGAATACAAATTGCCAACAAGTGTCGGCCGTTACAATCAAGTATAATGCTTCGGGAGTAAAGCAATGGGAAATAAATACAGCCTATGCCAGTTGTAGACCCGCCGAAGCCATAGGTAATCCGCATTCGGCTATTGACGCTTCAGGCAACGTGTATGTGACAGCCTCTGTCAATAGTGATTTTGGCAATGGAATCGATATCGAAAAGATTTCTCCGGCAGGAGTCTCTCTCTGGAGTCGAACTTACAATTACCCAGACACTTATGGTTATCAGGCAAATGCCATCGCCCTGGATGCTTCTGGCAACGTTTATATAGCTGGCTATCTTCTTCAGGCCAATGGCAATTACCTCACCCTCAAATATAATAATGTAGGAACGCTGCAATGGCAAGCGCAGTATAATGGTCCCTCAGGAGAATTGGATGTAGCCACCGCTATCAAGGCAGATGCAGCGGGCAATGTGTATGTGACGGGCACTTCCAAATTCGGAGATACAGACATTATCACTATCAAGTACAATGCCGCCGGTGTATCGCAATGGACAGTTCGATACGATGAGTACTTTTACGATAGCGAAGGGGGCATATACAGGCACACGGAAGACAAAGGTACCGACATACAGATAGATGCCTCGGGCAATACCTATGTATCGGGCACGTCGTATTACAACCGGAATTGCAACAATACCATTGCCATTCTCCTTAAGTACAACGCTTTGGGAGCGCAACAATGGAAAGTAACTACGGCTACATCCGATTGTGGAGCGGCTTTAGATGGCCCTCATTCTGCTATTGATGCTTCAGGTAATGTGTATGAAACAGAGTCTGGCTATCGGTCTGGTTTAACAGGTTCCATTACTACCAATAAGGTTTCTCCGGCAGGGACTCTACTCTGGACGCGCGCATACACAGCCCCTGACACTTTTGATTATCAAGCAAATGCCATCTGTATAGATAGTCCAGGCAATGTCTATGTTGCTGGCCGTATTAACCAGAGTACAGGCAATGGCAACTACCTCACGCTGAAGTATGAGGCTCAGCTTACTAGGCGAATCAATACTGGCGGGCCGGCCTTGGCAACTTCTTTAGGCGTATTCTCGGCTGACGCATATTCGACAGGCGCAACCGTTACAGGTTCGAGTGCAGCAGCTATTGCGGCCACAACGGACGATGCGCTTTACCAAAACTATCGCCGAGGCAATACGCTGGGAGGCAGCTTTGGATATAATATCCCCGTGGTTAATGGTAATTACACCGTGAAGCTGCATTTTGCCGAACTGAACTTCACTACTGCCGGACAACGTAAATTCAATGTGTCTGCTGAAGGGGTTGCCTGGTTAAGCAATTATGACATCGCTGCCGACGGTGGCGTAAATACGGCTAAAGTAAAGACGAGGGCAGTGACTGTAACAGATGGAAACCTAACGCTGAATTTTACTTCATTAATAAATTACGCTTTGGTATCTGCTATTGAAGTAGTTGCCACGCCTGCCCCAAGTGCCCGCGAGAGCGCGGAAGAAGAGGCCCTCGTAGCTGCAGCAACACAACTACAGGCGTATCCCAATCCATTTACCGATAAAGTCACCATTTCATTCACCCTACCTGAAACCAGTCCTGCCAAACTGGAAGTATACAATTTGCAAGGAAAACTTGTGAAGCGCTTATTTGACGGAGAAGCAGAAGGGGGTAAACTTTATGAACTGGAAATGGACGGTAGTGGCTTAAACAATGGCCTGTACATAAGCCGACTGGCAACACCGGCACAAACTGAGAGCAAGAAAATTGTACTAGCTCGTTAAGCAGACTTCTCACTTAAAAGCTACGCCTTTGGGGTAAATACTTCAGAGGCGTAGCTTTTCTATGTAGTCTCCAAATCAAAAAAACCGTTGCCAAGCCCATTGCAGAAATAGCACCAGCAGTAATAACACGGGGTGATAAATAATGCTCAGAAATATCATCGAGCTTTCGCCCGAACCGTCTGCGCCCATCCAGTCAATCAGAGCAGCTATGACCCAAGAGGACAAAAGCAAGTACAGGACAGAGCTGAGCAGGGAGAAAAGGAAATACATCCATACTGTGTCCACCGTGAGTATGCATACACTGTTGGTCAAAATGAATAGTACATACAAGACGCCCGCAATATTCCAGGTTCCATTGGGGTTGCGAGGCCTGAGGAGAATAATAATCAATACGGCCAGCAGGAAAAAAAACAACCCTTGATACACTGGCCTTTGACTAACGTACAATACATATTCGATCATAATTGGTTGGGGCGTAAACACTCTTTCAAATCATTATAGACAAAATGGTGATAGCTAATCCACCCAACATAGTTAACTGGTTATTATGCAAAAGCACGCTTACCAACCCAAATTCATAATGATTTATTCATCTACCAGTAAAATTGTCATGATATGTCGCTCCTACTTTTGCACCTTCTTTACTCCCAATCATTTACTGGCAAATGGTCGAAGATTTATCAAATGCTTCTTGGAATGAAATTTTTGACCATCCGCAAGTACTGCTGTTGGACAGTCGGAAGCCAATCTATATAAGCTTGCCCCATTCTAATGACACCTTCGTTATTGAGCTTAACCGAACTGACAAAAGCCTTTCATTTGCTAAAACACAGCCCTCTAACTCATTTCAAACCTTTTACCAGGTGACCCATTTCCCGTATTTACTGGTCAATCCCGACTTTGAAAAGCTTAAAATACTGCTTAGAATTGATGTAAACGCCGAAAGGAATTCGATTGAACTGAAGGTAGTTAAACCGGCAGACAATTCACTTTTCGAGCTTATCATTCATCAGCTGAATCAAAACGACTAACCTCCCTATTTATCTAACTGAGTGACTAGTATCAAAAAAAATGGCATTGCAGGCTAAGCAATGCCGTTTTTGTCGTAGGAATGAAGAGAGGTAAGTCAACTTTTGGTTTTTTCTGGTTGAGAATACACCCGGGTATCGATGAACCCTTTGGGAAATCCTAAGGGTGGCCGGTCAACCAACAGGTCATCGAGTCGGTCGCCACTAGGCGGATCGTATATAGGAAGATTATTTTCTACTGGCATACCTCCGTCATCGTCATTGTCAGGTGGCAGATAGCTATACTTCATAGCGCGGATAAGCACCCAAACGAAGCCTACAAAACTGATCATCCAAAACAAAAGGTATTTAAAATTCATTGCTATAGCATTTTAGAAAGGGATAACAATTTAATAAACTGCATTCAAACCTGCAATGGGTAGCCTATTTTTTAACGCAGTATACACCTCATTTTTTCTAGCTATACGTAGTACTGAATATGGTGACAAAAGGTTTATATTCTTTTTCTATATTTTTTGATTGGTAAAAGAAAGGTGGGATTCAATTTATGGGGCTCATCGAAATCCAACAACCTGGGAAGAAGGATAGGGTAGAAACAAAAAATGGCAAACCCGTATCGCACCGCTACAACTATCTACCCTTGCTTGCTTCCGCACCTGGGGGGGTTCAATAGGAGCTGGTCGTACCGATTTGCCGCTGCAAACATACCGGCTTTTTGTCTACCTACCAAGCAGCAGCAAAAAAAATTGAAGGAAAAATTCTGATAAGCTGATGGGTTGATAGCCTGATGGAGTAATTGGTAAGTTTGATGTACCTTCCACCTGCACCCTCATTTTCTTAACTTCAGCCGCTGACTTATATTTGACATAACACACCAATATGGCCTTTTGCTATGCGGCATTTCATTTTTTTGCTCAGTTTTTTATTGTTAAAAAGTGCTATTGCCTGGGGTCAGTCTGCGGCTGCGCAAGAGGCTTACCGCAATGCCGTCGCTGCGATGGACACGGATCAGCCCGAAAAAGGCTTTGCGTTAATTGACAAAGCGCTTCAATTACAACCCAATTATTATGATGCCCTCTATGCCCGTGCTTTTTATCACAACGAAGCGGGCGCCGACGAAGAGACGATTCGGAATTGCAATACCTTGCTGGCTTTTTACCCCAAAGACACGGCCACCTATACCTTGCGCGGACAAGCGTACCTGACCCAGCAAGCCTATGATGAAGCAGAAACCAGTTTCCGACAAGCACTCTTGCTCGACAGTACCGACTTCCAAAACTACAACGACCTGGCCTATGCGTGCTACCTGAAAGAAGACTACGTGCATGCCCGCGAAAGTTTAGCTAAATCGGCGGCGCTCAAGCCAAATGGCTTCGTATACGAATACCAGGCCAGGATGCTGTCCAGAGAAGGCAAATATGACCTGGCTTTGAAAGAAGTAGAGAAGCTGCTTGTGCTGGCTCCTCCACATGAAGATGCCTTGCGGTTGAAAGCACAAATTTTCCTGACTGCCAACAAGGACAATGAAGCCATCAAAATATACACATTGCTCCAAAATCAGAAAAAGCTCAATGAACAGGATTTACTCAATTGGGGACTGATCTATTACTCGCAGAAGAAATATCCACAGGCCCTGACTTATTTCAGCGCCCTACAGAAGCACGACGAAGCTGACCTGTATTACTTCAAAGCCCTGAGCGAATACCGGATACGCCAGCCCGAATTAGCGCTGCAATCCATTGACCAGGCCATTGCCCTGATTGATGCCGACGATGAGGAAAATGCCGCTTATTTCTACGATAGAGCCATTATTAAGCAAGCCGTTAGTCAGAAAACGGGCAAGCCAACGAATGCGGCAAAAGACTTCCTACAAGCCGTTTATCTGGTGCCCGAAATAATAGATCAGCGCGATTACAATGGCGACACGCTTGATTTGATAGGCAATGCCAAACACGTATTGAAAGGCCTTTATACCAGTCAGCAACTTGATAGCGCGCGGGCGAACGGTTTCCAGCAGCGGGCCGAAGCCTACGCCGAGCGCGGATTATATACGGAAGCGCTGGAGGAAGTGCAAAAAGCCTTTCGGATAGACTCTACCGCTGGCAACCAACCGGATGCCTATAGCTATCACCTTCGTGGCTCTTACTACCTGGCCAAAGAACAATTCGCGCCCGCCATCCGTGACCTGGAAAAAGCCCTCCATATGGCCAAAAATCCGTTAGAAGATCAGACGTATAACCTGCGTGGCCTAGCGTATACAGCGCTAGAAATGTATCAGAAAGCGCTGGCTGACTTCGACAAAGCCATTGCCATAAATGGACAACAAGCTGAATACTTTTATAACCGAGCGAATGCATTTGCCGATCAAAAAAATCTTCCCAAAGCACTACTGGATCTGTCAAAAGCCATTGAACTGCAACCTTCAGAAAGTGAGTACTGGCTGAGCCGATCCGATATTTACCTGGAAAGCAAGCAGTTTGACATGGCGCTGGAAGACTGTAACCACGTTATTGCCATGGAAGCCGACAATGCAGATGCGTACTATTACCGGGGCACCATTCACGACGAAATGAAGAATTATGCCCTCGCTATTCAAGATTTCACCCAGGCTTTACAAGGGGAACCGACCTTCTCCGAAGCCCAACAAGCCCTGGACGAAGCCATGATTAAAGCCGGAAAGTAAGTAAAATGGGTGGGATTAAGCCTGTTGTAATTCTAGCAGTTCCTTATTTAGTTCAATGATTACCTGTGAGATAAGATTGACGGATTGCTCGGTAAGCGATTGGATTTTCTCCTTGTTATTGAGGCCATCTATACACAAAGATTCGGTGACTTTAAATATCTCTTGTAGCTCATTGGCCCCCACTACTCCGTAAGAAACCTTCAGTTTATGCGCTAAGTTTTTAAGATTCAGCCATTCTTCCTGGCTACTATAGGTTGCTAGTTTTTCCCGATTATCGGGTGATTCCATGAGAACAATCTCCAATATTTCGGTAATTAGGCCGACATCTCCGGCATAAGCCTCTTGTAAGTAAACCAGGCTAGTTATTTTGGCTAAAGCTTGGTCTAAAGCTTGGGTATTTACCGCATTTTTTTCTGCTTCTAGCTTTTTTTCCTCCTCAGCCATTTTGCGCAGGTGCTGCTCCCTTTCCTTAATCTGGGTGGCAATTTTATTGATGAGATTAGCCGAGTCAAACGGTTTGGATATATAATCATTCATTCCGGCTTTTATACATTTGGCTGCTTCCATACTCATCGCATGGGCAGTCATCGCAATAATCGGGATTTGTGATAAGGGAGGCTGAAATTCCGTTCGGATATGGTGCGTTGCTTCATACCCATCCATTTCAGGCATCTGTATATCCATTAACACAACATCATATGGTTTTTCTATCAGCTTGCTTAGCGCAATTAATCCATTTTCTGCAATCTCGACCTCACAACCAGCTTTGGTTAATACGTACTTGGCAAGCGTCTGATTTACTTTGTTATCCTCTACCAACAGCACTTTAACGTCCTGTAAATGGGTAGCCACGGTTGCTTGGTTATTGAATGTCTCTTTGCCTTTCGTGGATTCCACTCTTGCTTCCGACTTCTTCAAAGGAATCTGTAAGGTAAAAGTACTTCCTTGGCCTGGTATACTTTTTACGGATACAAAACCGCCCTGTAGTTCAACAATGCGTTTTACAATGGTCAGCCCTAACCCAGTTCCACCAAATTTGCGCACTGTGTCGCTGCTGGCCTGAGTGAAGCTTTCGAAGATAGAATTGATTTTATTTTCGGGGATTCCTATGCCCGTATCTTCTATTGAAAACTCCAGTAGTGTCTTCGATTGCTCTTGTGAAACGGCCTTAATATGCAGCTTAACCGAACCTACTTCGGTAAATTTCAGGGCATTGCCAATGATGTTCAACAATACTTGGTTGAGCCTTACCGGATCGCCTATTAAATCAAAGGGCGTCTCTGGATCGATGAAGGAGGTCAGTTCAATATTTTTTTCGTTGGCCTTCTGCTTAAACAACTGGAGTAACGGATGAATAATATCAGGCAAGCGAAAGTTAGTTTCTTCCAGAATAAATTTACCCGCCTCTATTTTTGAGAAATCAAGTATATCGTTGATAATCACCAGTAGATTTTCTCCTGAATAATGAATCGTATCAACGTATTCCTTTTGTTGAGAAGTGAGCTCATGGTCTAGCAAGAGACGAGTGAAACCTAAAATCGCATTCATAGGTGTCCGTATCTCGTGGCTCATGTTGGCCAGAAATTCTTCTTTAATTCTGGTCGACTCTTCAGCTATCCGTTTGGCTTCGATCAATTCTTGCTCTACTAACTTTCGGGTGGTAATATCCTGAATGGTGCCGACTACTTTTACACGGGTATCGCTTTCCGAGATCGCGTATCCCTGCAAATTGGCGTATTTGATTATGGCCAGCGGCGGCGGAGATACTATTCGGAAATCTATATTGAGGCTATGTCCTTTGATGGCATTCTGCAATGTTTGCTCAACGAAAGGCAAGTCTTCTGGATGGATACTATCTAAGTGGTTGGCTGGCGTAGGAATAAAAGTATCTGGATTCAGATCATAAATCCGGTAAACTTCTTCTGACCAATGGATGGACTGAATGTCATATTCCCAGTTCCCTATTTTCGCAATCCTCTGTGCTTCAGCCAATCTGGACTGACTAATTTTTAAGGCTAGCTCGGTTTGGGCTCGTTGCTTTTCAATTTCCTGTAGCCGTAGCACATTGCGCAATAGCTGCCCAATGGACTGGGCATTAATCTGAGTCTTCACTACATAATCGGAAGCGCCCGCTTTCATCATTTCGACCGCAATCTTTTCGTCGCCTTGCGAGGTAATGATTACGATGGGAGTTTTAATGCCTGCTTCCCTCACTTCTTTCAGCAACATCAGACCATCGGTACCCGGCAGCAAATAGTCTAAGAACACACAATCGTACTGGTTATGTTTAAGGTTATGGATGCCAGAGGCTGCTTCAGTGCTTTCAGTAAGGACATAGGTGAACTCAGAGCTTTTGAGGGCTCTCTTTACCGTCATGCGATCTACATCATCATCATCAATTAACAATATATTTACTGGCTCGTTATCCATAGGCTATAGCTCAGTTTTCGTGTTTTTCACTAAATGTCTAAATCTAAAAGGGTTGAAAATCAAATTACTAGAAATGAGTTTTTCAAATTTCTTTCGGCCAAAGAAAAGAAAAGGTAGCTCCTTGCCCAACGATGGAATCAACCCAGATTTTGCCCTTATGTTCCTCTACAATTTTCTTCGCAATGGCCAAACCTATGCCCGTACTTTCTACTCTGTCTCTGGCTTGCAGTGTTTGAAAAATGACAAACACTTTATCAAAATACTTAGTGTCAATGCCTTCTCCATTATCTTCTACAGAAAACTGATAGTATTGCTCCTGTTCAATGACCGAAATCCGGATTTTTCCTTCTGTTTTATCATTGAACCGAATGGCATTGCTAATCAAGTGAATAAAGACGTGTTGCAACCTTTTCCTATGCGTGACAAAGGTGGGCATGTCAGGCTGTATGCATATAGTACAGGTATCGGGCGGAGCTAGCTGTTGAATTACTTCCTGTAGTACAGGCTCCACACTGACGGCCTCGGGCACTTTTATAAGCCATCGGGTTTGAGAATAGGCAGACAAACCGTTGATGAGGGCTTCCATGCGGGAAATCCGACCACGCATGATGTCAAAATTTTTGCTGCTTTCTTCCGAGAGGGCGTCTCCCATATCTTCTTGTATCCACTCAGAGAGCTTAAATAATGCCCGCAGGGGAGCTTTCAGATCGTGAGAGATTACATAATTAAACTTTTCTAACTCCTGGTTGCTCTTTTCAAGCTTTTGAGAATACTCTACTAATTGTGCTTCTCCTTTTTTTCGTTCGCTAATATCTTGGGCCACGCAAACAATGCCTTGGTGTAATCCGTGGCTATCTCTGAGCATAGCTGCGGAGAACAAAACATCGATCGCCTTGCCAGATTGAGTAACGTAAGTGTTTTCCTGGCTTTGCAAATGCCCTATTTCCTCCAGCGTAGGGAGAAAGGAATCAACAAAGCTGTTTTTTTCAAATAGTTGGTAAATATTTTTGCCTAGTATCTCCGCTTCTGTATACTCAAGCAGGGTACAGGCGGCCCGGTTGGCCCTAACAATGTTGTGGTGTTCGTCAAGTACCAAGAGACTGTCCAGCATGGACATAATTATATTCTCGGTGTATTGATTAGAAGACAGCAGCTCTTCACGCGAATCATTTAGCTTGACTATCATCTCATTGAAGGCATCGGCGAGCTTTCCTATTTCATCGTTGTTTGAAATAGAGAACCGTGTATGGGTATTGCCCTCAGCAATTTTATTGACGACCTCGCCCAGCTTGGTAATATTACTTGTAATCCTGGTGCTTATGGCTACGGAAAGCACCAGACCGAAGCCAAAAATGGCTAAGCATATATACAAAGTAGTTCTTTGTTGCAGCGCAATGTCTCTATCCAGGTGTTGTAAAGAATAACCGATCAGCAGCATACCAACGGCCTGGCTCTGATAGCTGAGCGGCTGCTTATAATGCACTATTCTGTTCTCTTGGAAACCATTGCTACTTTTTATCAGCTCATTTACCTGGATTGGCAAATGTCCTACCTGATACGTGACCACCTGCTCTTTAGCCGCATTGAGTATCACAATATAGGCGAGAGAACTGTCTTTCTTTGCCCAACTCAACACCTCTCCGATGGCCGCTCTATCAATTACACCCGCTCTCAGCCCTACCTCTACCCCTATGGTCATCATATCAGTCATGCTCCTCATCTTAAACTCAATAGCGGCCATGGCTTGCTGTTTATGCTTAAAAGGAAAGTAGGTATAAATAAATACGGCTACCAACAGGAAGATACATGCATAGCCCAAGAGAATTTTGGTACGCAAAGAATTAGTCGGTATATAGCTAAGAAATGACAAAAGGACGTATTCGGTTAAGTGTAAACTTTGTAAGTAGTTAGGTATTAGCGGTTAGTAATTAGCCGTTAGTGCAAGAATTACTGTTTGATTAATAAGTACTTATTAATCAAACAAGGCTAACGGCTAATGAGTATTATCGACTGATTTATAAACAGTTAATCAGGCTGCTCGCACAATTTCCAATAATGGTTTAGTACCGAGACAGCCGTAACAAAACTCTCGAAAGACAAGGGCTTTAGAATGTATCCTGCCACATTCAAATCATAGGCGGCCACTTTGTCGCTTTCTTCATTTGAAGTAGTCATCACAAATACACTTAATGACTTGAGTGCCGGATCTTTCCTGACCTCTTGCAAAAACTCGATTCCTCCCATTCTTGGCATATTAATGTCCAGCAGAACAATTTTGGGGGTGGGCGAAATTCTCTGTTCGGCATTCCCCTTCAATTTTTCAAGTGCTTCCATGCCATTATTTGCGATGGCGAGCGGATTAGTTATGTTATTCTTTTTAAATGCACGCTTTACATTCATTATATCGACATCGTCGTCTTCTACCAATAGAATGTGTAATGTATTATCAGTCATGATCAGAAATATTAATAGAATTTTTAATTTGCTTTGGTAGAGTAAAAATGAAGGTAGATCCTTGACCAGGTTCAGACTCAATCCATATTTTGCCTCCCTGGTCTTCAATTATTTTCTTTACAATGGCTAGTCCTACGCCAGTACTTTCCACTTTATCTCTGGCCTGTAGCGTTTGAAAAATCACAAAGATTTTGTCATGGTATTCCAGAGCAATCCCAGGGCCGTCGTCGGCTATCGAGAACTGATGGAACTCAGGGGTGTCCAGATAGCTGATGCGTATATTTCCGCTGGGTTTATCGTGGTATTTAACGGCATTACTAATCAAATTAGAAAAGACTTGCTCTAATCGGATTCCGTTGGTTATGATGCAGGGCAGCACGGTTTGCACGGTTATGGGATGGGTGCAGGGCAAACCCAGTATATTGATTATATCCTTTAGTAGGGCATCCACGTTAACCTCTTCAAACGTGATTTTAGTGCGATTCACTTTGGAATAGTCTAATATACCGCTAATTAAGGCCTGCATGCGGCTTACCCGGCTTCGGAGCAATTCCAGGTTGCCTTTTACATCTTCGGAAAGATTGCCACCCAAATCTTCCTCTATCCATTGAGAAAGATTGGCGATGGCTCGCAGGGGCGCCTTCAAGTCATGGGAAACGATGTAGGCAAATTGGTCAAGCTCTTTGTTAATTTTCTCCAAGTCAATGGCATACTCCTGAAGTTTGCGTTCCGAAATTTTATTGCCGCTTATATCCAGAGCAAAACCAATCAATCCGCCAGCATTGGCCTTGTCTTCAAAAACACAAGTATCAAGAAACCATTCTTTTCCATTAGCAAAAGTAGTCGCGACAAAAGTGGCAAAACCTTCGGCAAAACCTTTTTTAATGTCCTCGGCTGACTGTGGACACACCTGGAGTAGGTTTGTACCGATTAATTTCGCTTCGGTCATTCCCATGCGTTCAACCACGGTACCAAGGGTTTGCGTAAAGATGCCCTGGCTATCGGTTTTAAAAATGGCCACTGGCATATTGGAAATAATGCCATGCAGTACCTGGCTTTTGTCCAGAATTTCGGCTTCGACTTTTTTTCGTTCGGTCACATCGCGTGAGTTCACTACAATACCGACAACGGCTTCATCGTCAAGCCAATTGGTTGCTACTGATTCCAGCACCCCCCAGTCGCCGTTTGCTTTGCAAAATCGGTATTCAACTATTAGAGGAACCCCTGGCTGCTGTAGTAGCTGGCTAAATACGTCTAATACATGCGGTACATCTTCCGGATGAATAAAGTCAAAGATGAGGCGTCCAATGGTATCACTTTCCGAAAGACCGAGAGCTTGATAAAAGGAAGGGCTTTGGTAACGTGCTTTGCCATCGGCCTCTAAAACAGAGATAATATCGGTAGAATACTGGATTAATGACCTGAAATATTTTTCTTTGGCTATCAGGGCTACCTCCGCTTTTTTACGTTCTGTAATATCCGTCATTGAACCCACCAAAAAACTTTCATTCAATTCATTCATGAAAAAAGTCTTTTTGGTAATTACTGTTCTGGGAATTCCCTTGGGATCGTTTTGGGTTTCTTCATTTACATGGGTTTGTTCGGATTGAAACACGATTTGATCATACTTGCAAAAGCTATCTGCTTCTTCTTTCGAGTACAAATCATAATCGGTTTTATTCAGAATATTCTCTCGGCTAAGACCGGTAAAATGGCAGAACGAATCATTTACCAGAATCAATCTATGCTTGATGTCTTTAACAAAAATGGGATCAGCCACCGTGTTAATGATGGTATTCAAATAATTTTGATAGTGGATAAGCTTGGTTTCAAAGGTTTTAATTTCAGAGATATCAATCATGGTTCCTACCAGGAAATCTTTGCCATACTGATCTCTGAAGCGCGTTTTGTTGGTCATTATCGTTCGTGGGGAAGCGTTTTTGCAGGTAATTATCTCTTCGTGGATGCTTCCCTGGCCCGTTTTAAAAACGGCTGCGTCTCTTTCCCAAAAAAGGCGGGCTTCCTCCTTAGAACATATATCCTTATCTGATTTACCAATGAATTCATCTTTGTTAGCCCCAGTAAATTGGCTCCAAGCTTGGTTCAGGAAAATAAAGCGGTGTTCGTTGTCTTTTACAAAGATGGGAATAGGTACAGTATCAAAAATATGGTTGAGATAGTTCTTGGAATTGGTCAGTGCTATTTCCGCTTCTTTGCTAGCGGTTATATCCCGGGAGATGCCGAAGGTTCCAATGATTTTGCCCTCCTCATCATACAGAGGCATTTTGGTGGTACAAGCCCAGGTAATTTTGCCATTCGGCCAGGTTTCCTTTTCTTCAAAATTGAGTGACGGAATGCCGGTTTTAATTATTTCCTGCTCCGTGTCGTACGCTTGTTTTGCGTGCTCAGGCAGGAAAAAATCAAAATCCGTTTTCCCGATTAGTTCGCTAATGTCTTTGGCTCCCAGAAAGGCAATCATGGCTTGGCTTGCCCGCATAAAGCGACTTTCCAAATCTTTGAAATAAATACTTTCGGGCGTGTGGTCCATGAAAGACTGCACCCAGAATTGTTCTTTGGCCAGTCCAGTTTCAGTCTGCTTTCGGTCCGTAATGTCCATATTGCAGCCAACCAGGTAATGTGCCCCAGATTCGTTTTTGAAGACGGCTTTTTGGGTAATCACCGTTGTGGTGATATTAGTGGCGCGTAAGACGGTTTCTTCACTCACACTTGTTTTGCCCAATCGGAAAGCCAACTCTTCTGTCTCCCAAAATCCCTTTGCTAACTCTTCAGGAAAGAAATCATAGTCGGTTTTCCCTAGCATATTTTCCCGGCTTAAGCCGTTCAATTCGCAACAGGCATCATTTACAAGGATAAATCGGTGATGTTTGTCTTTAATAAAGATAGGAGCCGGAATGGCATTGATAATGTTATCCAGGTATTTATTGGTGTTGAGCACTTCTTCCTCTGCCTGGCTTCTGGCAATCGCTCCTCCCAACGTATTGGCTAGATTAACCAAAAAACGTTCTTCTGTAGGTGTCCAAATCCTGTCTCTTTTGCATTCATCGAAGCGGATAAACCCCCAGAGCTGATGCCCAATCAAAATCGGCATAACCAGCACTGATTTAACGCCTTGCAATTCCAGCATGGCTTTATCAGTCACTGGCAAATCCTGCACAAGCCCTTGAATGACTTTTCCTGCTTTCAATAGACTACCCCATCTTTCGATGGTAGCATCCATATATAATACCTTTTTCTGGTCGGCTCTGTCGGGGCAAATGATTGGCTCGGCTACAGACCATTGGTACTGGTAAATAAATTCTGCGGTATTTTCTTTTAAAGCAACATTCTTATATATGTGTATATGATTTACGTCAGCCGCTTCGCCAACAGATGGCATAGCCAATTCAATCGCTTTTTTGTAAGAAGCGACAGTAAAAAATTGGATAGAAGCATAGTTGATCGCCTGCAACAGACAGTCACTTGCTTTATCTTCCAACACTTTGTCACGCTTTTGTTTGTGAAGCTCCAAGCAGGTGATTATCTGATTACATACAATACTCAACGCATTCTTCTGTGCTTCGGTGAGGGTGCGGGGTTTGGTATCCATGACACAAAGCGTTCCTAAGGCATAGCCAGCAGCGTTTATCAAGGGTATGCCAGCATAGAAACGGGCTTGAGCTGGCCCCGTAACAAAAGGATTATCTGCAAATAAGGGATCCTTGACAGTATCTGGAACTTCGTATAAGTCTGCCGAGAGAAGGGTATATTGACAAAAGGAAGTATCTCTATCGCTTTCTTCTATATCTACTCCTACCTTAGCCTTACACCATTGCCGCTTCTCATCTATCAACGAGAGCAGCGAAATGGGAGTCTGACATATATAGGCTGCTAATTCGACCAGAGAATCGAATTCCTTTTCGGGCAATGTATCCAGTATATGGTAGCTTTTTAGTGCGGCTACTCTTTGCTGTTCACGTTCCTGAGCCATAGGCTCATGTATCATAGTAGGAGAACTCATATTAATTTTAATTTGGCAAATCTCATAGTCTGACAATAACAGCGGTAAACTAAGCCTATTGACACCTGTTTTTTTCAAATCCTGCCCGTAGAATACAGTTCTGATACCCACTAGGTAATCTTCTTATTTTCGAAATTTAGTAGCAAAAGATACAATTAGCGCATTGCTTAGTGCTAACACTAACAGAATATGTGTAAGGTTTGCACTTACGTGTTTGCGCTAACATATAAATAGTACGCGCCATCAACTTACCTGGTAGAAATTGACAAGAGACAGGCTTCTCAATCCTGTTTGCTGGCATTACTAGCAATATTTAAAGAAAAAATATCCAAAACATTACCTACTGGAGTTTGTGAGCGATATGCCATGATAGACGGCAACCCATCTTCGCGGAATTGACATTTTTACTGTCCTCCAAGGCGGCTGACCAACGTTTGCCTAGCCCGCTTTCGGCTACTGATCGTTTATAATCGTACACTTCAAAAATAGCCTGACTGATAGGAGATGGTAGAGAGAATTATCGCCTGAAAGCTGATTCTCACAAGCTAACACTTGAATATGGGCTATTGAAAACGAATAAAACTGATTTCCAATAAAACTTCCGGCTAAGTACATAGGTTAGAAATAGTCCATTTTTTGCAAAAATTTCATTTCGTGGATACTTAATTTTCCAATGTTTTTAAAAAGAAGCACTTCACGTAACACTTACTTAGCTGTAGGTTTGAAAAAGGCGATTGTTCTTGCGGGAAGAGGAAGGTTATTAAAATTTTGCTATTGCTTATGAAGGAAAATCCGAGTCAAGACCCGCTACAGCCAAGTAAGACTGAACCGCTAATAGTTGCCGATGGCAGTGAAAGCTGGGAGGCTCAGATAGAAAAACTGACTCAAGCCATTGAGGAATGCGCTACCTTTTCCGAAGAATTATACCACCGGCTTGCAACAGCATATTACTTACTGAAGCAGTATCCCGAATGTCTGGCCAGTTGTGACAAAATAATTGAATTGAGTCAAGATGCTGCTCACGTCGCCGATGCTTACCTCTGGAAAGGACGTGTGGCCATGGAAGAACAGGAATATCAGTTGGCTATCGAGCATTATCTGGCCTGCCTGGAGCAAACGCCCGCCAATACTACTGCAATAGCCGAACTTGGGCAGTGCTACCAGGAGGTAAATGACTGGGAAAACACCCTAAACGCCTATCAGAAGCTTCATGTGATGGAAGGATGCAAGCATTGGGCTTGTAGCTTATTGGGACAATTATTTTTTCAGCAAAGTGCTTTCGACCTGGCTCATAAATATTTTGAAGACGCCCTGGCGGAGCCCGGCTTTTGGAGTACGTATTGCTACCACGGCCTAGGAAGAATATACGCAGAGAAGCAAGAATACGAAACGGCTATTGGCTACTTTAAACAAACGCTAGAAATCAGCCCTAAAGATGCCGACAGCCATTATTGCCTGGGTCTGACTTACCAGCGGCTCAATGACTTTTATCGGGCTATGCACCATTATACTCAAGCCTTGGAAACGTATGCCGAATTTTCGGAAATATACAATAACATGGCGGTGTTGTACCAACAGGAAGGAGACTATAGAGCCGCCATTCAGCAAATGGAAAAAGCCTTGGCGTTTAGCTACGACGACAATCAAAAGGGCTTCCATTACCTCAATTTAATCAAACTGCATAAGTCGCTCCTGGAATACGACCGTGTAGATTACTATAAAACTGAATTGTCTAATTTACTTGGCGTAGATATTTTAGAAGAATCGGATGATGACGACAATGAGGACAATGAGGAATACCCGGAATAAAAAAAGGTCGGTAGCGTTTGAAACGCTCCGACCTTAGGTCTTGCTACATATTCATTATTCCTACTCCCCTATTGCGAAAGGATAATGACTGAATAGGCACCAATGCTAATGTTTCCACTATGTTGGAATACATCGTAAGGGTGGTCTTGCGCCTCCGTATCAAAGGCTGGTTGGTTGTTAAAATCCTGGTCGTAGCCTTCCCAGTCTGTATTGAGGCGCATCCGCCACATACCCGAAGCGGGAAAACCAATGCGATAGTTTTCGTATCCCTGGTTCGAGAAATTAGCGACTATTACCACACTATCGCCCGGTCCGCCATCTTTCCAACGGTGGTAAGCAATAACATTTTGCTCCTGATTCACATGAAAAACCTGTACGTGCTGCCCCTGCAAGCCTCGGGTATTATCTTGCCAGTTGCGACGCAGCCGAATTAAATTGCGGTATAACTCCACCAATCCGTTGAAGGTCTCTGTACGAGACCATTCCAAAGGTTTTTTGTCGTCAAAATATTCATCCTCCAAAAACTCCTGCCCCTGAAAGATCATCGGTACGCCAGGGGTGGTGAGTACTAATGCAGCACCCAAAGTAGATTTTTTCTTGGAAAAGAAGCTATCCGCTTGCCCAGGCCCTATTTCTTCCGCCAGCCGTGAGCTACCATTGGCCACCTCGTCGTGCGATTCCGTGTAGATTACCCGCCGAAAAGAGTCTCCATTGTATTGATGTTCAATGGCTTCCCTTACTACTTCCATGTCACGATCTTCGTCGTTGGGAGTAATCAGTGTCTCGCGAATGGTGTTTACAAAGCAGGCATCCCATTGGGCTTTAAAGCCAGCGCCACCGTCTTGTATTTCGCAGGTAACCCATTCGTTGCTACAAAGGTCTTCGGCAATAATTATTTTCCAGGGAAAGCGCTTTTCCACTTCCTCGTGCAGCCATTGCAACAAACTCCAGCCTTCACCAATGTCGTTAGCCAGGTCGTTTTGACGCCCAACTACGTTGCGAATGTGTGAAACCGAATCTAGCCGCAGTCCATCGAGCCGGAACTCATCCAGCCACATCATCGCATTGTCTAGGATATATTGGCGCACTTCTCCACGCCCGTAGTCTGGTCGGGTAGCGCCCCAGGGTGTTTCGGCCCGCCAATCGTTATAAAAGTAAATGCCTCCGCCTTCATTTTCGTGCCAGCCATCAAACCGCCACAAGTCCAGCCGATCGGGGCCGAAGTGATTATATACCACATCCAGCAGGACAGCAATGCCGTGGCGGTGTGCTTCTTTAATGAATTCTTTAAAAGCTTTGGGTCCTCCGTATTGGTTTTCTACGGCAAATGGGTGCGAGGGATTATAACCCCAGGAAAAACCGCCTGGAAATTCGGCTAAAGGCATAATCTCAATGGCATTGATGCCGAGCTCGCGGAGGTAGGGCAATTTTTCGATGACTCCGTATAAGTCGCCGGGTTTTCCTTCTTGTTTAACATTGAATGTGCCCACGTGCAATTCATAAATGACCAATTCATTCCAGGCAGGCATCTGAAAATGGTCCTCTTCCCAATCGAAGGCATCGTTAGTAATGCGCGAGTTACCATCTGAGTCAGTCACTTCTCTGGCGTATGGGTCATTGCGCATCATTTTATCTTTCCCATTGCAGATCACGTATTTGTATTCATCCCCCACTTTGGCTTCTGGCAGTTCTCCTGACCACTGGCCTTGTTCATTGCCTACCAGTGCGTGTTGTGATTCTGACCAGTTATTAAAAGTTCCGGCCACAAATACTGCGGTAGCGTTGGGTGCCCAAACCCTGAAACTGACCCCTTTTGCATGGGCAGTGGCTCCCATCCGATCGGTACGGGCAGGCAATAGTGAAGGGGTACTGGAAGGTTTCCTGCTAGCAACAGGCAATTTTTTTTGGGTTAAGACAGGAGCCGCTTTCGGCTGGGGTGCTTGCTTCGTTAATGCAGACGAGGTCATATTTATCAGTTATAGATAGTAGGTTAGTATCGTAAGTATTTATACCCATTCAAACGAGAACTAGTAAATTTAGTTATCCCAACGATGACGCCCGCTTTAAACTAGGTAACCAGTATTGACACAGTGATTCTGAGGAGTAATACCAGCCATTATATACCGACTTTACCAGCAACCCAACCTTTGGTACACCTAGCGAACCTGAATGCCAACCAGAAAAAAAATACAATGGAGTAGTAAATTGCGTGTTGAATAAATATTAAGCGTTCATTCGTATTTATTTTATTCAGTTCTTTGCAAGCGACAACTATATAAAAGTATTCAACTCAACATTTCTATGTTTACCCTAACCAATAGCCTATTAGTCATTACCGCCACCACAACCGCACTCATTGCCGGACTTCTGTATGGGTATTCCTGTTCGGTAAATTTGGGATTAGGGCGTTTGCCCGATGCCGAATACCTGGCAGCGATGCAGTCTATCAATAGCGCCATCCAGAATCCTCTTTTCTTCGCAAGCTTTTTGGGCAGCCTATTGCTGTTGCCGCTAAGCACCTACTTGCACTATGCGCAACCGGCATCTACTCGATTTTGGTTTTTACTGGCCGCTACGACAGTGTATTTACTGACGGTATTTGGTGTCACGGTTTTGGGCAATGTCCCGCTAAACGAGGCGCTTGAATCATTCAATTTACCACAGGCATCTAGCGACGATATCGCCATCCAAAGAGCTCGGTTCGAGAAGCCTTGGAATTATCTGCATACCATGCGCACGATCGGAGCTACGCTTACCATAGTCTTGGTAATCATCGCTTGCCTCTACCCAAAATTAGCTAAAGTAGATTGAAGGATAAACAAAAGGCTAGTTTGAAACGCATTTGCTTGAAATGCAAGCAGGTGACTAAGAAAATCGCCACAGTCAATTGGTCTGAAGCCATTGATTTTTGTCTCATGAACCACTACTCAAAAATTAACCCGTATGAAATTTGGAATGAATCTCCTGCTTTGGACTACCCAAATGGAGGAAAAAATGCTGCCAGTACTCGAAAAAATCAAGGCCATGGGTTTCGACGGCGTTGAAGTACCTATCTTCGACGTAAATCCGGCCAAATGGCAAGCCTGGTCTAAACGGCTGGATGACATCGGCTTAGAACGCATCGCCGTGACCTTTTGTGGAGCCGAATTCAATGCGATAAGCCCGGAAATCAGTACGCGGCAGCAAGCACTGGAACGCAACCAGTTGGCCGTTGAATGCACCCAGGCATTGGGCGCTACGCTATTGACTGGCCCCTACCACTCAGCCCTGGGCGTTTTTACTGGAAAAGGCGCTACCGAACAGGAATGGGCCTGGAGTATAGAACACACGCAGAAAATGGCTGAGAAAGCCAAAAATAGCGGTGTAATGCTAGGCATCGAATACCTGAACCGCTTTGAGAACTATTTACTTACTTCTGCCGCCGATACGGTTCGATACGTACAGGACGTCAATCATCCCTCCTGTCAGATGATGTACGATACTTTCCATGCCAACATTGAAGAAAAAGACCTGGCGGCTTCTATCACGTCGAGCGCAAAGCGGCTAGTGCATGTGCAGATTTCTGAAAATGACCGCAGTACGCCAGGCAAAGGCCATATCAACTGGAAAGCCATTTTTGATGCCCTCACGGCCATACAATACGATGGTTGGCTGTCTATTGAAGCCTTTGGACTGACCCCGCCCGATCTGGCTTCTGCTGCCCATATTTACCGCCGGATGTTTACCAGCGAAGACCAACTGGCTAGCGAAGGGCTGGCCTTTTTGAAGTCAGAGATAAAAAACCGAACCACAATTGCTTGTCCCTAACCTGTCGATTCTTAACTTGAACCCAACATCTAACAAACCTTACAATTTATGAGCAAAAAAGTAAACATTGCCATCGTTGGTTTAGGCTTCGGAGCTGAATTTATTCCGATTTACCAAAGGCATCCCAACGTGAATATGTACGCCATTTGTCAGCGATCGAAAGACAAGCTCGATGCCATTGGAGATACGTTTGGCATCGAAAAGCGCTACACCGATTTTGAAGAACTGCTAAAAGACCCCAATGTAGACGCTGTACACATCAATTCACCCATTCACTACCACGCGCAACAAAGCTTGGCGGCTTTGAAAGCGGGGAAACACGTCGCTTGCACAGTACCTATGGCAACCACCGTGGACGAATGCAGGCAAATTGTAGAAGCCCAACGCGCATCAGGGAAGAAATATATGATGATGGAAACGGTTGTTTACAGCCGGGAATTCCTGTTTGTGAAGGAATTGTACGAAAAAGGCGAATTAGGAAAAGTCCAGTTCTTAAAAGCCAGCCATCAGCAGGACATGGACGGTTGGCCTAACTATTGGCCAGGTTTGCCGCCGATGCACTATGCTACCCACTGCGTAGGACCAGTAGCCGGCTTGCTTCGCCTGGAAGCGGAGTATGTCTCCTGCTTTGGCTCAGGCACCATTCGCGAAGAACTGATAGCCCATTACAACTCTCCCTTTGCCGTTGAAAGCGCACACATCAAGTTCAAAGACAGCGACTTAAGCGCTTACGTATACCGATCTCTGTTTGATACTGCCCGCCAATACCGCGAAAGCTTTGAAGTTTACGGCAGCAAGAAATCATTCGAATGGCCACTGGTAGAAGGAGCGAACCCGATTATTCACACAGCGAAAAAGGCTGAACACGAGATTCCTGCTGAGGTAGAAGTGCCCGATTATGCGCATTTGCTCCCCGAAGCCATCCGTCAGTTTACCAGACATGGCGTGTATGACATTGATGACAACCAGCATTTGTCGTTTCTTCAGGGAAGTGGACACGGCGGCTCGCATCCGCACATGGCACACGAATTCGTGACGAGCATTCTGGAAGACCGTGATCCTTTTCCCAATGCCGCGCAATCGGCCAACTGGACAAGCGTAGGTATTTTGGCGCACGAGTCAGCCCTAAAAGGGGGAGAAATTGTCCGCGTGCCCGATTTTTCTGCCGTAAAGCTCCAAATATCTTAAGTAGATAGTGGTTAGGTGTTAGCAATGAGTTAATAGACTGACTAAAAGGCTAATCCCTAACAACTAATTACTAACATCTAATGACAACCTTATCACTTCATCACCTTTCTCACTTTTCAAAAAAAAGTCATGCATTTTCCACCTACCTATAAAAGGCATAGACGCACCGGCGCATTGCTCGTGTTATTACCATTTATCTTCCTGGCACTCTCCTACTGTACTACAGGTAAGAAGCCAGCTTCCCAATCAGATGCAGCAACTTCAGCGAAAGGGAAAAAAGCGCGTCGAATTGAGATCTTATTTCTGGGCGATAATGGCCATCACAAACCAATAGAACGGCTTCCGTCGCTCATGGAGGGCTTGGGCGCGAAAGGAATCAACTTTACCTATACCGACAAACTCGAAGATCTCAATCCGGCCAATCTGAATAAGTATGATGGTTTGATGATTTATGCCAACTGGGATTCCATTGGCAAGCCTCAGGAAAAAGCTCTGCTGGATTTTGTCGCTTCCGGTAAAGGCCTGATACCGCTCCATTGTGCTTCATTCTGCTTCCGTAACTCACCGGAATACGTAAAGATGGTCGGCGGCCAGTTCTGGCGGCACACGACTGATACGATTCAGGCCATGATTACCCAGCCCAACCATGCGGCTATTGCAGGCGTGTCCTCGTTCAAATCGTTTGATGAAACCTATCTTCATCAACAACTACAGCCCGACAATATTGTGCTGATGGAGCGGGAGATAAAGGCAGATCAGGCAGCGGACAAGCCAGGGCAAAAAACGGAGCCTTTTACCTGGGTTCGTACCCACGGCAAAGGCCGCGTATTTTATACCGCTTATGGCCACGATGACCGAACATTTACCAATCCTGGCTTCCATGCCTTGATAGAGAAAGGCATTCTTTGGGCCGTGGGCGATCGGGTAAAGCAACTCCACGATGACCTGAACCCACAGCCATTCACGTATAAAGAAGCCAATCTGCCTAACTACGAAAAACGATCTGGCCCGCAGTTAGAGCAAAATGCCCTATCGCCAGAGGAATCAATGAAGCACATTCAGGTGCCCGTTGATTTTACCCTGGAGCTGTTTGCCCACGAACCAGAGGTGATGCACCCGATTGCGATGACCTGGGATGAACGCGGACGAATGTTTGTACTCATAACCAAAGACTATCCTAACGAACGCAAACCACAAGGTGGAAGCGACTATATTCTTCTTTGTGAGGATACCAATAAAGATGGAAAGGCGGACAAATTTACCCGCTACGCCGAAGGACTAAGCATTCCGACCGGGCTGGTTTGCTACGATGGCGGACTGATTGTAACCCAGGCACCTGACATGCTGTATATAAAAGATACCAATGGCGATGACAAAGCGGATGTCCGAAAGACGCTATTTACGGGTTTCGGAACGTCTGATACGCACGCGGGACCTTCTAACCTGCACTATGGTTTCGATAACTGGATTTGGGGTTGTGTAGGCTATGCCGGTTTCAAAGGAAAGGTCGGTAATGATTCACTTCAATTTGGCCAGGGATTTTTCAGATTCAAACCCGATGGATCGAAACTGGAATACCTCACCCGCACGTCTAACAACACCTGGGGATTTGCCTTCAACGAAAACGGCGATGTGTTTGGCTCCACAGCCAACAACTCCCACGGCTGGTATATGCCCATTCCAAACCGGTATCTCCACGCTGCTCCAGGATTAGACAATGGCAGCACCGGCACCGATACCCACAAGGATATGAAGCCAATCACCGCCAAAGTACGGCAAGTAGACGTATTTGGTGGCTTTACTGCCGCCGCTGGCCATAACTTCTACACTGCCCGCGCTTTCCCGAAATCGTACTGGAATAAGGTGGCTTTCGTTGCTGAACCAACCGGACATCTTTTGCACCAGAACACCATGGTGAAAAACGGTACTAACTACGAAGACCAAGACGGCTTTAACTTACTGGCTGGAGCCGATGAATGGGTAGCACCCGTGTTTGCCGAAGTAGGTCCCGACGGAGCCGTGTGGATAGCGGATTGGTACAGCTTTATTATCCAGCACAATCCCCAACCAGATGGATTTAAGACAGGTACCGGCAATGCCTACGAAACCGACCTGCGCGACTATACGCACGGACGCATCTACCGTGTGGGTTACAAGCAAGCACCCGCCTATCAACCAATCAAGCTTAGCAAAGACCGGCCACAGGAACTGGTAGCAACGCTCAAAAACAACAATCTATTCTGGCGTCAGCATGCGCAACGGATGCTGGTAGAAAGGGGAAACCGTGATGTAGTGCCACAACTGCTGGCTTTGGTAAATGATTCTTCGGTGGATGAAATCGGTATTAACCCAGGAGCTATTCACGCGCTTTGGACACTTCATGGACTAGAAGCATTGAATGGCTCTGACGTTTTGGCGATGCAGGCAGTCGCTTCAGCCTTGAAACACCCCAGTGCAAGCGTTCGACAAAATGCCATTCAAGTACTATCACACAATGCAGTTATGGCTGAAGTACTCGTACAAGCGAATACACTACAGGACAAAGAGCCATTGGTAGTCTTAAATACACTATTGGCCTTGTCTGAAATGCCGCTTTCGGCAAATGTAGAAAAGGCGATTCTGGCCAGGCTTGGCCAAATTACTGAAACGAACGATCGTTGGTTGCCCGATGCCTTTGTCTGTGCACTCACCAGCCACGAAGGTAAATTGATGAAATCATTTCTGAAACAAGCTATTGCAAAAGCTGCTACCCAGCCGAAAGCAATGGATCATTCTGCCATGAGCGGACATCAGTCCCATGCAGTTATGGCTGAAGCCAATCGCACCCATGCGTCAGCCACTGCTGCCAAGGTAAACATAGCAGGCAGCAAACCTGATTTGGTCATCACCGCTGTACGAACCGTACCGGCTAATCCAGCTATACGGGAAACGGCTCGCATCTTTGTAGATGTAAAAAACCAGGGCGGAACAGCTATTCCTAAAGGCACCATAACGCCCCTGGCTATTCGTATTGAGGGAGCAAACAAACTCATCAATTCTATTAGTAATGTATATACTGACGGATTGGCACCAGGAGCAAGCACGACCATTGAAAGAGAAAACAACGGCCCCTGGACTGGACCGATCGCATTCCATTCTGAGCAGCCAGGCACATTTACCATTACTGTGGCGGTAGATCGCAACAATACAATAGCCGAGGAAAACGAAATGAACAATACGTTTACGCAAAAGCTAGTGTACAACGCCCCTCAGAGCTTTGCTAGCTACGTACTGGAACGCGCCTCTCGCAGCTATGCTTCGGTGGCTTCAGCCGACTCGGTTATCGCGCTGTTACGGCAGTCGCAGCAATTGGATGCCGCCGGAAGCCAGGCTTTGGTAAAGGGACTTTCTAATGGTTGGGACAACAAACGCAAAGCGACCATTCAGAATGCCGACAAGCCATTCCTGGTTAGCCTGAGCACTACCATTGCCGAGGACAATCGCGAACGGTTCAACCAGATGCTACAAGCTTGGGGAATGCAAACAGCCAGCGAAACGGTTGATCCCAATACCCAGATCATTCGCATGCGGGTAGTAAAGGAAGCATTGAAATTTGACCAAAAAGAGTTTACTGTAATGGCTGGAAAATCGGTAGAGATTGTATTTGAAAACCCGGACGCCATGCAGCATAACCTGGTCATTGGTAAGCCAAAATCGCTGGACATCATCGGTGCGGCTGCCGACAAAATGATTACTGCGAAAGACGGTGCCGAACGGAATTATGTGCCTTCCATTCCACAAGTGCTATTTGCCACCAAGTTGGTAAATCCCGACAACTCTTTTCGACTGAAGTTTACCGCCCCCACGCAAGCCGGAGATTACCCCTTCGTTTGCACCTTCCCCGGCCACTGGCGGGTAATGAATGGCGTGATGAAAGTGAAATAAGCAGTCGGATATCAGTGAACAAGCGGCAGGTGAAAAATCCGAAAGGGCGAATAATCTCATCAATCCTTGGCAGGTTTTCTAGCAAGGGTTGATGGGATTCTTTATTGTGGAATATTATTGAGTAAGTTTAAATCCTCTAAAGCGACTCCATAGCCATCGTATGGATTTCCCTAGGCTAGTAATGCAAAAAAATCAGTTACTTACCAAAGTCAAAGTCTCTAAAAGCTTAGGCTTTTTTAATTGGCTATCAAGGCTTTACTGAAATTGTTGAATAATAACGTATCTGTATGAAAAACAAAGTGTGGTTCCTCAATTTGGATGGATTGCGCTTTTTAGCTTTTCTATCAGTTTTTTTATCCCATAGCTTCTATACAAAGGATACTTCCATCTTTCAAAGCCTATATCCTCTAATAAAGAAATTAATTTATATAGGTAGTTTCGGTGTTGATTTTTTCTTTGTCCTGTCAAGTTATCTTATTACCTACTCATTGCTTACAGAAGAAGCATTAACCAATCATATCAATATACCTCGTTTTTATGCCCGAAGGTTATTGCGAATTTGGCCTTTATACTATGTTTGCTTACTATTTGGCTTCTTGATTTTCCCCTTATTCAAGTCTTTTTTGAAACTTCCCCAAAATGAAGTAGCCAATCCACTCCTTTACTTTACATTCTTAGGCAATTTCGATTATATTTTGAACGGCTCTCCAATTACATCATTTCTTGGAGTGTTTTGGTCAGTGGCTATAGAGGAACAATTTTATTTAACTTGGCCTATTATATTAGTTTTGGTTAAATCCAGACGGGCAATCCTTTTTATATCGTTGATTGCTATTTCCATTGTTTTTAGGTATACCCAGGCTAGCAACGAAACTGTCTTATATTTTCATACCCTAAGTACTTTATCAGCCTTGGCTACCGGTGCACTATCCGCATGGCTTTGTCTTACCTTTACATCATTTACTCTTTTCTTTAAAAATCTAAAAAAGACACCCATTTTATTGATTTATATAGTAGGTATTCTATTGATTCTAAACGTAGAAACAATATTTATTGGAAATGTACTGATAGCATTTGAAAGAGTCATCATCGCTATTTTCTTTTCATTTGTCATACTTGAACAGAACTACGCAAAGCATTCAGTCTGTAAAATCACCTCATTTAGGCTATTATCTAACCTGGGTAAATACACCTATGGGCTTTACTGCCTTCATCTGATTGTCTTATTATTCATTAGCAGTTTTTTTGGGCTGTTTAGATTGAAAGAGTCAATATTTACATTGGCTTTTCAAAGCATATTAGCCTTACTAGTGAGTCTGGCTTCAAGTTGGGTAAGCTACCATTATTTTGAAAAGCACTTTCTCCAATGGAAAAAAAAGTTCGTATAAATTAGAAAACGCCCTTTAAGAGAGTATTATCTGTATAGCAAAAATATAATTCAAACCGCAGAAAAATCAGAATTAAGTCCTCAATATATTACGCTTTAGAAGTCATTCGCCGCCAAAAAGGTTTTAACTGCCGAGTATGCCGTTTTACCTATCTAATAATTCCTATTAAACAGATGCCGTCTGTTAACTTTAGTATAGTTAAACGAATAGGTGGTACACATAAACAGGAATTTATATGAAAGCTCTTACATTTTGTCTGCTAATTTTGACAATTACGTCCTGCCAACGCTATGTCGTTGTATCGACACACGAAGGCGTAGATGTACATTTGCAAGGAAATCGTATTGTGTTATTTGACACAGTCAATAATTACCGGAGCTATTTTGTAAAAGGTGCTTATAAGCAGTTTTCACAAAATCACGATTTAAATAGCTTACTAGCTAAGACTAAGGAAACTAAACTTGTTCAGGCAGAGATAAATACAACTGATTCTCGGTATGTAGAGAAAAAAGCAGAAAAGAGTATGAAACAAGAAGTTATCTTAAATGCTTCCTTCCAATAATGGACAATAGCTCGCTAAAAAGCACAGATAGCTTGGTGAGAAACTACAACGAAAGCTGGTCTACTTTCCTTTCAGATAATTGTAGTAAGTGATAATTTTGATTAGATCCTCTCGATTATCGAAGTCTAATCTTCCTTCTTTCACAAAGCCCTTGATATCTTCCTGGTGGTCTTTCACGAGGTAAAAAAAATCCTTTTTGTTGCCCATAAATCGCTTGATATTACCGGTTGGATAACCAAAGAAATAATCAAAAACAATGCGGGTGCGGGTAGTATTATAGGCAGGACGCCCCATACCATAACCCATTCCATAAGGCCCAGCATTATAATTTGGAACTGATACCGTCTCTAGTTTTTCACGACACAGAAGCGTAATGTCTCCCTGGGTAAGCAACTCAAAGAAAAACGGAACTTTATAAGCAGAAGTAGCGCTGTAAGGCAAGGTATAAAAATGGCGCGTTGTCTCGTGGATGGCATCATAGATAGAAAAAGAAATTATTTTCCGGGCAGAATAAGCCTTCACTGACTCAAAAGTTCTGAGCTCCAATAAGTTATCATTCAAGTCAAACCGAATACTGCCCTTCAGGGAATCTTCTGTATCCAGCAACACCGTACCATCATACCAAACCTCCTGCTTGAATGTTTGAGCCTGACCTGGCAAGCCTACTAGGCATACGAACCACAGTATAAATAAGCTCCTCATCAAAGTTTATGAGTTTATAAGTTGTAAGAGTTAAGTAAGTAGCCTGTTACGCTGCCTTGTTTCAAGCTGATAGTTCAAAAGCCTACTTGTCTGATGGCAACTTAGTGACTAAAGCCTGTCCATTGCCATTTAACGTATTATCACCCATGATGGTATGGCCCATTTTGTCACGTTTAGTGATCAGGTAGTGCTCGTTGTGCGGATTGGAGGCAATCTCTACTTTCACACATTCTACAATTTCCAACCCATAGCCCATCAAGCCCGCGCGTTTTTTTGGATTATTGCTGATGAGTTTAATCTTGCGAATGCCCAAGTCGCGCAGAATTTGAGCGCCAACGCCATAATCACGCTCATCCATTTGAAAGCCCAATTCAATATTGGCCTGTACCGTATCGCGTCCCATCTCCTGAAGTTTATAGGCCTTCAGCTTGTTCAATAAGCCAATCCCTCTTCCTTCCTGGTTCATATACAAGACCAAACCCTTGCCCGCCTTCTCCACCATTTCCATGGCCGCGTGCAACTGGGCACCGCAATCGCAACGACAGGAGCCAAAAATATCGCCAGTAGCGCAGGAAGAATGTACCCGCACCAGCACCGATTCATTTTCTTCCCAACTGCCCTTGACCAAAGCCAGGTGTAAATCACCCGTGTTT
Organism: Bacteroidota bacterium; assembly: GCA_040385915.1. Taxonomy (GTDB): domain Bacteria; phylum Bacteroidota; class Bacteroidia; order Cytophagales; family ES-bin-26; genus ES-bin-26. The sequence continues at coordinate 49,968 of JAZKGK010000025.1, forward strand.
ATTTGACGATAGGCAATCAGGTCAAAATCGCCCCATTCAGTAGGCATTTTGACGCCTATTTCCCTCTTTATAAGGCTTTCTTTTTGCAGTCGGTATTCGATCAGATCTTTGATCGACACGAGTTTGATACCAAAATGGTCGGCTACTCTCCGCAGTTCGGGCAGTCGGGCCATCGTACCATCATCGTGCAATATTTCCACCAATACGCCTGCTGGTTGGAGGCCAGCCAGGCGAGCAAAATCCATAGAGGCTTCGGTATGACCAGCCCGGCGAAGTACACCGCCCTTTTTGGCTCGTAAAGGAAAAATATGTCCGGGGCGGCCCAAATCCTCTGGCTTAGTAGCCGGATTTACCAAAGCCTGAATGGTTTTGGAACGATCCATGGCTGAAATTCCAGTGGTGCAACCATTCCCCAGCAAATCTACTGATACAGTAAACGGCGTTTCGTGCGTAGCCGTATTCCGGCCAACCATCAACTCCAGCCCCAATTCCTCGCAGCGTTCTTCCGTCAGTGATACGCAAATGAGACCACCTGCCTGTTTACGCATGAAATTAATGATTTCGGGGGTTATGCATTCGGCAGCACACACCAAGTCACCTTCATTTTCCCGATCCTCATCGTCTACCACCACAATGGTCTTTCCTTGACGAATGTCTTCCAAGGCTTCCTCAATGGTATCCAATTTTATGCTTGATGCGTTAGTATCCATAGTATCAATATTTAATCAGTAATGTTTTTTAACCCTCCCAATGGCGTAAAGGTAGAACTTCCGTGAAAATAAAACGGCTCGGCCATTGACTGGTTTTATCCTGCTAACAAAAAAATACGTGAGTTAATTTATTAAAAAAAATTGAGGTGGCTAGGCGTCCAATGCACCTATTTTGTTCATAAGAATTGATTTCTCTTTTACGCTGGAAGTAAAACCTACGTGTCTAAATCTAGATTTCAACGCCCATGAATGCTTTACAACTAGACTTCATCCTGCAGGAGTTAAACCGATTTACCCAATTTCACGGAATAAAAATTGGCCATCAAAATACTGGCCCTGCGCTGGATGCGTTATCGCAGTTTTCGCTAAAAAGAAAAAACCTTATCCTGTACGAAGCTATTATCTGGTGCGTAATCCTATTGGTTTGCTTATGTATGCTCCTGTTCTTTAGAAAGAAGCCTTTAACTCCCTCCTCCACAGCCCTGTATGCCACAATGATTTTCGGGAGTTTTGGGTTACTCCTACGAGCCATGTATGCCCTGGGCCGCAACCGCAAATTCCGCATGATTGTGAAACTGTTGCAATTAGAATACCAGGCAGTAAGCAATGAGTAGGGAAGAATGAGTCCAGCGTGGAACGCAATGAATAATTATGTATCGGAACAACGGTTGAAGGCAGTATCCGGTGCAATGCATCCGAGAATCGCGGTCAGTCCTTAGAGGAGATAAGTTTACAGCGTTCCAAAAAATCATTCTTCTTTCGGGCGGACACTTCCACGTAGGTTCCATCTTCCAACTCCAGGTAGCCGCCTTTGCCGCGATGGTATTTTTTTACAAAAGAAAGATTGATCAACTGCGAATGGTGTACCCGACAGAAAACGTTTTGATCCAATAGGCTTTCAATTTCTTTGAGGCTCTTGGAAATGACTAACTTCTCATTGCCAGTGCAGTAAATGAAGGTATAAGCCCCACTGGCTTCACAACGGATAATCTGATGGGGAAATAAGAATACATACCCTTCCAGGGTGGGAAATCCTACTTTGGCAGGCCGGGCAGGAGACAATGGCGAGGGCGATGCCAAGGTCTTTAGGAAAGCCAGTAGGTTTTCGTTAACGACTCGGTTGCGAATTCGGTTTTGGGCTCTTTCTACCGCCTGTACTAATTCGTCTTCATCAATTGGTTTCAGCAAATAGTCGATGGAATTGTATTTAAAGGCTTGTATGGCATAGTGATGAAAAGCCGTGATAAAAATGACTTCAAATCCAATTGGCTGTAGCTGATCCAGCAGGTCAAATCCAGTACCCCTTTGTATTTCAATATCCAGGAAAATCAACTCGGGGCGGATTTCGTTGATCAAGGTATACGCTTTCAGGCAATCACCCTCTACTCCTTGAACAACCACTTCGGGGCAATGGTCTGTTAATAGCTGTGTTAATACAATCGCATTTTTAGGTTCATCTTCTACAATAACCGCTCTGATCATACTATGGTGAATTTAGAAATGGTATGTACTTTCTAATGGGGCGTAACTCATAACTTCTGGTCTAATTTAAAAGAAACCTGGGTGCGGTAACTTTTAAATTAGACCAGCGGTTGTCTATACGCCTGAATGGTAATGGGATCCGGAATTGTTACATACACTTTTGTACCGCAAGGCATGCCCATTTCGTCTAGCAAATCTTCGGTAGTCATATCAATATTTGTGCTCAATACGCTTTTGAGCAAAAGGATTCGGCGAGAATTAATATTGGTTGATTTGGATTGATGAGTCATGAACCGATGGTTTTTGTATTCGGCGGCCTTTTTCCGACCCACGCCATTGTCGGTTACCTGGCAGCACAATTGCTCAGATTGGTAAGAAAAGTGGAGGCAAACTTTTCCTTTGCCATCTGTCTTGTGCTGAATTCCATGCCGGATGCTGTTTTCGAGTAAGGGCTGTAAGATCATATTCGGAACGGTGATGTGACGAATGGGGACGTCTGGATCCATTGTAATGCTGAAGTCAAAGTTGTTGTTAAACCGCATTTGCTCTACTTCCATGTAGTTGGAAAGATAGCTGATTTCGTCTGCCAGCGGCATGTACAGTTGAGAGGCTTGATCCAGGGTTTGCCGGATAAGGCTGGCAAAGCGAGTAAGCAACCGGTTGGCCTGCTTTACTTCTTTTTCATAGATCGCGTGTTGAAGGGAAGTCAAGCAGTTGAAAATAAAATGCGGATCCATTTGGGCACGAAGGGCCATCAATTCCAATTGTATGATTTTGTTTTCTAACGATTCTCTTTCCCTTTCCCGTATCCGTATCTTCTTAAGACGCCAATACGTAATCCAGATGCCCAAACCGGTTAGGAGAGCACTGAGCAACGCAAAAAAGACTACACTTTTATAAAAGGGCATGGGCACAACCAGGTGAATCTGTATGGGCTTGCTGACAACGCCATATGCATTGGTCGCCACGATTTCCAGGGTATAGTCGCCATAGGGAAGCGAAGTCAATTGGATGGAGCGTTGAGGAGCTGGATGCCAGTCCTTATACACCCCATTCAGCCGATAACGGTACTGCATGCGACCTTCCGACTTAAACGAGAGCGCCACAAATTCTACGCTAAAGTTTTTTTCGTTCGACGTAATGACGTACGTTTTTTGCAAGGGCACGGCTTGCTCATTAATTAAAACCCTGGTAGGATGCAAATTGCACGTGGATTTCTGTTTGATTTTGGTTTCATCAAAAAAACTGACGCCTTGAGCCGTTCCAATGCATACCGTATCTCCGCTTAGAAGCAGGTGCTCAATGTTGTTGGAGACCAAGCCGTCAGAAGTGGTATATTGGGCAATGTCCACCGTTTTACCACGGGCGCGGACACGATTTAAGCCGTTGAAGGTGCCCACCCAAACATCATTTCCCCGGCTGGCGATTGTATGGCAAATGTTGTTGCTCAATCCTTCCTTTTCGGAGAGATGCAACGTGACTCGATTCTTTTCCAGTCGGAGCAAGCCATTTCCGCAGGTTCCCACCCACAAGGCACCATCTGCTGTCGCTTGTATGGACGCAATGCGGCATCGCAACAAGGGGTGAGTATGACCTAAAAACTCAGTTTTGCCGTTTTCTGACAAACAGTACAATCCATTCAAGGTACCGATGTAAATGGTTTTTCCTTGTTGAAACACGACGGTAGCGCGTTCGTGCCAAAGCGTATCTACCTTCGAAAAGTCATTTTCATCCACGCGTATAACGTTCCGATGAGAAGCAATTAAAAGTTTACTTCCGGGCAGATCATAAACACTTTTAGGATACACCCATAGACGATTCGCAGGCTCCAATCCAGGTGCACCCTTTTCAATCCAGTTATCAACGTGAATGAGCCAGTCATTCTTATCACCCGGTTTGATGAATAGAATGCGATAAGGGAACGGAAATAGGTACTTTTTAACTTTATATGCCTGGATTTTCTGGAAATCAGGGGTGGTAAGAAAGCGGGAAGCACTCGTTCCGATCAGGAAGTCATTTTTGTATTTGCCTAAGAAACTCACTTGGGACGGAACGCCAGTATACTTCTCCGGGTGAAAGGATTGGACGTGCGGAGAAATTAACCGATAGAGGCCATCACCCATCACAGAAAACCACAGGTTGTCTTCCTGGTCTTCAAAAACACAGCCAATGTTTTTATTGGGTAAAAAGACAAGGGGTTTTTGGTGGGGCTGCAAAAAGCTGTATTGAAAAGCGCCCTGGTTGGTACAGGCAAAGAAAATGCTATCCCGGATCAGGGAGAAACCAAGCATAGGGCGGTTGATCGAAAAATGAAATGTCGACGAATACTTTTTTGATACGGCTTTTAACCTATCTTTTGTAAAGAAAGCAGATACGTACGCCTGGGAGGACAAACTGATTTGCCGAAACGGAGTTTGATTGCTCGGATGCCATTCCGTAGTCTTTTCCAGACACCGTAGGACTTGCTTTCGGTATTGGTAGTAGCCGCTTTTCATAATAAAGGAGATGCCTCCTTCTGGACAACTACTCATCCGGGTACATCCCTCAATGGGCACGCCGCCGATTTCCGAAAATGTAGTAACCTGGTGGGTGGGAGAGATTCGGTACAGAAAGTTTCCTTCCGCAAGCCATACATTTCCTTCCAGGTCTTGCGCAGCGCTATGAAGCCGGTCTTGCATCCGAATCGTTTTTAGAAAAGGGGTGTTTTCAGGCGTATGAAACGTACCCTGCTCATAATAGCACACTGATTTTTTGAAGGGAAGTAGCCAAATGCGGCCTTCCCGATCCTGAGAAATACCCATAATCTCGTTATCAGGTAGGCCATCTGCTACGGTAAAGGTTTGAAAGCGAGTGCCATCGTACCGGCAAAGACCTGCCTCCGTTGCAAACCACATAAAGCCATCCCGATCCTGGTAAATAAAAAAGACATTCAAGCTGGGCAAGCCCTGGCTCATGTCGTAATGAGCATACCGGTACTCCTGACCATATAGCGCAGAACTGAACAAGAGAAAAAATGCACAAATGGCCTTCATCGACGCGCCTGATTAAAAACACAAATGGTAAGAAGAAACAGTAGGCGAAATTCATACTATTTCCATCCTTACATAAAAGCCAGACAATCTATGACTTGTTGCCGCCAATGAAAATACGGCCATAGGCCTATTGGCACACTTATTCAGTCTAATGCTACACTTATTCATTTGTACTAACTACTGCATTTTACTATCCGTATTCTTGCTCGGTATTGATCCTGACCCGATAGCATTTTCGCCAACAAGAGTTCCAATAGGAGGGATTAATACACCGCTTTGAGCAGGTTTCCCTGCAGTTGATGAAATGGAATATTGCTTTAGTAGTCACACTGCTCACTAGCAACCAAATTGCCGTGAAAGCGATCAAAAGATCATGAGATTTACTTTATTGAATGTATTGTCTGGGCGGGTATAAAATTAATCAATATCTATCTAATCTAGTTTAAATCCATCTTAAATCCATGAAAAAAATACTAACCAAATTGGTGGGATGTCTACTCCTCCATTTTACATTTTACATGGCTGCGGTTGCCCAAAATCCTGTTATTATCACGTATAGTAGTACGGTTAATATTCAATCTATTGTAGGCCCTAAACCAGCAGGTACTACTTATATTATTAAATCGGGCATGTACCGGATGCAGGAAATCACCCCTAAAAACGGAGATAAGTTTATAGGCGAGCCCGGAACCATATTGAATGGCGCTCGGATTCTGACGGCTTGGACCAAAGATCCTCAGACCAATTATTGGGTGCACACTGGCCAAACGCAGCAAGTGCAGCGCTATCAAGCTTGCGTGGGGAGTTATACGGCCTGTAGATTCCCAGAAGATTTATACAAGAAGAATGTGCCACTCCGACAAGAGGAGTTATTTTATAAAAATTCTATTGGAACTATTCTGAAGCAAGAAGAGATTGAAACCCAAACGGTCACTCCCGTCATACCGGTACTTGATCCAGGCGAATGGTTTTTCGACTACCTCAATGACAAAGTATACATGTATGACAACCCAACTGATCCAGCCAATCAACCCATGGAAATCAGCGTTTCCAGACGAGCCTTCGGCGGCTCAGCTAGTTCCGTCACCATTCAAGGGTTAGTGGTGGAGAAGTATGCTATTCCTGGCCATATGGCCGCTATTGGCGATCAATTTCCCGGCTCAGGTTGGGTTATTGAAAATAACGAAGTCCGCTTGAATCATGGCCAAGGCATTAATTTTACGGGTACGGCCACTATTCGTGGGAATTTTATTCACCACAATGGTCAAATGGGCTTAGGAGGTAGCCGTAGTACCAATGCTGTGGTTGAAAACAATGAAATGTCCTACAACACATTACCGCAAATTGGTTTTTCCTGGAGGGATGAAGGCGGCGCCAGCAAATTTTCTGAAAGTGACGGGCTGATTATTAGAAATAACCATTCGCATCATAATTATGGCCCGGGTTTATGGACAGATTCAAACAACATGCTTACCCTCTACGAAGGCAATACGATTCACGACAATATAGGTCCTGGTATCTTCCACGAAATTAGTTACGATGCCACCATCCGTTGTAATAAGATCGAGCGCAACAAAGATGAAACGGAGGCTCAAATTCTGATCGCCAATTCGAAAAACGTCGAAGTATATAACAACAAAATAGTTATGGATAATCCGGGAGGCGATCCTATTATGATTAAGCAAGGGAAGCGAGCTAACACTGATTCAACTATCAGATATTACTCTACAGGCAATTACATCCACCACAACGATATTACGTATCTATTTGACAGGAAATCTACTGGAGCGACCCCTTCGTATGATATAGCCAACTTCTGGGCTACCGGCAATAACCGGTTCAATTTCAATGCATATCACGTACCCGCCGTGGCTGATGCCTCGCAGCAAAAGCGTTGGTTATGGGGACAGAACACAACAGCAAGCGCTAAAAACTGGAACGAGTTTCGGGCTCTAGGACAAGAAGCAAACGGCACCGTTGACAACAATCTGACTGCCACGGCTGCGCTGACGGTCAATGCAGGTATTGACAAAACGCTTACGCTACCGACCAGCAGTACCACCCTTACGGGCACCTCTAATTACTTTGGTACCTACACCTGGACTAAACAAAGCGGTTCTTCGGCTACGCTAACCAATGATAATACCACTACGTTGAGTTTGACTAATCTGGTGGCCGGCACTTACGTATTTCGCTTTACGGTAAATAATGGCTGCGGCGCGACTGCTTACGATGAAATAACTGTTACAGTATATCCTCCCGTTACTGCCCTGTATGAAGCGGAAACCATCTATACAACCTTGGCTGACGTAGGTACCCGAGGAACGGTAGGCATCAGTAATTGCCCTAGTGCTAGTGGAAGTTCTTTTGTGCGGTTGTATGATGACGGTGATAAAATAAAACTGACGTTTAATATGGCGTTGACGGGCACGTATCAAGTATCGGTCAGACTGCGGTCCGGCGACGTGAATGGAGCCAGTTCCTTCTGGCCCAACGGTTACGCCTTCACTGTGAATGGCACTTCCACTACGTTCACGGGCGATGCCAGCACCTTATCGGCTCAAAACTCGTGCGTGGGAACTGCCTACTGGGGTACTATGCGATCGGCTGTCATAAATCTCACCCAAGGTCAAAACTACGTCACAGTTCTGTCTCAAAAGTTTTTTGCGGCGGTAGACTATCTGGAGGTGAAACGCATCACACCAAACGGCGCTCGCCTGGAAGTGGAGGAACCAAAAATATCAGCCTTATATTTTATCGTTGCTTATCCGAATCCGTTCCAAGATCAAGTAACTCTGCAAACAACCAGCTTGCCAGCGGGTTTGTACTCCTTTGTACTTAGCGATACTTTCGGCAAGGTGCATAACTCTCAAGAACACACACTGCAAAAGGAGCAGAGTTCACTCACCCTTCAATTCCCTCATGACGGGGCTCATTCCGGCTTGTATGTATTAAGAATAGTGAGTGAGGAGAATCAGGTGAGAAAAGTAATCAAACTCCTCCGACACTAGGAACAGAGAATCGACTGATTGACTGTCAGCCTCTTTTTTCGGCAATCTAATTCCCTTTTGCTTGGCCTGTCGTGCGTACCCATCTGGCTGCTTGCTATGCTAGTTAGTCGGATGGGTACCCGTTTGGTTCATTAAAGGCTGAAACTCATCGAGTCGGCCAAGTCATTTCAGCCCAGGTATATTTTAAAATAGAGAAAAAGTACAACAAGCGTGAGAAAGTAGTCTATTCTTATTGCTTGCTCGATCCTATCCAACCAATGGGGCACAATACAATTTAAGATAATATTAAAATATTCATAAAAACACACCATCCACTAGCTTACACTGAAATAAATTTAATACAATAGAATGTAATATTTGGTTACTTTTCTACCTGTTTAAGTATAAATTTCTACATTTTGACAATTCAAGTTGAATAGAAAAATTTATACTTAACCACTGGCTATGAAAATACACGTACAACTTTCCCCGCTATTGTTTCATACGCCTGTCAGAATATTTACTGAAGCCAAAATCACTGCTTTACTCATATTTTTCCTGACTATTTCTAGTAGCCTGTACGCTCAAAATTTAAGTGGTATTGTCAATGATTATGCACAAGTGAAGGTGCTTAGTGGCAATACGCTTACGCTTACCAACGTCTATACGTCACTTGCCAGCTTTGATGCAGGAAACAAAGTAATTGTCATGCAAATGAAAGGCGCTACTACCGATGTAACCGATAGTCCCACTTTTGGTGCAATCACCGCCTTAGGAAATGCCGGAAATTATGAGTTTGCTACTATACTTTCCAGAAGTGACTCAACTGTATCTTTATCTTCGTTGAGTTTAGCCTACAGTGTAGCTGGCGCTGTGCAACTGATTAGCGTCCCCCAATATACAAATGCGACCATCACCGGTACAATAACCGCCGCCCCCTGGAACTCAATCCTGGGAAGAGGAGGCGTAGTAGCCCTGCAAGTAAGCAATACCCTGACTATGAGCGCAAACATTGATGCCAGCGGACAGGGGTTTATGGGCGGGACTCCTAATGCCACTAACGACGGAAGTGCGCATATAAGCTCAGTATATGCCGCCGCCGCGTCTTCTGGTTTTGCGGGTAAAGGCGAAGGCATTGCCTGGACTCCTTTAAATCAAGAGGCGGCCAGAGGTGCTATGGCTAATGCTGGTGGCGGTGGAAATATTCATAATGGTGGTGGTGGCGGCGGCTCCAATCATACACAGGGTGGCAAAGGAGGACTTGGATGGATTGACGCCAGCGTTGGTACCGATTACGGCCCCGGATTGGCAGGAAATTCATTGAACTATTCTACCTCTTTTAATAAAGTATTTATGGGCGGCGGCGGCGGCGCTGGTCAGCAGAACAATGGAGTAGCTTCAAGCGGAGGAAAAGGCGGCGGTATCATATTAGTAGGTGCCAATACATTAACGCTTACGGGGGCTTTTTCTATCTCAGCCAACGGCAGCAACGCCAGTAACTCCTACGGGAATGATGGCGCTGGTGGTGGTGGTGCCGGTGGTGCCGTTCTATTGGATGTAATTACGTATAATTTATCTGCTATTAATCAACTTGCTGTTCGGGCTAATGGCGGCAATGCTGGGATGGTAAGTGATGGGGCACCTCATGGCGGTGGCGGCGGTGGTGGAACCGGTATTATTCTGCACAATAAATCTGCGGTGCCGGCCAATGCAAATTTCACGAGTACTGCCGGAAACTTAGGCTTGGATTGTTTTACTTGTGCGTCCACTTCGACCTCATCTGCGGGAGAAGCCTGCACGACCTGTAGCGTGGGTAATTTTAGCATGTATGGCCTGGTGTCTTTGCCCATTGAACTAGTAAGCTTTAGTGGTTCCCTTGTCAATGACCAAGTACAACTGACCTGGCAGACGGCACAGGAAATCAATAACGAATATTTTACGGTCGAAAGAAGTAATGACGCCAAGCATTTTTCAGCAGTGCTCCGCATCCAAGGCGCTGGCTCAAGCACCCATCTAATCAATTACCAGGCAGTAGATACCGAGCCTATATGGGCTACCACGTATTATCGTTTGAAACAAACAGCTAGCAATGGCGAGGTGACTTCCTCCAAAATCATTGCGATCCACAGCCTTAAGAAAGTAGCTCGTTGGGGAGTATATCCAAATCCAGCCCAGCGCGCATCAGCCATTACACTAAAGTTGGTTAGTAATGCAGCGGGTGATGCGGGCGTGGCTGGTTATGAAGCAGGAGAAGTACGGATAGCCGTAGCCGATATGTTTGGTAAAGAACTGTATACCCAGTTTTACTCTATTCAGGAAGGGGAAAACAACCTGACGTTAAATCTAATCGACTCGTTAACTCCCGGCGTGTATTTGCTCTCTGTCCGTTCTACACATCAATCGGAGGTAAAAAGGCTAGTTATCGAATAATCAATCTACTTCCTGAAACTGCTCATCTCCACACATCCGTACAATTTTTGGCATAAAAGACCCCAGCACTTCTACCAGCTCCTGCTGATCGGCCATCACCTGATGGATATTTTTATACGCCATCGGGGCTTCATCCAACCCAGAACCAATTAACTCGACGCCTGCCTTTTTCAATTGTTCAGACACCTGCTTGGGAGACAGCGTTTGCTTGGCTTTGGTTCTGGACATAAGCCGACCGGCACCGTGCGAAGCCGAGTTGAGGGAATCGGCCAAGCCCTTTCCTCTGACAATAAACCCAGGGGTAGCCATGGAGCCCGGGATAATGCCCAAAACGCCCAGTCCGGCAGGAGTAGCGCCTTTCCTATGGACAATCACCTCATTACCAAAAGCATCTTTCTCTTTCCAGGCGAAATTATGGTGGTTTTCAATCATAGCCACGGGCGTTGTTCTCAAACCGAGCGAGAGTCGTTCGTGAATCTGGTGATGGCAGGCAGAAGCATAATCGCCAGCCAAATTCATAGCCAGCCAATATTCCTGTCCCGCATTTGAATCCAGATCCAACCAGGCTAAATGCTTGGCTTCAGGCGGAAGTTTACACCCTTCCATGGCTATTTTGGTATAATGACCCGCAATGGTAGCGCCCAATCCCCGCGACCCAGAATGAGAAAGCACGGCCAGGTATTGTCCTGGAGCCAGGTTGAATTCATTGACCGGCGTTAGCAGCTCAACGATACCAAACTCCACGAAATGGTTTCCACCTCCCGAAGTTCCTATTTGTGCAAAAGCCCGGTCTTTTAGCTCTCTCATAACTTTGATATCCCGAAATTCGGTTCTTTGGAAGATGGCGTGGTCTTGGGATTTTTTAAAACTAGCCCTCCCAAAACGGGTATTATCAATCAGCAGCTTCTTACATTCTTCCTTCTTTTCAGTCAGCAGCTTGACCGGCAACTCGTACAGCGTCATACACATCCGGCAACCGATATCAACCCCTACGCCATAAGGAATAACCACATTTCTGGTAGCCAATACCCCACCTATCGGCAAACCGTACCCTTGGTGAGCATCCGGCATCAGCGCCCCCGCAACCGTAACGGGTAACTTCATGGCAGTCCGCATCTGATTCAAAGCCCCTTCTTCAATTCCTTCGGCACCATAGATTTGGAAAGCTGGCTCTCCTTCTACCAAACTAATGATGTCCGATTTATTCAAAAGCGCCTCAACAACAGGCTGTAATGCGACTACTTCTCTATTTACATTTGCCTCCATATCTGATAGCATTGAGGTGAGAATAGCCAGCTTCTGTGCCCGGTTATGATCTGCGAAGGCATTTTCCATAACTGCTAAAGCAATGCCTACAGCCTTTCCTTCTGGAAATCCGATTTCGATCAAATCTTTCCCGGTTAATTTTACTTGTTCCATATAGTGAATGGTTATACTTTAATTAATCAACAGGACAAAGTTGCCAGCCTCCTGCGCAATCTTTTTGCGTAGAGAAATTTATTTCTATTTTTTTGAAAAACAGCTAGCACTGATTCCTCAGGCATGGGAAGAAGTAGATGACTTGATAGTAGAATTTCCAGAAAGTAAGCATGCGCTGGTACTGACCAGTTGGAGTGGCGTCAGTGGAACTTCATTGACAGCACTGATGGGGGAATTTGCTCAGCTGCTTATTTATGGACAGGAGATTAGAAAGCAGTTACCTAAACTAATTACTTGTTTGGAAGGAAACGAGGTGAATAATCTTCCCTTGTTTACGGGCATAACTCAAGGCCTGAGCGGTTCCTCTACTTTTGCCATCCCAAAAGGCAATGATCTGTTCTGCTTGGTCAATCATTGTTTCATGGCGTATCTTTTGAACTTGCCTTTCGGTAAATCCATTCCCTTCTACCATTCTTCTGGGTAAATTATTTTCTGCGGCATACCAGACACCCAATGCTTCGGCACCTTTGGCATCTCCACAAATAACTTCTGAGATTTGGTATTGGCTCAACACCTTGCTTAGAAGGGGATAATTATTAAAGTTACGCGATCCGAGAATAGCCGTAATCATAGTGATAGGTGAGTTGATCCTTTCCATTGCACCCACAGTAGTGTAAGTGCCGAAATGCTTTTACGCGTTTAATTATTAATCAGTCAGCAATTACAAATTAAATTATGATTATCAACTAAGTAAAAAGAAATTTTTATTCTAATCTTGAAGTTTTATTATCAAAGGAATTCCAAAATAGGCAAAAAAAATCACAATAAAAAAAGACGTTTCTCCTGAAAAACATCCCCTAGCGCCAAAATAAAAAGCCTGCCTTCAGATCGAAGGCAGGCTTTTTAAAAGCTATCATGCTTGTATTGGCATTCGTAGGCTTGAACTGGCTTCACTCAAGTTACGCTCTTATCCTCGTTAGTTTGAAAAGAGCAAAAAAAATCCCCTGCGAGACGCAAGGGAATTTTTAGCCTAAAACCTAATTCTAAATCCTGATTCAAAGATACCCGATGAATAATCATTCGTATACTCAGATCTGGCTGAAATCTCACACTTGTATAAATCTGTGCAAAACGGTTTTATCGGGCTTTGAGCGTACGCTCGGATCAAGAAAAACAGATGATCTATGGGCTTTATAACCCACATCCCCTACAGGTATGAATGTACTTTACGCGACCGCTTTGAAGATCCTGACAGCATAGGAAGAAGATCGGACAAATACCTTAATTATTACTTGCCTGTTTGATTGGCAGATGAGACAGCAGGGCTTTCGTTTGACTTGCGTTGCTGCTTATTTTTCTGGCGCGGATCATTCACTTCCCACGCACAGCTCTCCAACATCATCCGTCCTTTAATGGTCTTTTTCTCCGATCCTTCGCTCACCACAAGCGTAGCCGGTCCCTCTACAGTACCCCAGATCTGATTGGGATCGGGCGAGGGGAAGGCAATCAACGTTTTAGTTGTGGAAGGATTCAATTTGAGCGCCAAAGAAATGTTCTGATGATGAAAGTGAATTTCTCCGCCCGTTAGTATTTTGGGGTGGTCAGGACTGGTTAATGTCCGATTCATTATTTTATACTCTTTCGCTATAAGATGAAAGCCAGACAAGAGTACTTCGTTGCCTTTTTGCAAGTAAATGAATTTGCCTGGGCTTCCGAAAATATTCCAGCCCTCTGCGACAAAATGATACCAGGTCCAATAGCCTCCTTGCCGCTCTGGGGTGTCGTTCTGGCGGCCTTGCTCATGGTACGCTTGTCCCCGAAAGTTACGTTGGTAATTGCCCCAGGTTAATGATCCTGTTACAGTGCCATTGGGTACTTGAGAAACGTAGCTAAAGCGGGGAGATCCTACTGGGGCACCGCTAATGACTGTACCAAAAATGCCTGGCATCACTCCCGTGGGAAAGGCTGCGAACGGAGGCCGGGTTGCAGTAATGTCGAATTGGGCTGCCACTTCGGGAAAGTGAACCCGCACAGCGTATGTCCGATTTTGATCCGATCCGGTCGCCTGAATCCATAACCGGGAGGATATTTCCAAATGATCCGAAGACGTTTTCAGTTCCGATTGAGGAATTATTTTGGTAAAGCGTTTTACTTCTCCCTCGCTCGTTATTAAAGACATCATCAGTAGGGAATTTTTTTCGCCATTCGATCCTTTTTCGCCCCACCAGAGCTGCGGAATAAAGGCCAAAACGACCGTACTGCCATCCTGGAGAAAAAAATCAAAATACCACCACTGCAACTGCACTTTCGGCTTGGCAAAGTTGTCGGTCTGAAGTCGCTGAAAACGATCTATCTTTTGCCAATCCTGGTACTGAAGAAGCTTGTTAACCAGCCCCTTGGGAACGGCCAAAGCAGCTATTCTTTTCTTTAAAGACGGTGGAGGAAAAACAAATTGCCCATCCTTTTGCGGAAGGAAATCATCTATTTTCTGAACAAATTGCCGGGGTAATTTCCCATAATAATGCGGGATAGAAACCTGACTGCCGGGCTCCAATTCCCATTTCAGCAATGGATCTGTTGAAGCGACTTCCAATTGCAGCAAGAGCAAATCCTTTTCTCCAGCAAAGAAAATGTTAGCCGTCGAGATTACCAGCTCGGGAGTTAAAAGGCGAATGAAGCCAACCTTTGGCAAAGATTCAGGGCAGTAACTGGGCTTATCCTCTTCTCGGAACCAATCCCTTTCCTTTACAATAAGAAAAAGCGTTTCGGAGGCAAAAGTCTTGCTGAGGGGAAACGCATGAAGGAAAATCAATAAGAGAAAACCAGTCCATTTACTCATCATTACCTTATTTTTCTGTTCCTATGACAATATAGTTAGCCAATCTACTTCAAGATTAGCCACTTTTTGCGTAGTAAAGAATATTTCTGCATTTTTCCACAAAATCCTCTACTCATCCACCCATTTACGAATCAGCCAATCTACTTATGCCCGTCAATCGCAATGCCCTGATCCGCTACCGAACCCTTGATAATTGCCTCAGAAACCGCTACCGAAGATGGACGCTGGAAGACTTGATGGAACAATGTTCGGCAGTATTGTACGAATACGAAGGGATTGACAAAGGTGTGAGCCGGCGAACGGTCCAAATGGATTTGCAAATGATGCGCAGCGATAAACTAGGCTATTACGCACCCATTGAGGTAGTTGACAAAAAATACTATACCTACACCGACCCAGCCTATTCGATAACCAACATTCCCCTGACTAACCAGGATCTGAATAAACTGACTGAGGTAGTCGATATTCTGCGGCAATTCAAAGGTTTCAGCCATTTTCAGGACCTGAGTAGCATGGTTCAGCGGTTAGAAGACAAAATTTATACCTCTAAAACCAAGCAGGAAACGTTTATCGATTTTGAAAAAAATGAGAACCTGAAAGGCCTGGAACACCTGGATACGCTTTACCATGCCGTACAGCAGAAAAAAGCCCTGCTCCTCTCCTACCAGAGTTTCCGGGCAAGCAGGGCCAGTGATTTTATTTTTCATCCCTACTATTTGAAAGAGTACCGTAATCGGTGGTTTGTGCTGGGTTGTAAAAACAAAGAAACGCCCCTATTGACATTGGCGCTGGATCGGATTGCCGGGCTGGAAACAACCGACACAACCTTTTCGCCCTGTGTGGAGATGGATCTGCCTAGCTATTTCAAACACGTGATTGGGGTTACTGTCAATGCTAATCAAAAGCCCCAGAACGTGGTTTTATTCATCGATCGGCAGGCAGCGCCTTATGTGTTGACCAAGCCCATGCATCATTCCCAACAAGTGATAGAAACCCGACCCGATGGCGTGATTATTTCGCTGCTAGTTCAGCATAATTATGAATTGGAACGGGAAATATTGGGCTTTGGTGATTCAGTAAAGGTAGTGGAGCCAGAAAGACTGAAAAGATGTATCAAGGAAGCTTTGAGTGATGCACTTGACCTGTATAGCTATGATATTTATAACGCTAACCTTCCGCATCAGTTAAAAAAACTCGAGCGCAATGGTTTTACAATTCTGCCACACGTGTATACGAAGAAGGAAATGAACCACGTAAAATCATTGATTGCCAAATACCAAGCCAAGGAAAGTACGCAGGAAAACAAATCGGTGTATGCTGTAAGAGATCTACTGGGAGCCATTCCGGGATTGAAATATGCTCTATTCAACCACAACCTAAAAACCATTCTCGCTGCCATCAATCCAGCACTATTTCTTGCCAAAGCGATTTATTTTGACAAGCCTCCTCTATCCAACTGGTACGTTACCTGGCACCAGGATATCACCATTCATGTCAAAGAGAAAATAGAAACGGAAGGCTTTTTGGGCTGGACAAAAAAAGAGGATATGATTGGGGTTCGTCCACCAGAAGAATTACTAAAACACACCTTCACCTTGCGCATTCACCTGGATGATACCGATGAAAAAAATGGCGCGTTGAAAGTGATTCCTGGCTCGCAAAACAAAATCCTGAGCCACGAAGAAATTGCCTCCATTTCTCAAAATACCTTGGCATATTCTTGTGATGTGAGCTGCGGTGGCATCCACCTGATGAAACCACTCTTGCTCCATTCTTCGTCCAAAACCACCAATCAGAAGCATAGAAGAGTCATTCACCTGGAGTTCGCTTCCTCCGACCTGCCCAATGGCTTGGCTTGGGCAGAAAAGATGGAATGGTAGAAATTAGGCTGTGCTACATCAACATTCCTGCGAGGGTGGCGGAAAGATAGGAAGCCAGGGTGCCACAAATCAGGGCTTTGAACCCTAATTTTGCCAGGTCGGCACGGCGTTCGGGAGCTAACTGACCAATACCACCCACCTGAATAGCAATGGAACTGAGATTGGCAAAACCACAGAGCGCGAAACTGACGATAAGGACAGTTTTGGGATGCAGCGTGCCCGTTTTGAGCAAAGCGGATAAATCGAGGTAGGCGACAAATTCGTTGATCACCATTTTGGTACCCATCAACGAGCCCGCTGTTTGAATATCCTGGCCAGGAACGCCCATAACCCAGGCAAAACCAGAGAACAGCAAACCCAATAGTTGTTTCAGGCTCAAGGTACGTAGGTCAAGCCCAATACCACTGAGAGAAAGATGCAGGTACTCAGCCAGTAAATAACCCAGTTTTCCAAGCGTATAGTCAAACAAAGCCACCAGGGCCAGAAAACCAATCAACATGGCGATTACGTTGAGGCCAACTTTCAATCCTTCAGAAGCGCCGTGCGAAATGGCGTCAATCAGATTGGCACTCGTTTTCTTGACATGCACCCGCACCACGCCCTTGGTTTCCGAGACAATGGTTTCCGGGAATACAATCTTAGCGATAACCAAGGCTCCGGGAGCAGCCATCAGGCTAGCCGCGAGCAGGTATTGGGCAGGTACGCCCAAGGCAATGTAAACCGCCATCACACCGCCAGCAATACAGGCCATACTACCCGCCATGGATGCCAACAACTCCGACATGGTCATGCCCGCCAGGTAGGGCTGAATCATAATCTGCGCTTCGACTTGTCCCACAAACATACTGGCAACATTGGACAGCGCTTCGCTCCCACTCACGCCCATCAGGCGGTGCATAATTCTGGCGAAAACGCCCACTATTCGCTGCATAAGCCCAATATGGTAGGCAATGCTCACGAGTACGGCAACAAAAATGATGGTTGGAACAATCTTGAAAAAGAAAATGATACTGACCCCGCTTCCAAAAGTATTTTGCAAACTTACCGTGTTAGCGAGTGGGCCAAAGACAAATTCACCGCCCCGATCAGAAAAAGAAAGCACTTTTTCCACTGCTTTAGCTAGCCAGCCAAAGATCTTCTGTCCAATAGGAATTTTGAGAATAAAGATAGCCAAGCCTACCTGAATGGCTAACCCGGTAATAACCAGGCGGTAGTTGATGGCTTTGCGATTATTTGATAACAGAAAGGCAAGCAGTAGAATAACCGCGACCCCGATAAGTCCAGTAAATCTTTCCAATAGTTTATCCCTCAGTTATTTACCTTTATCAACCGCAATTACCAGCGGGATTTTTAATTTATTGACTACATCTAATACCTTGGCCAACTCTTCTACCGTAATGGATTTGTCCATACGCAATACCACGGTAGGTTTTTCTTTGCCTCGTGCTTCGTTGGAGATTTGATTAGATAAGTCTTCCATCTGGATTCGCCTCTTATCAATGTAGTACTCCTTGCTAGCATTGATGTTGAGTTTGATCGCATTATTGGAAATGGCCTGACCGGTGCTGGCTTTAGGAAGCAGCAATTTGATGGCGTTGGGGCTAGCCATCGTAGAAATGATCAGGAAGAAAAGCAGCAGAAAGAAAAGAATGTCGGACAAAGAGGATGCCTCTACTGCCGAGTGAACGCGTTTACGTCTTCCAAAATTCATCTTACTGGATGGGTTTATGCAAAATGTCCATAAAATCGATGGCGGTCACTTCCATCCTATTCACATTCCGATCGATCATGGTGGTAAGATAAGTAAACAGCATGTGGGCAATTACCCCCACAATGAGGCCAGTAGCCGAAGTTACCATCTTTTCATAAATACCGCTGGCAATAATTCCAATACTGATGTTATCGGCCAGAGATATATTGTAGAAAGCGCGAATCATACCGGCCACCGTACCCAAAAAGCCAAACATTGGGGCAATGGCGGCCACAGCGGCCAATATGTTCAGGTTTTTTTCCATCTGATAAATTTCCACGCGAGCCGTGTTTTCGATGGCACTTTCCACATCACGAATGGGGGAACCCAGTCTGCTGAGCCCTTTTTCGATGAGTCGGGCAATGGGGAACTTGGAATCGTGACACAGCTCCACAGCGCCTTTTACGTTTTCATTGCGTAGCTTATCTTTAATATTATTCAGGAAGTTAGGCTCCATATAACTGGCCTTCTTTATATACAGGTAACGTTCTACGAACAAGTAAACCGAAACGAGAGAAAGAATTAACAGGGGTATCATGACAAAACCACCTTTCAATAGCAGGTCAAAAAGCTTGAGTTCCTGGGGAGGCGCAGTAGAAGCAGCAGTGGCAACGGCAGTGCTATCGACAACAGCGGCAGCATCTTGAGTAATTTGGAGCAGTAAGTACGCTAAGGTCATTGGTGTTAATTAATAAAATAGTAGGCAGTAATTTGCGGGTCAATTGTGCGCTGTGATAGAATTTTCGCTGAACCCACCTTAGAACGGTTATGTGCTTGACAAATTGCTTAGTACCCTTCCGTATTTGACCTGCAAACTTATACGATTCTGTTCAGATTGCAAGCGTAGTACATGCGGGTTTAATAGATTTTAGCTGATAGCTATCAGCTTTCGGCAATCAGCTATTTCATGCATCCATGTGCAAAGCGATCTGCAATACATCAGCATATCCTCACATCAGCACATCTTCTAATTAATTTCCCAGGCGCTGTGGTAAGCACCAATACGGTCGATATAGTCTAAAAACGATTGGTAGAATGGATGATTAGAAAGCGTAGCACTGTCGCCAATCACAACCAGTTTCTTGCGGGCACGGGTTAAGGCTACGTTCATCCGGCGCAAATCCTGCAAGAAGCCGATTTCGCCTTTGTCGTTACTCCGAGCCAAGCTAATGTACATAATTTCACGTTCCTGTCCCTGAAAGCCATCAATTGTTTGGATGGTAAAATGTGCCGCATATTCGATGAGGAGCGGATATTCAGTAAAAATCTCCTTCAATAATTCAACCTGTGCTTTGTACGGCGAAAGAATTCCCACTCTCAGTGCCGGCAGCAAGAGGTCGGGATGAAACTGCACCAGGTTTTCCCAGAAGGCCGCCAAATGTCGAAACAGCAGTCTTGCTTCTTCCGGGTTAGAAATGCTCCGGCCTTCTGGGTTAAATTTCTCTTCGAAGCCACAGCCAGCCGTATCAATAAATTCTACGGGCAGTTCCTGGTAATCGACCTCTTCCAGTAGTACATTCTTTACTGAATCATCGGCGAGCAATAAGCTCTCATAAAATTGCTCGTTTGAAAACTGCATAATATGTTCGTGCATACGGTATTGCGTTTGCAACAGCACATCGGCAGGTGTACCGGCCACTTTCAAACGCTGGAAACATTTCTCGAATATGGTTTGGCTAAGGCCAGCCTGCGCCGCCTTTGATGACTTCACCGTGGGCGGCAATTGCTGATGGTCGCCCGCGAATATGACCCGTTCCGCCTTCGAAATGGGAATCCAGGTGGCTGGTTCCAGGGCTTGGGCAGCTTCGTCGATGAATACGGTACGATACCGACGCCCTTTCAGTAAGCGGTTGGTGGCACCAACCAAAGTTGCTGTAATCACCTGGGCTTTATCAATCTGGCTGTCGGCCAAGTATTTTTCCAGGTCGTTGGCCTCTTTCGAGAGGCTGCGGGCTTCGGCTACGATTCGTTTGCGCTGTTCGCGTTCTTCCCGTCCAAAGCTCCGCCTATACTGATGCGCCAACCGATTATATTCATCGGCTTGTCGTCGCAATTTTTTTATTTGTGGAAAGTTTTTGTCAGTAGCAATCTTCGCATCCAGGGTATGGCTTTGCAGTTCGGCACTTACCCGGCTAGGATTTCCCATCCGCAACACCTCTACACCTAACTGCGCTAATCTTTCGGTCAATAAATCTACCGCCGTATTGCTAGGCGCACAAACCAGCACTTGCTTCTCGTCCTTCAGCGTTTGAAGAATGGCGGCAATCAAGGTGGTCGTTTTGCCCGTTCCAGGCGGGCCGTGAATAATGGCTACATCTTCGGCAGCTAGCACATTCGTTACTGCCTCGTTTTGTGAGGTATTTAACACTGGCAAAGACAAGGCATACCCTAGCTTACGAAAGCGGGGCGGCTGACTTCCCAGCAACACTTCCCGAAGTTCGGCCAGTCGATTTCCTTTGGCCTGCATCACTTCCTGCGTCGCCGTACGCATCTCCTGGTAAGACGTTTCGTCGAAAAGGAGATTCACGCCCAACTTACCATCATCAATCCAATCGGGTAGTTCATCCGTATTAAAAACGATACGAAGGGTGCGTAAAGTAGCCGAAGCAATGATGCCATTGAGGAAATTTGTCGTAATTTTGCCGCCCGTAGCGTTGGAAAACAGCGAAACTGGCCTACCTTGCTGAAAATGAGAAGGAGACGTATGTTCGGAAGTTCTTTCTACTTCCATGAATAACTTATCTCCCGTACCAAATCCAGACTCGTTCATCACCACTGGATACCAACTGGTTCCTTGTCGGCGGCGTTCGGAAAGCGGTGTACGCACGATATTTTCCTGATATTGGGCCAGATCTTCCTCGTGTTCGAGGGCAAGTAGCGTAAGTACGTGTTGAAGTTCTTCCTGAGTATTCTTCATTGGGCTTGACAAGGTGGCAAGTTAATTAAATTAACTGCCTAAATATATTGATTACCACTTCGTACGAAGGAATTCTTTATCTATGAAATTAACGTTTTGGGGAGCCGCGCGCCAGGTTACGGGCAGCATGTATTTATTGGAGTTAGTAGATGACTACCGAATTTTAATTGATTGTGGTTCTGACCTGGATCGAGCCCGAGATATAGTAGGTACGCCTTATCCGGGAGGTGGCCTATTTCCGTTCGAACCTTCCCAGGTCAACGTAGTATTGCTAACCCACGCCCACATTGATCATTCTGGCAACCTTCCACTGCTGGTCAACGAAGGCTTCGAAGGGCAAATACTCTGCACAACACCCACTTGCCAGCTTACGGAGCTTCTGCTGGCCGATTCAGCCTCTTTGAACCAAAAAAAGCTGCATGGGGCTAAGGGCGGAGCCAAACGCCGTTCAAAAAAGAAAATATCGGTGGTAAATCCGCGCGAAATGTATCTGCAAAAGCAGGTAAATGAAGCGATGGAAGCCTTTGTCTCTGTTGCTTTTAACAACAAATTCAAGATTAGACCAGGGCTGGAAGTGACTTTTATCCCTTCGGGTCACTTGCTGGGTGCCGCCAGCATTCTGGTAGAAGTAGTCGAAAATGGGGTAAAAAAGACCATCTGCTTCTCTGGAGATTTGGGTCGGAAAAACTATCCCCTGCTGGTAGATCCGCAACGGATTCCGCAGGTAGATTACCTGATCTGTGAGTCTACTTATGGCGCACGGCTGCACGTAAACCAAGAGAGCCCCGAAGATGCGCTGGCCGATGTCATCCGCCGAACCTGTGTAGAGATTCCGGGTCGGCTTATTATTCCTTCCTTCAGTGTGGGTCGCACGCAGGCGTTGTTGTTCACCCTCAATAAATTATATAGCGAACACGACTTCCCTCACATCAAAGTATTCTCCGACAGCCCCTTAGGATTTGCCAGCACAAAAGTCTATGCCAAAAACATCCGGTCTCTGAACAAGGAAGCGCAGGCGTTTTACGAGGAAAACAAAGAGCTTTTCGACTTCGACAATTTCAATTATCTGTCCGACATGAAAGCCAGCAAAGCCATCGCCAATTTTCACGAGCCTTGCATCATCATTTCTTCGTCGGGTATGGTACAAGGTGGCCGGGTAGAGCACCACGTAGAAACAAACATTGGCAACCCTTACGCCACCATTCTGATGATTGGGTTTGCAGCCGAAGGTACCTTAGGTCACCGACTATTGAATGGGCAGAAATACCTGGAAATAAAAGGAAAAGACCACGAAGTGCGGGCCAACATTGAACGGATCGACGTTTTTAGTGGCCACGGCGACTACGATGATCTGATGGAATTTGTGCAATACCAATCGCCCACCGACCTGAAGAAACTCTTCCTTGTTCATGGCGAATACGAAACCATGCTACGTTTCCAGTCCAGTCTGGGGACAAAGGGTTACTCCCAAGTGGAAATTCCAAAAAAAGGGCAAACGTATGAATTGTAAGTTTTAACTGCATCCTAAGGTTAGGTGCTTGGAACTTACCGAGTTGCCCATAAAAATGGCAGCTTTTACATCAAAATCCTGAGCCGATTCTGTCGTATAAAAGCTACGCTCGCCGTTTTTACTACACAAAGCCGCTATTTCTGGATGCCGGTTCAAATAATCTACCAAACTATTGGCCACAATTTCTCCCTGACTCACCGTTTTGATATTGTCAGGAAGAAAGGCGCGTATTTTATCCAACAAAAGCGGATAATGCGTACAAGCCAAGACAATCGTATCTATCTGAGGGGATTGTGCTAGCAAGCTGTCGATAGACTTTTTTACAAAATAGTCGGCTCCCCTGGAGGTATGCTCATTGTTTTCTACCAAAGGCACCCACATCGGACATGCTTCCTGGTATACCTGAATGGCAGGGAAGAATTTTTGTATTTCAATCACGTACGACAACGACGCCACCGTACCAGGGGTAGCCAGTATACCTACGTGGCCGGTTTCTGTATAATCGCCCAGAATTTCTGCCGTCGGCCTGATTACGCCCAGCACCCGGTGCAACGCTTCCAAACGCGGAAGGTCGTTTTGTTGGATGGTACGAAGGGCTTTGGCAGAGGCAGTATTGCAAGCCAGAATCACTAAACGGCAACCCATCTTAAAAAGCTGACGCACACATTCCAAGGTATAGCGATACACTGTTTCGAAGGAGCGGGTGCCATATGGAACCCGGGCATTGTCGCCTAAATACAGATAATTATACGCCGGAAGTTTTTCCACAATCTCTTTGAATACAGTCAAACCACCGTATCCAGAATCAAATACCCCAATCGGGCCAGCTTTGTCAGACATGTATTCGAAATATTTTTGGTAGTGATCTTATATAGAAGGCTTGCAAATTTTTGATTATTAATCATTTTCAGCTTTTAAAAGCTATTTCAATGCTGCTTGATTATACTCTATAGTTATCAGATTGTAAAAATATATTTTTGTTTTTGTCATTCTGAAAGAATCTTGCCAGCCACTATCACTGAACCTTAATTTAGTTGGTTTCTCCTGATCCCGCCTGGTCTTAGCGTCCGCTAAGACCCACGATTAGCGACGCGTCCGCTTTTTTTACTTAAACTATCCCTTCCCCACCTTACTCATCTGCTTCACTGCGTACAATGATTAAATAGGGACATTTGAGCGGATGCTCAATATGTTGGGGATCTTAGCGGACGCTAAGACCAGGCGGAGTCAAATGTAGGCGTAAAAAACTTTTGTAATGCTACAAGAATCGGGGCTTATTTACCTTATTCTAGCTTAAACTACGGCCTTTTATCTCTTCTCAAGATCACTTCCAACAATAGCTCCCAACGGTTGATATTTACTTTTTCCTGATCATTTCCTTTGTTATCTCGTGAATCTGCTAACTTTGTGACTCAACCTTCAAACCAGAAAAGATGCTGTTGGATTTTGAAAAACCCATTGTTGAGCTGGAAACTAAACTGGCCGACATGAAGCAACTAGCTGCCGATAATCGAGTAGACGTAAGCGAAGCCGTTAAATCATTGGAAGAAAGCATAAATAAGCTAAAACGGGAAACTTACGAAAATCTGACCCGCTGGCAACGAGTACAACTGTCTCGCCACGGCGACCGCCCCTATACCCTAGACTATATATTTAGTATCTGCGACCAATTCATCGAACTATATGGCGACCGTTCGGTAAAGGACGACAAAGCGATGGTGGGCGGCTTTGGAGATATTGACGGTCAGACCTTTATGCTCATTGGGCAGCAAAAAGGCCGAAATACCAAGCAAAGGCAATTCCGCAATTTTGGTATGGCCAACCCCGAAGGTTACCGCAAGGCACTCCGGCTCATGAAAATAGCGGAGAAATTCAATAAACCCATCGTTACTTTTATTGATACGCCAGGTGCATTCCCCGGCTTAGAAGCTGAAGAGCGAGGACAAGGAGAAGCCATTGCCCGTAACCTGAAAGAGATGTTTATGCTAAAAGTGCCCGTCATCTGTATTGTGATTGGCGAAGGTGCTTCGGGTGGGGCGCTGGGTATCGCCATTGGCGACCGGGTGCTGATGCTAGAAAACACCTGGTACTCAGTCATTTCGCCTGAATCTTGCTCCTCTATTTTGTGGCGTAGTTGGGATTACAAAGAACAGGCAGCCGAGGCCCTAAAACTGACCGCTACCGACATGCTGAGTTTCAAACTCGTGGACGGCATCATCGAGGAGCCATTGGGCGGTGCGCATACCGATCCGGGTGAAATGGCCAAACGCGTAAAAACGGCTATTCTGAGCAATCTGGCCGAGCTGAATAAATTAAATACGCAGCAGCGCATTGATCAACGCATTGACAAATTCTCTTCCATGGGTGTGGTAATCGAACCGGTAGTAGAGCTAGGCACCATTAGCCCACTAGGATTATAACTATCTATCTGCCCTACCTATTCCTTACGCATTTTGAATAATCCTTCTGTTAAAAACATCATTTTTGATTTGGGTGCGGTGCTGCTCAACATCAATATGCCCAATACTGCCCACGCATTTGCCCAACTGGCCAATCGCGACATTAGCTGGATTGACGAAAAAATCAGCAATTCCGGCCTTTTTCTTCGGTACGAGAATGGTGAATGGACTGACGAGCAATTCCGCGACAGTGTTCGTACCGCCCTCGAACTACCGCTGGAAGACGATCAGATTGACCTGGCTTGGAATGCCCTGCTGTTGGATTTTCCGCCCCAACGGATTGAGCTATTGCGCTGGTTGCAGCCCAAATACCGGACTTTCATGCTGAGCAATACGAATCCTATCCACATCCGACAGGTAGAACGCATTCTCCAACGCGACACGGGTTATCCGACGGTTTACGACTTTTTCGAGAAAGTTTATCTGTCCTACGAAATGAAAAAGATCAAGCCTTCGCCTGAGATTTACGAGCAGGTTCTTATCGAAAATGGCCTGAAGGCGGAGGAAACCATCTTTTTTGATGACAACCTTTATAATATCCAGGCAGCTAAACTATTAGGCATACAAACCGTTCACATTCAGGAACCGGCCACCATTTTAGATTATTTCCCGAATGCCCCAATCAAACTTTAAGAATTCTGCTGCCCGAACGTACCTGATTCATATTGGCTTATTCCTCCTCACGGTTGTCACTACCACCATGGCAGGTGCGGAGTGGATGTTCGGGAATTTTTTTAGCCTTATTTTCACCTTCCAAAACGCATTAGGCTGGCAGGAATTCTGGCAAGGGCTGTACTTTTCAATCCCTTTCCTGGGTATTCTAACCGTACACGAATTTGGGCATTACTTCACGGCAAGAGCGTATAAGGTAGGTGTCTCTCTTCCCTTTTACATTCCGCTCTGGTTGGGTTGGCTGCCTGGCCTCAGTAGTTTGGGTACGATGGGCGCTTTTATTCGCTTAAAAAGTGTTCCCGAGTCACGTCAGCAATACTTTGATATTGGGATTGCGGGTCCTTTGGCTGGTTTTGCTCTGGCTTTGGGTGTCTTGTTTTACGGCTATACGCATTTGCCACCAAAAGAACACATTTTCACCATCCATCCCCAGTATCAGGCGTATGGCCTTGATTATGAAAAGCATGTGTACACGTATGATTTCATGCGGTCACAAGATTCCCTTCTTCACCATAAAATGCAGCAAGACTCGGTGTTGTCGGCTAAGAGCCAGGGAAAAACGTATCAGCCAAGCAAATTCCAACCGCGGTTCTCTTACGGAATGGAATATTTGGGCTCCAATTTACTGTTAAAGTTTTTCTCCGAAGTGGTTGCACCAGACAAAAGCTTAGTGCCTAATCCGCACGAGATGATGCACTATCCGCTCTTGCTGGCCGGATATTTTGCCTTATTCTTCACTGCGCTTAACCTCATTCCCATCGGGCAATTGGACGGCGGACACATTCTATATAGCCTGATTGGCTCGCGAAGACATTCCAAAGTATCACCGGCTTTGCTGGTTGGCTTTATGACCTATGCAGGATTAGGCTTATTTACTCCACAGAGCTTTATGGGAAATGAAGTCACCATGCCTAATTTTCTGGATATGTTGGGTTCCTATTCTGGGCTTGGAGGAAACGACCTGGTTTATCTCAATCAAGTTGGCTGGCTGGCTTTATACGTGGGTTTTCTTTACCTGACTTTTAGAAGGATGGTTGAAACCAAACAGACGGCCTGGCTTATTAGTCTAGCCATTGTAGCGGTACAAATGCTCACCAGCACGATTTTCCCCCAATTACAGGGCGCTCGATTCCTGTTGGTATTCCTCTTTGTCCTGGGTCGGTTTCTAGGAGTCTACCATCCGCCAGCCCTATACGACGAGCCACTCGACTGGAAACGTCAGGTCTTAGGCTGGTTCGCATTGGTCGTATTTGTCCTCTGCTTCACCCCCGAGCCGCTGGTTTTCACAGAAGTAATGAGGTAAATGGGCGGATGTGCATCTACTAATTTATCTATTTTTCAAAGCCTCAATTACCTCTTCCAAAGACAGCTTCTGCTGCTCGCCTGACTGCATGTTTTTTAGTGTGTATTGCCCGCTTTCTCTCTCTTCCGAACCAATCAGGAGGACATAAGGAATATTTTTCTGGTTGGCATAATCGAGTTGTTTTTTTATTTTGCTGGTATCCGGATACATTTCGGCATTGATGCCCGCTTCCCGCAGTTGGCGCAGCAGTGGAAGCGCATACCGACCAAGTTCCGCATCAAATTGAGAAATCATTATCTGCGTAGTGGTCTGGTTGGCTGTTGGGAATAAATTCAGCTCTTCCATCACGTCATAAATGCGGTCGACGCCCAGCGAAATGCCTACGCCTGATACGTCTTTGAGGCCAAAGGTGCCCGTCAGGTTATCGTAACGGCCACCACCGCTGATGCTTCCCATCTGTACATTATTGGCTTTCACCTCGAAAATAGCGCCGGTATAATACGACAGCCCACGAGCTAGCGTAATGTCCAGCTGCATCTTTTCATCAGACAGGCCGAAATCGCGCACGAGTTGCCATACTTGCTCCAGCTCTTCCACGCCTTTTAGGCCAATAGATGATTCATCTAATAAAACTTTCAGCCGAGTAAATCTTTCAGAAACACTACCAGTCAGGCCAAAAACTAAATTAATTTTTATCAAAGACAAGTCTGAAAATCCTCTTTCCTTCAACTCCAACTCCACGGCTTCCCGCCCAATCTTATCCAGTTTGTCAATGGCAACACATAATTCAGCTTCCTTCCCTTCAGCACCTGCTACTTCCGCAATTCCCATAAGGATTTTACGGTTGTTTATTTTCAGTGTAAAATCCGGGATACCCAGGTTATTCAAAATCTCATGGAGCATCAGTACGATTTCGGCCTCACACAGCAACGAATCGGTACCTACTACATCCGCATCGCACTGATAGAATTCGCGGTAACGGCCTTTTTGAGGGCGGTCAGCTCGCCAAACGGGCTGGATCTGGTAGCGTTTGAAGGGAAAAGTGATTTCGTGGCGGTGCATGACTACGTAACGGGCAAAAGGCACCGTGAGGTCGTAGCGCAGGCCTTTTTCGGAAATTTTGGCGGTCAGTTTCTTGTAGCCAGCTTGTAAATCGGGCTCGGCCAGTCCTTCAGCAAAGTTGCCCGAGTTCAGTATTTTAAACAGCAATTGGTCGCCTTCATCGCCGTATTTCCCCATTAATACCGACAGGTTTTCCATCGTGGGCGTTTCTAAAGGAAGAAAACCATAGCGTTGGAAGGTTTTGCGGATGGTATCAAAAATAAAATTGCGTTTCACCATCTGGGCAGGGCCGAAATCGCGGGTGCCTTTGGGAATGCTAGGTTTGCTCATTAGAAGTGTATGAGTTTTGAGTTTATGAGTAGATCAGTTTCAGCATTGCGATAAAGGGGCGTAAAATTAGAGATTATTTCCTAGATGCGGCCAGCCAGGTAAACGAATCCGACTCACTTTAGCAGGCTATAATTACCCACTCTTCAACTCCCAAACTTATAAACTCCTAAACTTAGTAATTCCTTTTGCACTTTTTCCGAATTATCT
>JAZKGK010000026.1:0-1442 GCA_040385915.1 Bacteroidota bacterium
ACCGGCACTGCCAGTGGAACGTATGTAACATTAAATACCTCGTCCTCAGCTAAATTTCTAGGATCCGTTCTTCTTAATAATGCTGGTAGTGGAAGCAATAATTTCATCAATTTAAATAGAAGCGGGAGTTGTCGCTTCAGTGGCAATATCCAGGTAAGCAGTAATGCAGGAAGGGGTATTTGGTTTGGCGAATTGACTGGGAAAGCTCAGTTGGATTCAACCAAAACCATTTCGTTGGCTTCGGGCTTCTCTGTAGGTGAGCTACGATTAAAAAACTTTATTCAAAAAGGGGATGCTGCCCAAAACCTTGTTTTCACAGGCACAACGGCCATTATTCGAATAGGAACCCAATCTGTTTGGGAGGGTGAGCTCCGCATGAAAGCCCCTCAGCTATATTTAGATGGAGGCACTTATTTTGGCAAGGTTACGCTCGAAAAAACCGGTAGCATAACTAATTCTTCGGTTGGTGGCAATGTGTTTAAACAGTCATCTATTTTAACCAATAGCGGAACGGCTCCCTTCATTTTGGGTAAAGATTTTCCCGATTCAGCCAGTGCTTCCCTCATCGTTAATAATACGGGTGGTTCTTCTATTATCCTGGCTTCTAAGACAAAGGGCAATTGGTTAGGAGGTAAAGTGACCCTCAATAATGAGTTGGGTAATATTACAGTGGGTGATCAAGCCGTCAGTGAAATTACTTTTGCTGACAGTGTATGGATCAACAATCGTTCAGCCAATGCAGTGGTAATAGCCAATGCGGCCAATTCTCAGGTATCGTTCAAAGGGTTTCTTGGATTAAGGAATTTATTAAATGCCAATGCTGCCAGCAATAACCAAATCTATGTGGGCAATGCTGGTATCTGCCGTATGAGCGGGCTGGTCACGGTAAGTAACACAAGCCAAGGGTCTACCTCAGGAATTATTTTTGGAAATAACGCTCTTTCAAGGGATACGCTCACCAGTATTGGACAATTAGAAATTGGTGCGGAAGGGTTTGCTCGTGGGCAACTACTGATCAAGAATCTGGCTTATCTCAATCCAGCGACTATGATACTAAACCTTTCTTCTGCAGTTATACCGGATGCTAATACATCGATACTTTCGGTGGGTTCTAATTGTTCTTTTCTGGGGAAAGTTGACTTTAGTAGCCCGCAATTGATTTTAAATTCGGGAATTTATAGGCTGGGAGGGTTTTTTACTAAGACTGGAACCGTAAATAATTCAGGAGGGGGAAACACCTACTCAGCAAAAGCAGTTTTCAACCTTCAAGGAAATGCCGTATGGGATATTGCTCTCAATGCACCCGACCGATTCAAAGGCGAAGCAGAGTTCAATAACTTTAGCACCCAGTTGCTGAGAATTGGGGGAGCTAGCAAAGGAACGATATTTGAAAAGAAAGTCGTCTGTAACAATACCTCGTCCGGCTCCTTAACTATAGCCCA
>JAZKGK010000026.1:1452-19318 GCA_040385915.1 Bacteroidota bacterium
CAAAACAACGCCAGCAGTGTTCAGTTTCTGGATACGGTGTTGCTCAATCAGCAATCTAGTAATCCGGTTCAGTTGGCTCTTCAGGCCGGTTCTGTCGTGGAATTTGCTAAAGAAGTGAGGTTTGATGGGTTGGGCACTGGCGCAGTGAATGCGCCCAACGCGGGGATGGCTACTTTTCAAGGGGATATTATTCTTAACCGGAAAGTAGTGTTTGGTGGGGCGGTCACCGGAGAGGTCAAACTAATGGGCAATCAACCTCAATTGATCTATACCACGGGCAATTCTTCTATTCCTACGCCTGCTTTTCAGAAGTTAACCATGGAGAAATCCGCCAGTCAAGTGACTTGTCAATTACCCTTGAGCATTACGAGTAGTCTCTGGTTGAAGAAAGGGGTGGTAGTATTGGATCCAGCTTTCGCTAGTGTAATGTCATTTACAAATAAGGCTGCTGTTTCGGGCGGTAATGACTACAGTTATGTCAAAGGTTCCATTATTAAACAAGGGAACACCAGTTTTGCTTTCCCTTTTGGGGATAAGAACCAGTATCGGCCTATTAAAACCGGAAATCTCTATACGACAGGCACTACCTTAGCCGCTAACACGGTATCCCTGACGGCAAACTACTTTGATACTAAGCAAACGCGAGGGGATTTGCGAAGTGATGAGCGATTATCCTTAAGCCCTTGTGAATATTGGTCACTGGTGTCTTCGGTAAAAGTAAAGTCAAACATATCCCTCCGGAATAAGAGTGCTTGTAATCCTGATCAACTGGCCAATATTCAAAGTCCAGCTAGTTTGCGGATCGCTCGTTTCTTCAGCAATAAATGGCAATCGGAAGGAAATGTTTCAGAAGGGGATACTATACTTACATCTAGGGGAGAGATTCCAGATTTGAATGTTACGCAATATTTTACAGTTGGGTATTGGAACCAGCTGACTATTAACACTTCCCGGATGGCTTGGGCGATCTTCAAGCTTTCTGGCCTACATGGTTTGCCATTCAATCGTACCTTTATCAGTGGTACAGACAGTAGCCAGATTCATGTATTGCCCACGGTTGACAATGCCGCTGATACACTTACCATCGAGGTATTAGCAAATCCCGCTCGGCATATCCAGCCCTTAAGGCTGTTCTTTCAAACCAAAAATCAGTTAGTGCTCTCTCCGTTCACACCTGTTCAAGTTAGCAGGAATGGCGTCATGAAAAACCTATTGAGTGATTTCTATCAGGAGGTTCAGCCAACCGCTTCTTTGAAACTCCTGACCAACCTGGGTGATGGGCTCTTACTTTCGGATACTTTGGTAATCTCAGGCTTAAAGAATTTGAAAGCCACGCTCCATATCTTCGATCCTAATAACAGTATCGTGTTTACGGTTTCTAAAAATCACCAGGGAGATACCATTTCCTGGATTCCAGGTTCCCCACCGATGCCAGGAACCTATAAATTTACCTTGGCTATTGACAACGAGAATAATATTAATGATCCACTAACCTATGCTGGCCAGTTTATTCAGAAATAATGATGTATAAAATACTATTGCTTATCAATTTCATTTTGTTGAGTGTATGCTTGGGGTTTTGTGTTTGGCTGAAACAAACCTCTCCCAAGATCGCTTACGTTCGTTCCGCAGTCGTGGTCGATGGTTTTCAGGGCGTGAAGGAAGTTCGGGCCGCTTTCCATCAAAAGGAAAGCCAATGGCAGTCTGAGATTGACACGTTGAGTGCCCGCTTGAACCAATCGGTTCAGCAATACTCACAAGAATCCAGCAGACTGAGTGAAACAGAAAAAGAACAAAGGAAATTAATGCTTACCAATCAGCAAGCGGAACTTCAGAAACATCAGTCTGCCGTACAACAGAAAGCGACCGAACAGGAGGATAAGCTGTTGCAAGGGGCACTAAACCAAATCAATCAGTACGTGAAGGAGTATGCCGAGCAGCAAGGGTATGCCATGGTTCTGGGGACTACTCAGTCAGGCAATATTCTTTACGCCAATGAGGCCGTAGATATTACTGATGAAGTGCTGAAAGGCTTAAACCAAGGTTACCATTCCCATGAATAAATTCCCCCTGCTGTGGATAGCGATGCTGGCCACGATGCTGGCTTGCAAACCTGAAATTCGGACTGAAGCTGAGCTGTATCAGTGGATTAATGACCCTGAAAATGGTTTTGTTCAAACCAGAAAAGTCAATGACTTAAGTATTACAGTCAAATATTTGCCGGCTGCTTTTCTTGCCTATAAAGAAGGGAGAAATATGCCTAGAGCCACCCAAAAGGAAAGGGATAGTCTGCTGAATTACTACTCGCACAGCCGTACTTTTCTGATGACCATTAAGCCAGAAGTAGCTTCTGGTGCTTCTGGAGACGTGATTTACCAAGGGATTGGGAATTACCAGGAATATCAGCAACGAGTCATGCAACTGAACTTTCACCTGGGTGAGTACTTGTCGCTTCACGCGGGAAAGCAACTATTCGTGCCCAGTCTCTCTACCATGGAAAATACCTATGGGGTGACAGAGCTGCGTAACTTCTATTTAGTATTCAGCGATACTGATGCACATACAAGTTTATTGACCGAAAACGAACTGGATTTCACCTTTCAAGACGAGATTTTTAATACGGGTATCAGTCATTTTGTTTTTCAAAAGAAGAAGATTGAAGCCTTGCCCAAAATGACTGAGTTGACTACCCCTACAGCCTTATGAGAAAACCTTTACGCCACAAAAAAATCGTTCGAGTCACCGCTTTCATCCTGGTAATCAATTTACTAGGTAATGTTCTTTGGCCCGTGGGCGCTTATGCCCTTACTTCGGGTCCTGGCTCTCCGGAATTTGCCAGTTTTGAGCCCGTCGCTACCACGGATATGGTCAATCTATTCAGTGGCGATTTTAATTACAACCTTCCTGTGCTTGAAATACCAGGCCCTGATGGGGGTGGGTACGCCATGTCGCTTTCTTACCATGGCGGTTCCTCG
This sequence comes from Bacteroidota bacterium, assembly GCA_040385915.1. Lineage (GTDB taxonomy): Bacteria > Bacteroidota > Bacteroidia > Cytophagales > ES-bin-26 > ES-bin-26. The sequence goes on from JAZKGK010000026.1 coordinate 4,428, forward strand.
TCGGAAGAAGAAGCTTCGTGGGTAGGGTATGGGTTCACCCTCAATCCAGGGGCGATTAACCGGAATACCCGCGGCTTTCCCGACGATTATAGCAAGACCGAAGTAGTTAATTATAACAAGACCCGCATTAACTGGTCGGCTAGTATTACTAATTCTACTGGATTAGAACTATTTAGCATGGATAAATCCAAGGATAACAAAGCAACAAAAAGTGATACGGCTTCGGCTAGTAAAGCGATTAGCATCAATGCCAGTACCTCTTTGCGTTTTAACAATTACCAAGGCTTTTCCCGGTATTATGGCTTTGGCATTGGAGCCAAAGGGATGGGCAATATAGGCATGAATATAGGCGCAGAAGGAACCACCTACTCAGCAGATATCAATATTGCCGGTATTATTAACTATGGCAAGCAACGGAATAAGTCAATTATTACTAAGTCAAAAGAGGACAATCCAACTATCAAGGCTACCGAAAAAGTAAACAGAAAGTTTAAAGACTATGTTAAAGACTATAAAGGTGCCGTTTTGTCTCAAGCCAGTAGTAGTTATGGCAGCACCCATGGACTGTACACTTTCTCGGAGGCCGTTAGAGCGACTAGCCTCTCGCCGACCAAATCCTCTTCTTGTAACTGGAGTGTGGGCGCGTCCATCAACCCCACGGCTTTACCCATTGGGTTTCAGTTTGGTGCCAGGGGGAATTTCAATCTGACGAGAACCAGCCCCGAGGAGGGCAATGTTGCCTCCGGTTATATGTTCAATCCATCGACTGTAACCGCTAGCACAATGAGTGATTATTACGTGGAGAAGGGGAATCCTTTTAGTAAGCGTGATATTTATCTGGGAATTCCCTTCAACAACGCCGATAATTTTATGGTAACGGGGGAAGGCTTATCTGGAGGATTTCGTTATTACCCTGAAAAAACGGGACATTTTTATCCCAATATTGTCTCGAACAAGACTTCCATCTTCCAAACTGGGATTGATGTAAGTGTGGGTTTGAGTATAGGCATTGGGCTAAGCTTAGGCGTGGGTTCTCAGACATCGGAAGTTACTCCCTGGTCGTCCGGGGTGATAGAAAAAGACTACCAATTTGATGAGAATAATCCTCAAGGTTCCTTCCGTTTCAGCAACGATATGGGAGGAAGCATTTCCTATGGCAATGCAGAACTGGTTTCTGCTGAACCGGATGTGAAAAGTTATTTTCCAGGTGCTAAGTATGCCGATCCCAGGATTATTGCTTCTGCCGTTAATTCTACCTTGGATAAGGCAAAAGCCACCTCCTCTTCGGCTATTTTTTACAACTCTTCTGAAAGAATCAAAAACGACAACCTTCGTTTTAATAAGACCTCTACGCAGGGAACGGCAAATACGGGTAATGAAAAAGGGGTGGCTGAAATTGCGGTCACCAACGCCAATGGGGCGAATTATGTCTATGGCTTGCCCGTCTACAATCGCAACGAAACAACCTTGCAAGTGGATATTGCCTCAACCGAAAGGCCGCAAGACCGGTACCTGGCTTACAAAAATATTTCTCTGAAAAAAGAAGGCACTAGGTACGTGGTGGATCACACCCAGCACAAAACCGCCATCGGAGAAGTTCGCCCGGTGCCTTACACATCAGCCTATTTGCTTACTCAAATTGTCACTGCTGATTACGTAGATGTCACCAACAATGGCATTGACTCGCTTGATTTCGGCGGTTGGACTCAGTTCCATTACAATCAACGGTATGGTGGCTCGCAGCCCGATTGGTACCGCTGGCGCACGCCGTATAACGGTTTATTGTATAACAAGAACCAACTATCGGATACCAAGGATGACATTGGTTCGGTAATGACCGGTGAAAAAGAAGTATACTATTTGAACGCCGTAGAAACAAAAACCCATATTGCCTTTTTTGTCACCAATACGGCCACAGAAAGCAGCTGGAATGAGGTGTTAACCAAGCTGAAGCTGAAAGGAAGGGTGAATACGGCCTTGATTAAAGGAACCGGGAAAGCACGCCTGGATGGATTAGGGGCTCAATTACTAACTACTTTGAATGATCCAGCCGCGGCTAGCCGGAGTGCTCGCGGAAGTCAATCGTTGGAGTATTTGGAAAAAATCGTCCTTTTTTCTAAAGCTAGGTTGGATAAGCCATTGAAAACGACTCGGTTTCAGTACGATTACCAGCAAGTTAGAAATTTGCCTAACCACCTTCAAACCAATTATCCCAGTGCCCGGGTAGAAACCGGGAATAATTCTGAAACTGGAAAACTAACCCTCAAAAAGGTTTGGTTCGAATACGAAGGTATTGTCAATAGCCGAATCAGCCCCTACGAATTTATTTACAAATATAAAGACGGCAACACCTTTCCTGCCTATCTGCGAGAGCAATACCCGGAAGCGACTGGCATCAATGCCAAGTATACCGATCAGGCGCAAAATCCTGATTATGCGCCTCAATTGTTAGATCCCTGGGGCAATGTGCAAGCCTATGGGAAAGAGCGCAAAAAATATCTGATGCCTTGGATCTACCAGGGGCCCTTTCCTGCGAAGGGAATAGCGGGCAGAGAAGGCTGGGAATCGGAGCTGCCTCAGGGGGCTGGGACAAATTCCCAGCCGCAGGATTTTGATCCAGCAGCTTGGCAACTCAAACAAATCCGACTACCCTCGGGTGGTGAAATTTTGATTGAATACGAACAGAAGGATTATGCCTACGTGCAGGATCGAGCACCCATGGCCATGGCTTCTTTACTCCGATCGGACGAAAAGGATACTAAATGGTCATTTGGGAATGCCTATAATCCGACTCCTTCTTATACCATCAATACCCGGGACTTAGGCCTCAATCCAAGTGATCCAGATTACCTTGCTCAGTTGGCCGAGCAGAAGCAAAAGTTGATTGATTACTTCAAAAAGGAGAAAGTTTACTTCAAATTCTTGTATGCGTTGACTGCACCGCCAGATGGGCTGAATCCGCTGAATAACAAAGGCGTAGCCAGCTTGGAAAGTTGCCTGTCGGAGTATATTACGGGCTATGCGGTGGTTGGCAGTGTTTCGACGGAAACGGTTAATATCAATGGAGTAGAAGAGCAACATTTGAAAATCAATTTGCAGGGGGAAACCAAAGGGAATCGGGTAGCGGTGCCTCGCCAAGCTTGTTACGATTATTATTCTACCCAACGTATGGGTAAATGGGGGAATGAATGCGAGGGTGAATTTGAAAATACCTACGATAACGAGATAAAAGCCAGAGAAGAGGGATTGATAAAAGGCAACCTCCTTGATCGATTGGAGGTGGTATTTCCACTGATGGTGAAAATGCAAAACGATATGATGATTTCATTTGCCAAATACCAGATTCCAATCAAAGGACTGGTGGGAACGGATTTGAGTTTGCCGCTCTCTTACCTCAAGCTACCCATGATCAAAGCCAAAAAAGGGGGCGGAATTCGAGTCAAGCGGTTACTGATGTACGATCCAGGCATTGAAACCGGAGATGCCGCCCTGTATGGACAGGAATATTACTACCAGGAATACCTGGAAGTGAACAAAGGGGTGAACAAAAAAAAGCGTGTCATCAGTAGCGGGGTAGCCACGACCGAACCTTCCGATGCCCGCGAAGAAAACCCACTGGTAGGCTTTATGCCCCGAAAAGGACAAAGCTGGTACAGTAGAATTACCGCCGGGAATGACCTGGAGCAGACCGAAGGCCCCATTGGAGAAACATTGTTGCCAGCGGCTGAGGTTGGTCACTCCCGGGTCGTCGTGAAAAACATTCACGGGGGTAAAACCGGCTCGGGCTATACCGTGCAGGAATATGCCACGGTGAAAGATTATCCCTATGATCGCTTTTATACAGTGGGAGACAATACGGACTTTAAGAAAAATGGGCAAGGGGTAGAATCGACCAATCTGGAGGATAATCAATTAAGCGATTATTTAAGTATCCCGGCCGGCATTTTCTCCTATGAAGTCAATAAAGTGTGGGCCACGCAAGGCTATCGTTTCTTAATTAATAACATGCACGGGCAAATGAAGCGGACTGCCACCTACACGGGAGAGTATAATTTGCAAACCGCGCATGACTATGATCTGGATGTGGAAAGCCAGTTTACCCGTATTTCAGAGCAGGTATACAAATATTATGAGCCGGGAGAAAAAGTCAAAATGCTACAGCCAGATGGTACATACACCATGGAGGTGCCGGGTAAGGAGATGGATCTGACCATGGAGTCGAAGAAAGTAACGGATCGAACCATTGATTTGGGGCTTGAAGTCGATATTACCATCAGCCTTGCCGCCCCACCTTTATTAACTACTCCTTCTTTTGGAATTAACTTCGCTTATACGGACAATGGCATGTATACCCATGCCACTTCCAAAGTCATTCGTTATCCGGCCATGGTCAAAAGCATTACCGCGTTTGTGGATGGGGTCACGAGTTTGACTGAAAACCTGGCCTTTAATCCCCATACGGGGCAGCCAGTATTAACCCGAACGGCTGACGGCTTCGATGGGGCAACGGTAAAAGGAAAAGTATTAGACGGAAGTATCTATTCACTCACCTTGCCTGCCTCTTGGTATTACCCAGCGATGGGGCAAAAATCGGTCGATGCTGCTTATAGCAATCAATTAGGGGCAAATGCCGGCAGTATTGTTTCTTATGGAGTAGCCGGGAACCCACTCAGAAGTATGGGTCAGGGTTGGGATAAAAAACCGCTGCGCAATATTCTCAGTGCCAACGCCCAAACTTTCAGTAAATATAAAAGCAAAGATACTTTATGGTTTCCTGAGGCAGGAAGTTTAGCCGATGCCCAGGTCGCCAATGAATACCAAATCAATACAGCTGCCCGGGAGAAATTGAATGCGATCTGGCGTCCCAAATCCAGTTATGTCTATCGATCCGATGTCTTGTCGGCTGATGCAGGTGACCGGAAAATCTATCAAGGCGGTTTGATTGATACCCTTCCCTTGTTTCGAGATTGGACGACTTCTCCCTTAGCGAACCAATCCAAATGGATATTAGCCAGTGAAGTGACCCAGTACTCGCCGAATGGGAACGCGATTGAAGAACGGAATGTGCTCAATATCTACAGTGCGGCCCGGTTTGGTTATAGCAATCTTCTACCCGTCATGGTGGCCAATAATGCCCGGTATCCATCCGTGTATTTTCAGGATTATGAAAATGTCACCGCCGGGTTGTTGGGTGTTACCAGCGCCACCGCCCACTCCGGAGGAAAATCCATGCTAGTAAAGTCTGCTTCCGTTCGACTTATGGAGGGCTTGCTTTCGGATAGTCACTTACGACGCGTGGGTGGATGGGTGAAAGTATGGCTAAAAAATGAGGCGGGTCTTCATCCCAGTGTTCGGATGGGGAGTACTGCTGGCGTGCCTCTTGAAAAAGTCGCCCAAACGGGCGAGTGGAGTCTCTACCAGGCGTTCATTCAGCCGGGTTTGCTTCCTGCAACTGATGTCGCCTTCGACGTTTATCTGGATAAGGCTGAAAATGCTTTGATCGATGATATCCGGTTCCAACCCAAAGATGCCCAGGCCACCTGCTATGTATACGATATAAAGACGCTGCGCCTGATTACCCAGTTTGATGACCAACATTTTGGGTTGTATTATCAATACAATGCCGAAGGGAAATTGGTGCGCAAGCTCATTGAAACGGAACGTGGGTTAAAAAGTATTCAGGAAACGCAGTACAACTTGCCAAAAACCGCTCGGCAATAGAGTTGATGAGGTTATGAGTAGAGAGGTGATGCGCTACTGGGATTACACTTGTGAAAATATCGTTCTAATGATGAGTAACTGTTTAATAGACAAGAAAATAATTTTTCTGATTGTTGGGGTTATTGGCTGGTTGTTTCAACTGCCGGTGCATGCGCAAACCCGAAATGGCCTGTCTAACGGATCGCCCGGTGGTACTCCTGCCCGTTTGGTAGAATGTCGCAAGATGATTGATCATTACTTAAAGGAAATGCAGCAATATACTTCTCCGGAGGGCAATCGCTTTTATTATATGCATTTGCTGATTACTTCCCTGCCTAAGAAAGGAGCGCCAGTATCTAAGGCCAGCCTGGATAGTAGGAATATTGAAGTAAAGGTGACTGCGGGTAAAAATCGGATGATGTATGAAAGTACTTACCTGTCCGTTTTTCAGGATGAAAAAGACGTCTTTACGGTTATTCACCCGCGTCATTCGATCATCCAGACTAAGGCCAATCCTGGTGTCGGGAAGGGAAAGGAAGCGATGGCGAATAACGTAGTGATTGGGCAGCAAAAACTCATGCAGGCTTGCACAGTCCAACAATGCAGAGATACCCTCTACGAAGGAAAGCTGACCAAAATTATTGAGCTGGTGCCTCATGCCAAAGCCATGGAAATGTATCATATCAAACGACTAACCTATTATTATACGCCTGCGGAAGATCGGATGCGGAAGCAAGAAATTGCTTATACGGCTGATTATTCAATGGACCGACAAATCATTACTTACTATACCATTGACCTCGACTACCAGGGAAAGCTACCCAAAAGTGCCTATGCCCAGATATTCGAAGGCGGTAATAAGCATAAAAAATTAAGAGCGGCTTATCGTCAATACAAAATAGAACAGGAGTAAGGACTGACCCTGTACACACGCCAATTACCTAATACATCATTCTTATGAACTTACCGCTTTCAATCTGCCACATCACTCGGTGTGTGTTACTGGTCGTACTCGTGCTATTAGGGACGATTAACGAAAGAGCGATGTCACAAACCGCGGAGCCTTCTTATCAAAATTCCCGGTATACCCATACCATCTCTGCGGCCAATCTGCAAGAGGGGCAAAGCCTCTCTTTAGCTGTACCACCAGCATTAGGGATTACCAATAAAGTAAATGGGGCGGTGGTTAACCTTCGGCTGGACTTGGGACAGACCCATGGTTTTGGAAACGTCGCTTTTCAAGCCAAAGTTATATTCCGGTTGGAGGCCATCAAAGGGAATTCAATCCTGCCGATGTGTGTGCTGTTGGAGTCTTGTCAGTTGGACATTAACCGCAAGACGCCGGAGGGATTGTATTATCAAAACTTTGCAACGCTGACTAATGGAATAAAAACCTTCGCGGAGGATGTAGAAATCATTGATGGCTTTCGAGCAACGATTGAGAGCATTGTTGTGAAAGTGGATCCGGTAAGTGTTTCGGGGGTTAGCGTAGAAGCCAATTTGGCCAGCAACATTGCCAGCAGTTTGCGGTTGACGTTAGACTACGCGATTGACTATGGGGTGAAGGTAGATAATGTACCCTTAGCAGCCTTGCATGTAAGTCGTCAGGATACTACTAAGGTTTTTTTATTCGGTTGGCAGCCGGCGAACACCCACGTGCCAAATTACCAATTTCAATTATTGCGCCTCTATAACTTGGATCTGGCAGAAGCGGATCTGCTATTAAATGATAAAATCAAAAAGGAGGAGGCTATTATCACAGAAGCTGATTGGAGCAAAGCTTTAACCATTGAAACGGAAAGTAGCTTGCCCAACCTTCAATTGACTATGGCTGAAGGGACGGGCTACTATGCCTGGCGGGTAAGGCCATTGGGTAGCTATGAGAAAGGTGGCATAGCCAATGCCAGCAACTATGGTACTTGGGCTGGGGATAGCCTTCCCGGAAAATTAACCCTTCAGAGAACCGCCTTGCCGGCCAATGTTTTTTATTACCGGGACATTGATGAGAACCGAAATACAATCTACAGCCGCACCTTTACCGAAGGCAATCGGGTCAGTGAGAAAATTACTTACGCCAGCAGCCTTCAGCAAGTGAAGCAGACCCAAACGTATTTGCCTTCCCGTCAAACGCGTATCCTTTCCCAAACGGTGTATGATCATAGCAACCGGCCAGCTCTCAATACGCTGCCAGTCCCGGTAGATGATACGACTGGTTTGCGTGGCTATCAGCCCTTATTGGTCCGGCCACAAGGGAGTGTGGGGCCTTACCGTGCCAGCAATTTTGATGAGGAAAGTAATTTCCATGCGCCTACGCCAGTTCAGCAAAATACTTTGGGGTTTGACTATTATACAGGCAAAAACAATGTGCCTAGTGCGCAGGGGTATCCTTTTACCCGGTCTCTATACTACAATGATGGAACCAATCGCGCCAAGGAACAATCAGGTGTTGGGCGAACCCACATGATCGGAGATAGCACTGGCATGGGTCGGACGATAAAGACGTATTATGGTACGGCATCCGATCCAGAATTGGTACGCCTCTTTGGAAGTGAAGCCCCCGTGGCGGCTAGCGTAATAAAAACGGCTACCGTTGACCAAAATAATACGACTTCAATCACCTATACCTCTAAAGAAGGAAAAGTAATTGCCACTGCCCTAGCCTTCCAGGATCAGAACCCTTTGCTTCCTTTAGAGGATGCGCCAGCAAACGTAACCATCAAAGACGTGATTCCTTCTCAATCAATTGGTAGCCAAGGTTTTTTGGGTAGTAAACGCCTCGCGTTTATCGAAGCCACGCCGCTGGATATGGACTATAAAATGGATACGTGTAATTCCGTTACGGGGGATTGTGTGGTAACTAAACTCAAATGTTCTTATGAATTATGGGTAATTGTGAGCAAAGTAGATGGTCAGCCCTTTTCAACGAAATCGGGTAGCCCTAATCAGGTGAAATTGGGCAGCAATGGCAAATCCTGGGCTTTTTTGTCTGCCAATCTGGCTCATATGCAAGATTCAACGGTAATATATTCTCGGGATACTACTGTAAGCTGCACGAATAATGCCTCCATCCAGTTCAGTACCCTTACCGTACCAGCCGGAACGTACGTCATTGAAAAGAAGCTCCTGCCCCGGGGACAAAGTATTGTAGTGGAGGCAGCCCAAGATCAGTTAGATGCACAAAGTAAACCTTTACTGAACCTGATTTCAGGTTGGTCATCCGCTATTAAGTGTAGCCGGGACCTGGAAAGCTTTTATACCAAGCTTCGACAATTGGCGGTAGACCTCCAACAAGCCAAAGGAAGTTGTGCCTCCATCCCGGCCAATTGCCTGAGCATTTATAAAGCACTGGATAATAAATACAAACCCCTGGGATTATCTTTTTCGGATACGACTTTTTTCAATGCCAGCCATTTGGTCTCACTGGTTCCTGCCACCGGGAATCCTTTGTTTGTTAACCTATCCGCTGCCTGCTGCCAAAACATCCAGATTCCGCTGACTTTCTCTTTGCCGATATTCGACTTCAAAGATATTGCGATGCGGGACGCTGTGGCTGACGGAGAGATTAAGGTGAATCCATTCAACTTTTTGGACGGGAGTAAAACGGAATTTTTCCCAGATTTTGAAGGCTTTGCTTATGGCTATTTCTGGGATTGTACTCCCCAGGGACAGTCTTTAATAGACTCGGTCGCCCTGTTAGGAGCGATGCCAGCTTATACTTACGCCGGGGATACTTCGATTTACCGCGCCAATAAAAATCTAAGTGCCATTGAAAAGACTTTCTTATTGAAGGAGGCGCAAGCTAAAATCAAGTTTATCTATTACAAAATGCTTAAACCCAATATGCGGGGTTGGGAAACACCTGGCACCTTCAATCTGATGGTGCAACACATGCTGTCTGACGTATATACTTGTGATGGAAAGGATGCGCAAGGGGCAATAGTACAAGAAAGACCAAATGACAAGGTGGATGAATGCACGGGTGTAACCTCCAATGCTTGTCCCACTGGCACGTGCGTTCAATACGACGGACAAGCCTTATTCGATTGTTGGATAAGCCAGCTGGTCTACCTGCGGGACAAAAGTGGTCGATGTCCCAACCCCTTTATCGATCCGAAAGATGATAACCAAAAACCTCCTTTCAAGGTTTCTAATGGCGTAGACGATCAAAATAACGATGGGGGAACCAAGCACGATAGTCATTTCAATGACAATTCAGCCGGTAGTGGCATCATGGGCTGGTTCATTAAAAGGAAAATAAAGAAATTGGCCAGCCACATTCGCAATATGCAGGTCGATCCGGCCCCGGAAGGCGTAGATCCTATTTCAGTCAATTTTAATTACCACATGGTACAACAGTTTCTCAATTGTACCGGTTACCGTTTTGCCAAAATTTTAAGCGATGCCCCAGGCAATAGCTACGTCGCGCCACTCACGACAGATCGGATCAATACTATTGTATACCAAGTGCCTGCTCCGGTTGATACCAACGCCCTGGCTCGGCAGACCTATTCCGGTCAATACCGCGGCTATCGCCCTAATGGCGCCTGGGTGGTGCCGACAGGCAGTGGTGACAGTAAGGATACGTTATTTAAAGCGGTGAAAGACCCGGTTTTTGCTTTTAAATATTTTGAGTACGTAGACTGGACTTTTCCGGAAGTAGAGCTGACGACCTGCTACAGTGACCCGAATTTTTATTGGGCTCCCGATGGAGTAACTAAAATTTACCTTTGTCCTAACTCGCCGGAAAAGCGATGCAATTTCTGCGGTATTGGCCGGATTAAATGTGATTTGACACACGAGAACTGGACGGCTGGTCAACGAAATACCTTTTACACCACCATCAGCAATTACCATACTCCTTCTCCGATAGATTGGCACGACAAAGGGATGAAACCCGGTGATTTTGCCTCTCCTGGTTACGTAGAAAGGGATTCCTTTTATGTCTGGTCAGATACACACAGTACTGTTTATACGGAAAATGACTATACGACTACTGTTAGTAAGCTGAATCTAAATACGCCACAAAGGGTGAAGGCACAGGTGGAAATCGATATCTCTGCCATGAATACTGGCTTAATCCAGCTTTGTAACGACAAACGACCGATATACAGGCAAGTATTGATTGACACGCTCCTGGCGCGTTGTTACGTGATCGGTGGCTGTAAAATTTCTTCCGACGATAATGTCGTGCCCTTAGAAGACCTTGACTTTCTGGTAGATGCTATGGTGAAGGAATGCAGCCGCAGAGGTGTGACCACTACTTATCATACCACCACTGATTCGTGCCGTTACCTCTTTGCTCCCCGCAGCAAGCCTGGTCACGTAGATACTGCTGGGGTTCGCATTGAGTACAGCGAGGTGACTTATGGGGTAGGTAGCCAGGATGACCCCGGCTGCCACAAAGCCTTGTTGTTATACCGTCCTGCTATTGGCAGCGACCCCACACAGTATGCCACCAATGATACCTTGAAAGCGATCGGCAGTTATGGCAATACTCCCTTTGTGGTGCGGGAATGTACGGGCGCTGTTCTGAGCTACCAGGAATACATCCGTCGAAAAGAAGTAACGGAAATGAGTTTGAGCATTAGCTTACCGTCTAAATGTCTGGGCGCACCCGCTTTCGTCTGCGTGCCAGAGAGTGGAAGTTCGTACCCTGAGCCTACCGTGAAGGACAATAGCTTACCTGATACCAACAACCCTGATAATCCAGCCAGTAGTGGGCCTCCCCGTCGATCCGACAGAATAGAGCTGAAGGTAGAAGTGAGCAAAGAAAACAAAGTGGAAGTTAGTAAGCCTTGAGCCGTGGGTGATCAGCTTTGAGCTGTCAGCCATATACTCCTAAACTTCTAAACTCCCCAACTCCTAAACTTAAAGATAATGAGATTACGTCTACCCATTATTGCTTTGCTATTCTTCTGTTGTTTAAAATCTACCCTGGTTTTTTCTCAGACCAACGCTCAGGATACCCAGGCTTTGGTGGATTTATACAATGCCACGGGCGGCGCTAACTGGACTAATAAAACCAACTGGCTTTCCGGGGATGCTTCCACTTGGCATGGGGTGACGGTGAGTGGGGGCCGGGTGACTATGTTAAATTTACCCTCCAATAACCTGAGTGGAGTAGTACCCGAAAGCCTGGGTAACCTAACCAACCTGTTCTCTCTATCATTTAGTAAGAATCAACTAACCAGCATACCGGTTTCTATTGGTTCTCTGTCTAAGCTTACCAACCTTATCTTGGAGTATAATCAGTTGACTGTGTTGCCAGCAAGTGTAGGTAATCTCTCTAAGTTGCTAAAGTTCACTGTGCATAATAACCAGTTGACTGTGTTGCCTTCCACCATAGGAAACCTTACCAGCGTGCATACTTTTTATGCGATGAATAACTTCCTTACGTCAGTGCCCAATGAAATAGGCAATATGACTAGCTTGAAGAATCTATTCATAGGCAATAATTCTATTACTGCCATTCCTGAGAGTATTGGTAATCTGTCCAATCTACAGCTCCTGCAGTTAAGCGATAATCGATTAACTGCCCTGCCGAAAAGTCTTATTCAGTTAACTACCCTTCAAGATCTCGATGTATCCACTAATCGATTAACTTTTGAAGACATTGAACCCCTATTACCCCCTTTTGCTACCTTTCCTACCTTTACTTATTCCCCGCAGGCACCCGTGGCTACTATCTTCAATCCCACGACCCTAACTTTTTCAGTCGCAGTGGACGGCAATTTCAATCAATACCAATGGCAGAAGAATACCATCAACATTCCCGGAGCTAATGCTACTAATTTTATCATTGCTGCGGGAGATGTGAATAAGTACCGCTGTATTATTATCAGTACTGTTGTCCCTAATCTCACGATTACAAGTAATGAAGTAGTTGCTCCAGTGGTTACTAGCGTTATTCCCATCATCACCTTCCTTTCTCCTGCTTCTGGCCCTATAGGTACCACAATCACTATTAATGGAAGTGGCTTCAATACTACAGCGGCGAATAATGTGGTGTATTTTGGTGCGGTTAAAGCAACCATTACCGCAGCTACAGCCACGCAGCTTACAGTAACGGTTCCGGCAGGAGCTACTTCTGTTAATCCCGTTACTGTAACCAATCTAAGCAATAATTTAAGCGGATCTTCCATCACTGCTAGCACGTCGCCTGTTCAATTTACAGTTACCTTTTCCGGAGGTATAGTGAATAGTAACAGCTACGTCAAAACGGACTATGCCGTAGGGAGTGGGCCAAGGGGAATTGTGGCAGCGGATTTTAATGGAGATGGAAAGACCGATTTGGCAACCACGAATTTTACTTCCAATGACATTTCCATACTCTTACGGAAGGCCGACAATACCGGCTTCGAGACGGAAACCCGATTGACTGGTGGCAGCCATCCGGAGGATGTGACAGTGGGTGATTTTGACGGAAATGGTCGGTTTGACTTGGCTTTTCTGAACAAGACCACGAATGCCATCTCAATACAAATGAGAAATACTGCCAATAATGGCTTTGATTCACCAATCGTTTTGTCAACTGGCAGTTTCGCGCAAAGTTTGGTAGCGGGTGACTTTAACAGCGATGGGAAGACCGACTTAGGGGTAACTGTCACACCTGGTGTAGGGACCGGTAAATTATGGATATTTCTTCGAAATGCTGGAAATACAGGTTTCAATATTCCTTCTTCGACTCTGAAAATCACAATAAATGCTACCTCACAAGGAATGGCAACAGGAGATTTTAACCACGATGGATTGATTGATATTGCTATGGCAGAAGCATCCAGCAATATATCAGTGCTGTATCAAAATACTTCCAGTATGTTATTTGATGCGCCGGTTATGTATTCTACTGGCGGTACTAATGCGAAAACCATAGCGGTGGGTGATTTTAATGCGGATGGAAAGATTGACCTGGTAGTATCGGCTCTTTCAGGGGCAATGTCCGTTTCAGTATTACTAAGAAAAGCTGATAATTCCGGCTTTGAAGCTGCTTTAGCAATTGGATTAACAGCAGATGCTTATGGGCTGGTAGTAGGGGATTTTAATGGGGATGGCCGAGCCGATGTGGCCGAGACAAGTTTCGTCAATAGCCTCGTGGGTATATATCTATGGAATACCTGTAATGCATTCTTGGCCACACCAGTCAATTTTTCAGTGGGTACTAAACCCTGGGATATGGTTACTGGTGATTTTGATGGAGATGGCAGAGCCGACTTGGCCAGTGTGAATTATGGTAGTGACCAAGTTTCGGTATTGACCTATCAGGCTCAAACCCCCATTGTCAAGGCCATTACTTTAGCTTCCTTACCCAATACACCCGTTTGTGCAGTAGATTTGCTTACCTTATCGTTTACTAAAACTGGTAATTTTAGCAACTGCGAAACCTTTACGGCTCAGCTCTCAGCAGTAAATAGTAATAGTTTTGCCAATCCTACCTTGTTAGCTACTCATTCGCAAAGTCCCATCAAAACGGCACTTCCGACTGGTATCACTCCTGGCACCTATCAAATCCGGATTGTTTCCAATAGCGGTATCATTTCGGATTTGAAGTCGATCACCATTCAAGATTGTCGTACCATTACATTACAAGCCTTAGCTAACTCGTCCATATGTAAAGGCGATGGCTTCTCCTTATCATTTACTAAGTCCGGCACCTTTGCCAATGGGGAAACCTATACGGCTCAATTATCCAATATAGGCTCCTCTACCTTTCCAACGACTCCAATAGGTCTTGGAAGTGCTAACCAGAGCCCGTTTGAGGTTGTTATTCCCACAGCGGCTCAGCCGGGTACTTATAATATCCGCCTTGTTTCTTCTAGTGGAGTAATATCCAATTTAGTGTCTTTGACGGTAAATAGTTGTGCAAACCTCATTCAATTGTCTGGTTTTTCAGACAATACTTTATGTTTGGGAAGTTCTCAATCACTTTCCTTTACCGATAATGGCGACTTTGTCGATGAGGAAACCTACACAGCCGAATTATCCGATATAGGGTTGGCTACTTTCCCTACGTCTCCAGTGGTTTTGGGGAATAGTAGTTCTAGCCCAATGGAAGTAGTTTTCCCGACAGAAGTCGAACCAGGTTCTTATTCTATTCGCTTGGTTTCTTCCAGTGGAAAGATTTCCAATTTGATCTCTGTTATTATCAATGGTCTACCCAATTCTCCCAGCGTCTTTCCAGTTAGTGCAGTAGA
>JAZKGK010000027.1:0-5512 GCA_040385915.1 Bacteroidota bacterium
TCATACTATTTTACTCTTTTAAGAGTCCTTTTCACTCTGTTTTATACGCCTATGCTTTTCTCTGGTTTTCATTCTTCTACTTTTAATCGGTCCAGTCCACCTGGTCTGCTCACGAATGAATGCCTCTTTACC
This sequence comes from Bacteroidota bacterium, assembly GCA_040385915.1. Classification (GTDB taxonomy): domain Bacteria; phylum Bacteroidota; class Bacteroidia; order Cytophagales; family ES-bin-26; genus ES-bin-26. The sequence goes on from JAZKGK010000027.1 coordinate 133, forward strand.
GGTGCCAACCTTGCGGCTTTTCTAGCTAATAAACTTCCTCCGTATGGCTCCTTCCCTTTATATAATCACAGCCAGGCTTGATTGTGACGCTCTTGCGCTGACTGATTTGCTCCTGGCAAGACCAATACCTCCCGTTAAGGAGTAACATCTTTTGTTCCAGTAATGGCAACTGGGTCACACTGGCTTTCAGTCTGTTTTAAGGTGCTTTCCGCTTGTTTCTTTTTGGATTTTTTGAAACACCAATAGGTCATCATTATAGCTTTAGCAAGCTTTTTCATATTTCAAATGTAAGGTGCCTACCTTTTCCATCGGGTTCAAAGGTATAAAATAGGGCAAGCCCAGGTATCAGGTTCTCATAAAACATTAACTTTTCCGTCGGGGAGTTGATTTGTTGATAGCGATCCAGTACTTCTACGAGGTGAAATAAGTTCATAACGGGATTTACCATAGGTTCACCCCAAAGCTAACTTTAATGCAAAAGTTAGGTAACCGTATAAAAACCGGATTCGGAAAATTCCCTTTTATGCCGATCGCTGCCTGTTTCTACTGAACTCCTATCCCTAATGATCATATAAAGTTGACTATGGATTTTCTTCCGGTAGGCCTCTCGCTCGTGGCGATTCCTACCCTTGAGCAGCATATCAATATTTAAGTATACCGCTGTGAGGTTGATGGAGCCCAGTGACATGGCCTAAAAAAAGTTGACCATAAAACAGGTAACTTTTTTTAGGCCATGTCAGATCTGCTCAACGAGATAAAAGTATTTGTTTATCTTGCCCGGTATTATTTGAAGACTTAAATAGGTTACCATAATAAGTTTCATACCTACTGGTTCAGATAAGTTACGCCTGCGTCCCGACTCAGGAACAAAACATAAACGGGTCATTCGACACCTTGAAAGCGGCAAGATGCCAGCAAATATTCACCGCAGCGGCGACCCGGGGATAAGGTCGCCAGTGTAAAATCACTCAAACCCAATTTTGATTCAAAACCTGGTTCAAATCAAAAACCTGCCTCTTCAGTACAATATGCTTCATTTTGCCGGGGTGGATATGAAAGCATTTATGATAAAAGGAATGACTAATCTACTGGTCAACCTCGCTTATCTCACCCGCCCAGCATAAAGCAATGGCCTAAGGGTTAAAGAATAAGGCTGAGTAGGGAGCCAGAATGGTGCGGTACCCGAGTAAGGCAATGGTGCAACCAAAATGGAGCAAGGTAGCCGCTTCGGAGGAATTCCAAAAAGAGGGAATCAAGCAGTAACCGATGATCGGTTGGCTGATTTACGTTACTATTTAATATCAAAAAATTACGTTCATGCCATTACCCGCTATTCTTGGTAAAATCCGAGCCATCACTGAAGATACCATTCGGGTCGAAGCCGATCAAATCGATCAACAGGCTTGGTGGCCCGAAAAAAGTATTCGTACCCTTCAGCAAGAGGGACTCGCCGGCCTGGTCATCCCGCGGGAGAGTGGAGGGCTGGGACAGGGCTTATATGGTTTGGTACAAACCTGTGAAATCATTGGCCAGGTATCCGCTTCTACGGCCTTGTGTTTTGGTATGCACTGCGTGGCATCCGCCGTCATCGCAGCCAAAGCCACCGCCCGGCAGAAAACCGATTTTTTGGAGCCGATTGTCCAAGGGCAACACCTCACTACCTTAGCCCTCAGCGAGCCGGGAACCGGTGCTCACTTCTACTATCCGCAAACGCAACTCTTGTCCCTGTCTGAAGAGGAGTTATTGGTGAAAGGAAATAAAACCTTTGTTACCAATGGCAGTCAGGCGGATTCCTACGTGGTTTCTACGGTTGGTGTGGAACCGGATGCCCAGCTTCACCAGTTCTCGTGCGTGGTAATCGAAAAAACCGCTCCCGGCATCGAATGGGGACCGCCATGGACGGGCCTGGGCATGCGGGGGAACTCTTCCCGCAACCTGGCCCTGGAGCAGGTCAGGATTCCTGCGCAGCATTTGCTGGGACACAAAGGGGATCAACTCTGGTACATTTTCCAGGTGGTGGCCCCCTATTTCCTGACGGCCATGTCGGGAACCTACCTGGGCATCGCCCAAGCCGCTTTCCAACAAGCAAAGGATCATTTAATGCATCGCAGTCATAGCCATAGTGGCCTTTCCTTGAATCAGATTCCGCATTTGCAGCACCAACTCGGGATGATATGGGCTAAAATCGAACGGACCCGCCGACTGATGTATCACGCAGCCCTGGAAGGAGACCGGGGCGGGGAGGAAGCCGTACTGGCACTGCTTTCGGCCAAAGCGGAAGTGGCCCATTGCGTGGTGGAGTCAGTCAACGACGCCATGCGACTTTGCGGCGGGATAGGCTATCGGGATAAGTCCCGTTTTGACGTGCTGCTGCGCGATGCCCAGGCGGCTCACATCATGTCTCCCACCACCGATCTATTATATACCTGGATGGGCCGCGCCCTTTTGGAGCAGCCCATTTTAACCGATTAATGGCCAGCCATTTTACAAATGAACATTCTCCATACGGGTTTGCAGGAAGAAACATTGGAATGGATCAAGCAAGGCATCCCTTTGGCGGAAGTAGCCTTTGTCTCTCTTTCGGAAGCAGAGGTGGTTGCCATGACTGACCATCCCCAGCCAGCGGAAATTCTGATTATCGGTGAAAAAGCGCAAAATCCGATTCGGCTGGCTCAGCAGGTTTACCGATTCGATGCCACGCTTTCAGTGCTGTTAATCAATGAGGCCCATGCACACGCCAAAGTGAAACAAGCCTTTCAATTTACCCCCTTTATCGGTCCCACCATTCATACGGTTTCCAATGCCGCTAAACAAGGCCTGGCCGCGGTGGTGGCCGATCACGTGTTACGGACAGAGCAACGAAGAAACTATCGCCTGCTAAAAGCCTCGTCTTCCGAACCTACCCCGGCTTTTCTTCCCGCCTATGAACAAGTAAAAACAGTCTATCTGAACCGGGTATTGGAAGAAGCGCCGATCGGGCTGGTGCTCTTTACCAGGCAGGGTATTATTTTATCCTTTAACCAGCAGGCTTCTCTCCTCTTCCACACCTCCGAACGGGCCGTGATGGGTACCTCTATCCTGGATTTGTTGCCAGAGGAAGCTCAAAACGAATGGCAACGAATGGTTCAGGAGTCGGATCACGGCACGACCAAACATATCATTGCCTTGGCTCGGCCAGGACAGCAGCGGTACGTGGCAGTGACGGTTACCACCCTGGATTATTCCGACGCGTCCGGGTATAAAATCGGGCTTTTCTCCGATGTGACCGATCAGCAAATGGCCGGGCAAGCCCTCCAGGAGAGCAAGGAGCGCTTTCAGGCAGCCGTGGAGGCCGTGCAAGGCATCCTGTGGACAAATAATGCAGAGGGGCAAATGGAAGGGCCGCAACCGGGCTGGGCGGCGTTGACGGGTCAATCCCACCAGGAATACCAGGGCTATGGCTGGGCCCAGGCGATTCATCCGGAAGATGCCCAGGCTACGGTAGAGGCCTGGACCCAGGCGGTAAAGGAACGCAAGCCGTTTGTTTTTGAGCATCGGGTCCGGAGGAAAAACGGAAACTGGGGTATTTTTTCAATCCGCTCGATTCCCTTGCTCGATTCCCAAGGGCAGATTCGGGAATGGGTGGGCGTACACACCGATGTCACGCAGCAACGGCAAGCGGAAGAAGAGCGACACCTTTTTGCGCAGGAACTAGCCGCCAACAATGAGGAGTTACAGGCCGCTAATGAAGAAATCAAAGCCAACAATGAAGAACTAGCCAAAGTCAATCAAGCGCTGCTGCACACCAATATAGATCTGGACAACTTTGTCTACAGCGCTTCCCACGACCTGAAAGGCCCTATTGCTAATTTAGAGGGTCTGCTGCGGATCCTTTCCCGGCAATTGAAGCCTCAGCTCCAGGGTCAGGAACTGAAAATGCTTGACCTGATGAATGAGGCCCTCGGGAAGTTTAAAGACACCCTGCAAGGAATGCTGGACATGGCCAAAGTCCAGAAAAACCTGGAGGAGGAGACAGAAAGGGTGATGCTTTCCCAGCTGTTGGAGGAGGTAAAAGAAGACATCGGGGACTTGATGGAACAGCAGGGAGCGGAAATCCAAGCCGATTTCCAGGAAGTCGAGATTTCCTTTGCCCGCCCGAAGCTGCGGAGTATTCTCTATAACCTGCTTTCCAATGCCCTTAAGTATCGTTCCCCCCAGCGTTTGGCGGTTGTGCTACTCAAAAGTTTTGATGAAGGAGACTATTGTGTGTTGTCCATTGAAGACAATGGACTTGGCATATCGGAAAGCCAGCTTTCTAAATTGTTTTCCATGTTCAAGCGCTTCCATACGCACGTAGAAGGAACCGGCATTGGTCTCTACATCATCAAACGCATCATTGAAAACAGCGGAGGGAAAATTACAGTGGAAAGCCGGGAAGGAATAGGAACTAAGTTTACCGTCTACTTTAAAAAGTACACCACGGCCGCACAAAAAGTTCAAAAAACCTAACATTGACATTTAATTCGGAGGCCATTTCCTGCCACTTCAACTAGGAACCTGAGCAAGTTACTCCTTCTCCGTAGCGTAGGATGCCGCTACCGCCGCTACGGTCTGTTTGCTAAAAGCACTATGCCATCCACGTGGGTAGGCAAGCGATTGAAAAAGCGAAGCCCTATTCCTCCCATCGATAAGGAACCGATGCTGGAGGACGTTTTTCTGGTTCTGGCAGTCAAATTCCGCTCACGACTTCTCAATTGTTCCCCGAATGGCCGTCGCCCATTTCCCGGAGCGGTGCCTGGAAGTCTGGTTCTCCCCGGCAAACGCGTCCTCCGGTTAGAGGTGGTGGGAAGCGGGTGAACCGGTCAATATTCCTTTAAATGGGGCGTGAACGTGGTCCCGTGGGAGACCTGGCTGGACACCTCGATTTTTCCGCCATTCATTTCAAGCATACTTTTTCCGATATATAATCCCATTCCTTTTCCTTCACGAAGCCGGCCCACCTGGTAAAAAGGCTTGAAAACCAGATGTTTATCCGCCAGGAAGTCAATACCGATCCCGTTATCCTGAAAAGTGACACGACCAAACCGGCATTCCGGTGCGAGGTAATGAGTAGCTGCAAGCGACGGTTGGGATGGCGATACTTCAGGGCGTTGCTGATCATATTGCGAAACAAACTTTCCAGATACGGTTTCGGGCAAACCAGCGCCAGAGCCAGTGAAAAATCAGCGGTAATCGTTCCTTCCAAACCCGTCAACTGCTCCCCGAATTCGCTGGTCACCTCGGCCAGGATGGCATCCAAGGCGGGTGTTTTCTTGGTTAGCATTCCCTTCCACAAGCTCGGTCAACCCATGAAGAATATCTTCCAGCCTTTGGGTGGACTGTTCCAGCAGTTCACTTAATA
>JAZKGK010000028.1:0-7707 GCA_040385915.1 Bacteroidota bacterium
CTTCATTTTGTCTGCGCTGCAAAGCGAACAGACGAAAAGTGTTTCCGATGTCTCTTATATTAAAAAAGCCCCAAATCTGGTAGATTTGGGGCTTTAGTGGAGAATACCGGATTCGAACCGGTGGCCTCTTGCATGCCATGCAAGCGCTCTAGCCAACTGAGCTAATCCCCCTAATCAATGAACAGTTAACAATTATCAATAAACATAAAAAATCCATTGTTCATTGATAATTGATTCGGCAAAAGTGGGTAAAAGTTTTGACTAATCAAAAAGGCCGGACGGCTTTGATGAAAATTTTATGATAATGTTCTGAGAATAAATCATCTTCCATCACGCCGCGGCTGTTGGTAGAATGAATGAAGATAATTTCGTTGTCGCTTCTAACGGATGTTACCAGGCCCACATGCGATATTTTATTGACGCCCTTTTTTTCTGAAAAGAACAACAGATCTCCGGGATGAATCTCCGAAGTTTTGATCGGCTTGCCTACGCCCGACTGCGCTTGCGAACTGCGGGGCAGCGTGATGTTAACGGCTTGAAATGAAGTAAATACCAATCCTGAACAATCCATTCCTTTGCTGGTTGTGCCTCCGTATTTGTAAGGCGTTCCCAGGTAAGAGCGAGCTGTTTCTATAACCGTTTCCGCGTGAACAGTGGCTAGCTTGGCTTCCCGAGGCTTAGGTTTGGGTTTGGAATAGGAACCCGCGCGTGAAGGAGCTGCCCGATGATGAGCCGTTTTACGGGGTTTGGCACTTTTGCAGGCAGTAAATCCTACGCTAAGCAATAAGGCAAAGCATACGTAGCGAGGTATAGAATATAGGTTAATCAAGGATTCAATAATTAGGTTAGGACTATTCTGAACACATCTCCTTACCTTTGTTTAGGTTTGGTAATAATACGCATTATTCCTTTTCCATAAAACACGGCAGTTTTAATTTTTCAGTATGCAAACCCTCCAAAATTTATCCCCAGGCCATTTGCTGACCGATCAGATCATAGCCCAATTGACGGCTATTGTAGGCTCCAGCTATTTATTCTTCGACGAAGAAAACCGGCAAACCTACTCGAAAGACGAAACCGAAGACCTGTCGTTCCTACCCGATGTAGTAGTGAAACCCGCCGATACGCAGCAGGTAAGTCTGGTGATGAAGCTCTGTTACGAGCACAGCATTCCAGTTACACCGCGCGGTGCGGGTACTGGCCTGAGTGGGGGTTCTTTGCCCGTGCAAAAGGGAGTAGTGCTTTCGATGGAGCGCTTTAATAAAATTCTGGACATTGATATGCGCAACCTGCAAGCGACCGTGGAGCCGGGCGTAGTAACGCAGGTATTTCAGGACACAGTGGCTGAAAAAGGGCTTTTCTATCCGCCCGATCCCGCGAGCCGGGGAAGCTGTTCTTTGGGTGGGAACCTGGCGCATTGCTCTGGCGGTCCACGGGCGGTAAAATACGGCGTCACCCGCGACTACGTGCTGAATCTGGAAGTAGTGTTGCCCACAGGTGAAATCATCTGGACGGGAGCCAATGTGCTGAAAAATTCTACTGGCTATAACCTCACGCAGCTGATTGTAGGCAGTGAAGGCACCCTGGCAATTATTACCAAAGTTGTTTTCAAACTGCTGCCTTATCCAGCCAAAAATGTGGTGATGCTGGTTCCTTTTGCTTCGGCAGAAGAGGCTTGCGAGGCAGTGGCGCAAATATTTATGGCGGGCATTGTGCCTTCGTGCCTGGAGTTTATGGAACGCGATGCCATTGACAAAACCATTGAGTATTTGGGTCTAAATATGGTCGTTCCGCCGCACATTCAGGCACACTTGCTTATTGAGGTCGATGGCAACGATATGGACTTGATCTTCAAAGATGCCGAGAAAATCTACGAAGTATTATCGGCTTATAATACCGACGAAATCTTGCTGGCCGATACGACTGAGCAGAAAGAAATTCTATGGCAACTGCGCCGGAAGGCCGCTTACGCCGTTCGACATACGTCGGTCTACAAAGAAGAAGATACCGTAGTACCCCGCGCCGAACTGCCCAAACTGTTGCGCGGCGTAAAGGAAATTGGCCGGAAATACGGTTTTCAGTCAGTATGTTACGGCCACGTGGGCGATGGCAATATGCACGTGAATATCCTGAAAGGCAATTTATCGGACTATGACTGGAACAATACAGTAACTGAAGGTATTCGCGAAATATTCCGGTTGGTGGTAAGCCTGGGCGGTACGATTTCGGGTGAACACGGCATTGGGCTGGTGCAGAAACCCTATATTGGCATTGCCCTGGGAGAAGTGCAGTTGAACCTAATGCGCAGCATAAAGAAGGTATTTGATCCAAAAGGGATTCTGAATCCAGGCAAAATATTTTAGCCTCTTCTGTTGGAATGAATATCTATGCTCAGGCGGATTGCCTTGTCAGTGTGTTTTCAGAAAGTTTACTACCGCCGTAGAAAATTCTGCCCTACGCATCGTATTGTTATGATCTCCGTCTGTAACACTTTCGTAAGTAGCATTTCCCAATAGCTGAGTAAGTTCGGCTGCTGAGCCATTGTCAACATCTTTATCGCCAGCAATGACCAACACAGGTTTCTTCAGCCGACGCAACTCTTCGGGCGATGTAGAAGGTTGGGCACCTTGCATCTGCGCCAAGGCTACTATGTCAGCGCCAATAGATTTTGCATAATTAACCGCTCCTTTGGTATACGCTGGCACATCGGCCTCGCCACTGAAGGCGCGGTAAAAAGCTTCGCGTCGTTCCCAATGTGGATCAGTAAACCCCGACCCCATGCCACCTAATACGCCAACTTGCACACCTTTAGCCAGCACCAGCAGACGGGCAGCAATAATAGACCCTCGCGAATACCCCACTACGGCGTAGTGCTTCAGTCCCAAAAACTTGGCTAAATCCATAATATCCTGCGCTTCCGCATCATGCTGGTAGGAAGCCAACGCGTGCGGATGGTCTGATTTTCCATTGCCGCGCAAATCAAGGTTAATGACTTGAAAATCATTTTTTAATAAATCCTGGAACAAAGGGCTTTTTTTCCAGTTATCACTCGTATTAATAAAGCCATGAATCAATACAACTGGTTTGCCTTTTCCTTCGATCTCATAATGAATCTTCGTTCCATCAAAAGACGTAAATAGCGGACTGCGATCTGTAGAGTCGGTAGAAGAGCTACTGTTCTGAGCCCTGGCTTTACAAAAGCTGAAGAGACCAAGCAATACCAGCAGAATAATGGATGGATGATGCGTTGAAAATGGTTGAGTAGAAGGCATGTCCGCAAGATTAGTATAGACCTAAATGAATTCAGCAAAACAATCTACTTCATACCGAACATTTGCTTCAATGCTGTCCAGAGCCACTTCTTCCGTTCGATGTCGGTACGGATACCTTCCAGGCTATCAGTGTACAGAAATTGGATGCCATGAAAAAACTTCACTTCGTAAGGCAGCAAAGGCAGGTACAGGTTCAATTCCTCCATTGGCACACCAAAAGAGATAAATTCACGCACCTGCTTTTCCCGGAAAATATAGTGGTAATCCGGATTAGTTAAGCCGCTGACATTAATCAACGTCACTTTATCGAGACTAACGCCCACCGCCTGCAACACTTTTTCGAGGAAAGCTTCATCATAGACATTCAACGAAGCCGAACGCGACTCGCTGACAACTAAGAAAATGGAATGGGCTAACTTGGTTGGTTCTGGTTCAGCAATCAGGGGTTCTCTCACCTCAGCCTTGAGCGTATTTTCAGCCGACTTCGGCTCAATGGGCGCTTGCTCAGCGATTATTACAGGCTCTACCACAGCAATCGTGGGTTCTTGTTCCTGAATACCGACTGGCTCAATCACCAGCTCAGCTATTAGCGCTTCGGCTTCTGCGTGTATGATTGTTGCAGCCGTTTCTTCCTGCGGCAATAGGGCTTCCACTGCTAGTACTATAGGTGGTTCATTTGATTGAGCAACAGGCGTTATATCGGGAATTTTGACTATAGCAGGCTCTTGGCTAGTCGACTGGCTTAGCTTAGTATTGTCCATCATTAACGAGGGCAAATCTTCCTCAACTTTATAAAGATCTCCTTCATTAAATAGGTAGAATAAATTTACTACCTCATCCTTTTGGCCTTCCATCACGTATAAAAAGTATTGGGTTTTAAAAATACAAAACTTCAGGGACTGTCAAGCGGAGCATTTTCCATGCTTGAAAATAATTCTTAAAAACCGGCGTTGGATTTCCTGACTTTCGTAGATTTGCGCCACCTAGTCGGAAAGACCTGTTGGATTTGACCTAAAAAGCCTCCAACAGGTCTTTCTTGTTACTAATCAATTATTTAAGCTAGTAAATTAGATGGATAATGGAAACTTTACCAACCGTTTAAGGCTTTATAAAAGCCCTTTTAATTCCCTTCGTTTATAAACACTTTAAGCAAAAGTTCAATCATTAAACATTACTACCATGTCCAAAGAAGCACGCAAAAAAGAGTTATTACAAGACACCATTCAGCACATAGATATCAAGGCACACAACGTGGTATCGATGGTAGAAGCCATGGAAGGCATGGCTTTCCAGGCAAGAAACCTGTCCAGAGGAGCCAAGATTTTCAACATGATGCAAGCAGACAAAGACTGCGCAGTCTATCTGACCTTGGCTGGCTCACTCATTTCCGCTGGCTTGAAGAAAGTAGTGGTTGATCTGATCAAAAATAATATGGTTGATGCCATCGTTTCTACTGGCGCTAACATCGTAGATCAGGACTTTTTTGAAGCACTGGGTTTCAAACACTATATTGGTACTCAATTTGGCATTGATGACCAGGAACTACGCGAATTGATGATTGACCGCATTTACGATACCTTCATCGACGAGGAAGACCTGCGTATCTGCGATGATGTAATCGGCCAGATTTGCGAAACCCTACCTAAAAAAGCGTACTCTTCTCGTGAATTCATTAAGGAAATGGGTCGATTCCTGGAAGAAAATGACCAATATGCTGATTTCCGCGAAGAGTCTATTGTATACCAGTGTTACAAAAAAGGCGTGCCGATTTTCGTACCCGCCTTCTCCGATTGTTCTGCTGGTTTCGGGCTGGTACATCATCAGTGGCACAATCCTGAGCATCACCTTAGCATCGACTCGGCCAAGGATTTCCTGGAAATTACCAAAACTAAGCTGGCTAATCCCGAATCAGGTCTATTCATGATTGGTGGTGGTGTTCCTAAAAACTTCGTACAGGACATTGTAGTGGCTTGCGACATTTTGGAGAAAGAAGCAGCCATGCACAAATACGCCGTACAAATTACCGTAGCCGATGAGCGCGATGGTGCTTTATCAGGTTCTACGCTGAAAGAAGCTTGCTCTTGGGGTAAAGTGGATACGGTATATGAGCAAATGATTTGGGCTGAAGCGACGATTGCCATGCCAATCGTTGCTGGGTATGCTTACCACAAAGGCGATTTCAAAGGCCGTCCGGAGCGCCGTTTCAACGATACCTTGGATGCTGCTCCCGTACGGAAACCAATGATTGCGTAGTCATTGCATTCCTAGGTTGCCCGATGGATGAAGATTTAAATAAAGCCATCCTATTCGATCAATTGACTATATTTACCCCGGCTGAGGACTTACCTTCGCTGGGGTTTTTTTATTGGAAGAACCTTAGATAAATAAAAACCGTGTAACCTGTTATCACCCCATTATCTACTCATAAACCACCTTAGTATGATGCCTAAATACGCTTATTTGTATGCTTTGTCAATTTTCACGTTCATCGCTATTAATCTTTCCAGTTGCGTCTCTGCCCGAAAATTTGATTCGCTGGAAAAACAGAACCAAGCTTTAGAAAAGTTAAAAAATCAATGCGACACTACTCTGGCTACCGTAAAGAAAGATGTCGTCGGTTTACGGGAGCAACTTAAGTTTCTAAAAGATCAAAATGGCCGTCTTATTCAGGACAGTACGCAATTAGGCATCAACTACCGGCGGAACAAAGCGGTTACTGATGATTTGTTCGAGAAATATAACCTATTGGACAAGTCTTATAATGCGTTGCTAACCAACAGCTCTACAGAAAAAGGGGCGCTTGCACAGAATTTGTCTAAAAAGGAGCAGGAGTTACGGTTGATGGAAGAGAACATCTTGGCGGCCAAGGCTCAAAACGATAAGTTGAGCACCGATTTAAAAAGCCGCGAACAACGTTTGCTGGAATTGGAAAAGATATTGGCTGATAAAGACAAAGCAGTAAATGACCTCAAAACAAAGGTAAATAACGCCTTATTAAGTTTCAAGGGCAGCGACTTGTCGGTAGATGTACGCAATGGAAAAGTCTACGTGTCGCTCTCAGAGAAATTGCTTTTTAAGTCAGGAAGCTACACAGTAGACCCTAAAGGAGTGGCCGCATTGAAAAAACTAGCCTCCGTATTGAAAGAACAAAATGACATCAATGTAACTGTAGAAGGCCATACCGATGATGTGCCCTTTGCCAAAGGCACTGGCAATGTGTCGGATAACTGGGAATTAAGCGCACTGCGGGCTACTTCTATTGTGAAGGTATTGGTAACCGAAGGGGCTCCAGCCACCCGATTGACTGCTGCGGGCAGGAGTGAATTCATTCCAGTAGCTGAGGGCAAAACCGCCGAAGCGCGTCAGAAGAACCGCCGGAGCGAAATCATTCTTACGCCTAAATTAGATGAACTATTCAAGGTACTGGAAGGGAACTAACCCTAATATAAAAGCAGGAAAAAAAAAGATTAAGGCTTACTTGTATCGTTAAAAAAACAACAAGGCCACCGAATATTCGGTGGCCTTGTTGCATACTAATAAATAAATCAGTCGACTAGTAACGGTAGTGGTCAGATTTGAATGGGCCTTTTACATCTACACCGATGTAGTCAGCTTGCTCAGGACTCAGTTCTTCCAATTCTACGCTAATTTTAGCCAAGTGCAGACGAGCTACTTTCTCATCCAAATACTTAGGAAGGGTATATACTTTCTTCTCGTAGTTCTTGTAGTTGTTCCATAATTCTAACTGGGCTAGAACCTGGTTGCTGAACGACGATGACATCACGAATGAAGGGTGACCAGTAGCGCAACCTAAGTTTACTAAACGGCCTTCAGCCAAGATAATAACGTCATTACCATCAATGGTGTATTTATCCACTTGTGGCTTAATTTCATCCTTGGTGTGACCGTAAGTGCCATTCAACCAAGCCATATCGATTTCAATATCAAAGTGACCGATATTACAAACGATGGTCTTATCTTTCATTGCACGGAAGTGGCGTTCAGTAATAATGCCTTTGTTACCAGTGGTGGTAACGATGATGTCGGCATACTTAATAGCATTCTCCATTTTCAATACTTGGTAACCTTCCATGGCCGCTTGCAGGGCACAAATGGGATCAATTTCAGTTACGATAACGCGTGCACCAGCACCGCTCAATGACTTGGCAGTTCCCTTGCCTACATCACCGAAACCAGCAACAACAGCTACTTTACCAGCCATCATTACGTCAGTAGCACGGCGGATCGCATCTACGCAAGATTCTTTACAACCGTACAGGTTATCGAATTTCGACTTGGTAACAGAATCATTTACGTTGATAGCCGGTAGCAACAACGTACCGTTTTTCATCCGTTCGTATAGACGGTGAACACCAGTAGTCGTTTCTTCTGACAATCCACGGATACCAGTGGCTAATTCAGGATATTTATCAAA
>JAZKGK010000029.1:0-33853 GCA_040385915.1 Bacteroidota bacterium
GAACCTGGTCAATTGGAGTCTCGCTGATGATATACCGTCGGCTGATCCCCTGGATACTATTAAAGGTGGTACCGTGACGCTTAATGGTGCTGGTAGCCCTATCAAAAACTGGAAAATTGATGCTGGCAATATGGGGATTGACGCGGAGAAAACAGAAGATGTTCTGCTGTTAATGAAGTATATAATCAAATAATTTGCTGGAAACAGGACTGTTTTTTAAGTAAAATTTCTACAAAATTGCTGCTCCATCAGAGCAGCAATTTTGTAGAAATTTTGTAGAATAAGTTGTGTCCTAATCGTAGCTCCAGTTAAATTCGTACATTGGATTTTATTGTTCTCATCACCCAAACCCTTTACCCCATTGCCTCAACACCTCGCTTCACCGGACAATCGCCGCTTATGGGAAGCACTCGCGGGGGACGGCCGGTTCTTTCTCACTTTTACTGGCTTGATCCTGATCCTGTCCGGGCTATTTGTCATTATTCAATCCATCACCGGCCACTTCCTGCCCCACGACGTTAGTTACCTTGGGCTTACTGCCCAACAATTGTCGCGTTACCACGAGGGCAAAATTACCCATTTTATGTTTCACGATCGGGTGGCTTTTGGTGGCTCCATTATCGCCGTTGGCTGTATTTACATGTGGCTGGTGGAGTTTCCCCTCAAGCAGGGGCAGGCCTGGGCTTGGTGGCTGTTACTGTTATCCGGCATTACCGGCTTTGGCAGTTTTCTAACCTATCTAGGACACGGCTACTTGGATTCCTGGCACGGCATGGCCACGCTGATGCTCCTGCCTTTTTATAGCATTGGGTTGGTGCGGACTTACGCCCGGCTTACTGGGGACAAAAGCATCTGGGACATCCTGAAAGTAACCAATCACTGGAACTTTACAACTAGGACGGGCATCGGTATTACACTGTTGCTCTTTACAGGCTTTGGCTTGTTTGCCGGTGGGTTGACTATCATGTTTGTAGGAATGACAGCGGTCTTTGTTCCACAGGACCTGGTTTTCATGCACGCCACTGTTCACCAACTTCGCCAGGTAGAAGATCACCTGATTCCCTTGATCGCCCACGACCGGTCTTGCTTTGGTGGAGGGCTGGCTACCATTGGGCTAATTATCTTCTTTACCATTCGTCGGGCTGAACCAACGCGCAACCTCTGGGAAATCCTGCTGGTATCGCTGACTATCGGTTTCACTTTCGCCCTCGGCGTGCATTTCGTCATCAGCTATACCGACGTCACTCACTTATTGCCGGCCTACCTGGGTGTTGTTACTTATTTAAGTGGTCTGGGATTAACTTTTCGAACTTGGCATACTCAACTGTCTCAACCAACGCCTTTACAACAGCCAGAAGTTTAATCCCTTCGATGAGATTTTCTTCCATGCCTTTAGTTATCTACGATAGAATTCTTAATGCACAAACTGTATTGATTCACTCTTAGCAATTCATGAAAGACTTCCCCAATCAGCCACTCAAAAAGAGTGATCGAAATGAAAAGCAATCACTCATTCTACCCTCTATTTCAAGCCTTGGAGTAGATCTATTACGGCTTACCCGTTACCAATTGTTTTTGACCCTGTTTCTGCCACTGGCTTCCATTATATTATATTTCATTTTTGCCTTTACAGCTCATTGGGTTTGGGCAGTTTTGTCAGTGATGGCTTTCAGTTTTTTTACTTACGGCTCCACCTCCCACGACCTGGTTCATAGGAACTTAGGGTTAAATAAATTCACCAACGATTTCCTGTTGTTTTTCCTGGAGGTGCTTTCCATCCGAAGCGGGCACGCCTACCGACTGGCTCACCTTTATCATCATGCCACTTATCCTCACCCAAGTGATATAGAGGGTGCCGCCGCGGGAATGTCTTTTCTCAGAACGATGGGAGAAGGCTTAATTTTTCAAGTAAAGATTGGGCTTTGGGCATGGAAGCATGCCAAAAAGCCAATGGATAAGAAGTGGATTCTGCTAGAAAGTACGCTCTGCTTACTGTTCATTGTTTCTGCCATTTGGTTACTGCCCGTTACCCCAATTTTTTTGATTTATGTGCTCTTAATGATCATGGGCAGTTGGATCATTCCCCTTGTTACTTCCTATATTCCGCATCAGCCTCAGGAAAGCAATGTCTTATTTCAGACCAAGCTCTTTAGAGGGCGATTTTTTTCTCTAATTGCCCTAGAGCACTTATACCACTTGGAGCATCATTTATATCCTGCCGTACCTCACAGAAACTGGGTGAAATTGGCCAAACGTTTAGATCCTTATTTAGAGAAAGCAGGCATCCAACCAATGACATTCTTATTTTAAGGCGATTTTAGTAGCCTTTTGCTCTAAGTTTATCCAATTCCGTCAAGGCAGAAAAGGCGATGAAATAATTTGCAATCGGTCAGCCAAATGCATAAGTTGCTGGCATGAATTCAGTCATTACTCAGCAACTGCTTCAATTAGAAGCTGAAAAGGGCATTACTATTCTCTATGCCTGCGAGTCAGGCAGCCGCGCTTGGGGCTTCCCCTCGCCCGACAGCGACTATGACGTGCGCATTATTTACGTCCATCCGCCAGACTGGTACTTATCTATTGATGATAAAAAAGACACCCTGGAACTCCCTATCAATGACGAACTAGACATCAGCGGCTGGGAATTGCGAAAAGCCTTGCGGATTATGCGGAAGTCAAACGCCGTGATTTTCGAATGGCTGCAATCGCCCATTATTTACCAAAACCGAGCAGGCTTTCGGGAAGAATTACTGGCGCTCATGCCCAGTTGTTTTTCAGCCCGCTCAGGCATTAATCACCACTTAGGACTGGTGCACAATGCGTTTAATGAAATAGCAGAGCAGCCAGAGGTGAAGCTGAAAAAGTATTTCTACATCCTTCGTTCCCTGCTATCGGCTATGTGGGTGCGCGAATATCAGACCGTACCACCGATGGAATTCCAACCACTCACCCGCCTGATGGCCAACCGAAGTGATTTATTGCAAGAGATAGAAGCTTTGCGACAGAAAAAATCAAAGGCCGTAGAAACCGCCAAAATACCAACATCCGCGACCTTGCACCAGTTTATTGAGGCAGAAGTTGCCACCTGTGAGAGATTCGCCAAAATATTACCGACATTTACCGGAAACACTGAACAGCTTAACCATCTTTTCAAGAAGTGGGTAAATAGCTAATAAATCCAATGAAAACTACAGCCAGGACAAACCCTTGGTAAAAAGTAAAAAGGTGACGCGCTTCACCAATACCGAGGCTAAAAAATAGGCAATAGAGTATGAAAACTCTATTGCCTATTTTCATTAATTAAAGTCGAGTAACCAGAAATAACGAATGATTTTTGTTGATATACTAACGATATCCTAGCTTTCAACCTCATGACTATTGACGAACTGAAAGAACGCAACCTGATCATATTTGAATGCATTTCGGGCAGTCGCTCTTATGGTACTGACTTGCCTACTTCTGATACAGATCTCAAGGGGGTTTACGTGCTGCCAGAGGCTGATTTCTACGGATTGAACTACGTTGAGCAGGTAAACAATGCCAGCAACGACGAGGTTTATTACGAGCTACGGCGCTTCATTGAGCTGTTGTACCGCAACAATCCCAACCTGCTGGAAATGCTGGCCGTGCCCGCCGACTGCCTGCTGTACCGCCACCCAGCGATGGATTTGATTAGCACTCGCACGTTTCTCTCGAAGTTGTGCCAGGGTACATTTGCAGGTTATGCGATGGCGCAAATCAAGAAAGCCAGAGGCTTGAACAAGAAAATCCTGAATCCGATGAGCGAACAGCTCAAAGACATCCTCGACTTCTGCTTCGTCACGCATGCGCAGGGAGCTATGCCGGTGAAGGATTGGCTGGTTAGCCAAGGAGTAGAACAGTCATTTTGTGGGCTGGTCAATGTGCCACACATCAAGAATTTTTACGCGCTCTTTTATGACAAGAATCAAGAGCTGGGTTTTCGGGGAATTGTAAAAGAGCAGTCAGAAGATGTCGTTTTGAGCAGTGTACCCGAAGGAATGGCTCCAATAACGCATCTATCCTTTCATAAAGATGGCTTCTCATCTTACTGCAAAGATTACCGTGAATACTGGGAATGGGTAGAAAAACGGAATGAGGAACGGTATGAAAACACCTTAAAGCACGGCAAAAACTACGATGCCAAAAATATGATGCACACTATCCGCCTGCTCGATATGGCCGAGGAAATTGCCACGCAACACAACATAATTGTGCGACGACCCAACCGCGAATTCCTGCTACGCATCCGGGCTGGTGAATTCAGTTACGAAGAACTGGTGGCCATGGCCGAGGAAAAGGTGCAGCGCATCGAATTGCTCTTCGCCCAAACAGACTTACCCGAACAACCCGACTTTACCACAATCAACAACTTGCTGGTGCAAATGCGCCAAACCGTGTATGAATATTGGAAAACGTGAGCATTCAGCGGTCCGGTCGGCTACTAGCGAGGTTAAATTAATCCTTACTCAGCTTATTGGCTTTTATTTCTGCATTACTTTCAAGAAGATATTATAGCTCTTATCTTTTCTTGCAATAATCGTCCAAAAAAAGAAGCTTGGGTCTCTAAAGCAGACCGTTGAAGCATGCTTAGAAAGCAGTCCGCTAGTTGTTTACTCTATTTTTTTTAGCTTCTGATGCCTTTTTTTCCTGTCTGTTCTCGCGATTGGAGGTAAGGCCAAAAGGTACTCGAAAGAGAGCGTGATGACGCGGGTATCTCGCCTATTGTTAAATTGTGCATCAATAGGATGCCATCCAGGTTTGCTATGTATTTGCGGTGTATCTCCTCATCCTTGTCCGCTCTTTCTTTTGCCTTTCGGTTTTCTTCAGCTTCCCAGGCTTCCCGCGTTTTCTGGTTGGTTATTTTAGCTTTGCGTTCTCTTTCACCTCTTTCTCTCCCTGCTCGCTCTTCTTCGGCATCCCTGGCCTCACGTGCCTTCCGGTAGGCGATTTCGGCCTCTCGTTGCTGCGCTAGCTGCCTATCTATATTGGGTGTGTTAGCAAAAGGGGGTGGAGTCTTACATAGCCAGCG
Source organism: Bacteroidota bacterium (assembly GCA_040385915.1). Lineage (GTDB taxonomy): Bacteria > Bacteroidota > Bacteroidia > Cytophagales > ES-bin-26 > ES-bin-26. Next base: position 5,051 of record JAZKGK010000029.1, read on the forward strand.
CTTCATAGGTATATAGGTGGATATACCTGCTGCTAGATCCTCGCTGATTTAGTTTATTGACTTGCCTCTCCAACTTTAAACCCCTTCGTTAAGAAAGGAAGTAGCCGCCCTGGCTACTTGGGATATATACTTTAAGGTACATTGGCAGTGTTTATTACCATGGCACTACTTCCGTTTCAGGATTATTTTCTTCACTAAAAAATTTTCCAGTCGGTCCGTCTTTGTCAATCAAAGCATACTTTATGATTCGCTTTCCGGCAACTTCAACACTACCTGGCCCCCGATGACCGTTAAAATCTGTCTTTGTATATCCTGGGCAAACAGCGTTTATTTTAAAGTCGCTATCCCTAAGCTCGTATGCCAAAACAACTGTATACATATTCATTGCTGATTTTGAAGAAAGATAAACAGCTCCTTTGTAGTCATAGTACTTGTATGAAGGGTCGCTGTGCAAAGTAATTGAACCTTGACTTGAACTTACATTTACAATACGAGGTTGGGAAGATTTTTTCATTAAATCAATAAAGGCCTGTGTAACTCTCACAACCCCGAAAACATTTAAATCATACGTTGTTTTAAACTGGTTTATGGTTGAATCAAGTGCCGACTGTGGATAGCCACCATAAATGCCCGCGTTATTGATAAGTATGTCCAATACTTTTGTTTTCTTACCTATTGCTGTACGAGCATTTTTTACAGATTCATCATCTGTGACGTCAAGCTGAATAGCCTCTACATTGCTTAGGCCCTCTGCCAATAATTTTTCCACGGCTGCTATGCCGTTTTCTAAATTGCGACTGCCGAGGTAAACATAAATCCCTTTTTGCGCAAGTTGCCGTGCAACTTCAAAGCCAATGCTTTTGTTAGCTCCTGTTACTAATGCTGATTTCATCTTTTTTGGTTTACATGAATGAAGCAAAAGTAGATAGCTGAAAATCAGTGGAGATGGACAAATCAATTTATTCTCTAGACGAATCTTGCCGAGCTTCTAAAAACTCACTTACGCTTTTTCCTGTGCATTTTTTAAAAAATCTTGAAAAGTAATCAGGATCATTAAACCCCAATTCATACGCTAATTCTTTTACAGAAAGCGGAGAGTACTGTAGTTTTCGCTGTGCTTCGATCATTAACCGGTTGGTGAAAAAATCCTTAGGTGAAACGCCCGAATATTCTTTTACGATCCGGTATAAGCTGTTTGTGGTCAAAGCCAATTTTTCTGCTATTGCATTCACAGAAGGTTGCTCTGTTAGATGTGTCTCCACCATTAATTTGAACTCAATAAACTTTGACAGATTGTTGTTTAGAATATTGACTGGTTCTGTGTTTTTGAAATAAGCACTATTAAGATCCGTTAACAGTGAGTTCAAGTAAGCCAATATGATTTCAGTGTCGGTTGGAGGTTCGCCTATGTGAAGTAGCTGATTTAGAATTTCAAAAACCTTCCTTACTCTCTCTCTGGTGGCATTGTCAAAAATGATGGTCTGTGAGTTTAAAGGATTTACTAAAAAAGGAAACTGTTGTGGTAACAATGCCAAGGTGTTGTCATCAAATAATACCTTAAAATATTTAAGACCAGCAGTTTTAGCTGGAGGTGTAAAAACTTGATTAGGCATTCCAAAAAGCAAATGCCCGTCAGTAAGCGTGATGTCTTGTAAATCCAGGTTGTAAGTAATAGAGCCGCTGTCAATCAGCACTATAAAATAAGAAGTCAGCCTACGAGGTTGTAAAAGCTTTTGCTGAATATCAGCAGAAAGATAAGGATTGTTGTTTGAGATAATCTTTATACTCAACTTGTCGTTCTTTAAGCGCTCGAATTTTTCGTTTCTATCTTGCATCTGGTCTACTCAAAGTTCGTAGGGTATTTCTTTCCAATGACTGCTAACTCCTAAATATACGTAACTAAATTTCGCATATCCACCTATTGTTTGGTATAGATATAATCAATTATGCCTATATTATTAATTGCGTATATCATCTGAATTAAAAAATCATAACCGGCCTGAGATGAAAAAGCTCATAGCCATTCTGGACAGTAGCTCGGCTTGTCAGCGTTTTTTCTTGCTGAATGTCTATTCGAAGCTGGTATGGGGCAGCAGTGAAGCCGGCATCCGTAGCCCTACCATCGCTAAAGCCCATTTCCAGGCGCTAGCCCGCTCTGCTCAAAGAGGCTTTTCGCCCTTTCGGATATTTTATTAAGAGAAATTACCTCCCGTGAAAAGACCTATGGAAGAGGCTTGACCTTATTATCCAATGGCCGAAGTGTTTCTGTAAAATGTGCAATTTGTTCTAGGAAAGAGAATTATGCAATTCTCTTTTAACCATATTTTAATCAGTTTTTAATGTGCATTTAATTTCATTTTAATGCAGGCGCGCCAGCTTTGTGCTCGCTAATCAGGGATGCGTTCACGACAGTGTTTATATATTCCTCTTCAATTAATTATACATTTAATCTAATTACCCAAACATACCAATTGCCATGAAGAGAATGCTCATGATCCTGGGCTTGTGGGCCTTGTTGGGCCAAACCAGCTGTCAACCAGAAAAAGCCGAAGGAAAGGAAGTGGAAACAAAGTTTCTGGTGACCAGCCCTTTGAAAAAGGACACGACGATCACCAAGGAATATGTATGTCAAATCCGATCCATCCAGCACATTGAACTAAGGGCGCTGGAAAAAGGCTACCTACAGAAAATTTTTGTGGACGAAGGCCAATTTGTAAAAAAAGGGCAGCTCATGTTTCAAATCATGCCCATGCTCTACCAGGCCGAACAGCAAATAGCACTGGCAGAAGCCCAGTTTGCCCAGATTGAATACCAGAACACCAAAGTATTGGCCGATAGCAACGTAGTGTCTCCCAATGAACTGGCGATGGCGAATGCCAAATTAAACAAGGCCAAAGCGGAATTAGCCTTAGCGCAGGTTCATTTGGGATTTACCCAGATCAAAGCTCCTTTTGATGGCATTATGGACCGTTTCCAGGTCAGATTGGGAAGCCTGGTAAATGAGGGCGATCTGCTGACTACGTTGTCGGACAATAGTAAGATGTGGGTCTATTTCAATGTTCCAGAAGCGGAATACCTGGATTACAAAGCCAAGGCTAAAGCGGACAGCACTACGAACGTAAACCTGTTAATGGCTAATCAACACCTGTTCAAGTACCCTGGCAGGGTTCAGACCATTGAAGCGGACTTTAACAATGAAACCGGAAATATTGCCTTCCGGGCTATCTTTCCTAACCCAGAAAGGCTTTTGCGGCACGGCGAAACCGGTAACATTCAAATGACGATACCCCTTCAAAATGCCTTGATTATCCCTCAGAAAGCCACCTTCGAAGTGCTGGAAAAGAAATATGTGTATGTGGTGGATAAAGACCAGGTGCTAAGGTCCAGGGAAATTACCATCGCAGCGGAATTGCCCCACATTTATGTGGTTCAGTCGGGTCTGAAGGTAACTGATAAGATTTTGCTGGAAGGCTTACGTCAGGTAAGGGAAAATGAAAAAATACCCTGCCAATTCGTGCGGCCTGATTCGGTGGTCTCTCATTTGAATTTATACGCCGAATAATCAAGTATAGAGTTTAAAGTAAAAAGTTTAGAGTGTAAAGTGGTTGATAATCAAACGAGTATTCACTCTGAACTTTAAACCCTATACTTTTTACTCTCTCCACTACCTAAAAACCAGCAGCCATGTTCAGTAAGTTTATACACCGGCCGGTATTTGCGATTGTCATATCGATCATGATCGTCTTTGTGGGTCTATTGGCAATCAAGCAATTACCCATTTCCCAATTTCCGGATATTGCCCCTACTACCGTCAATATATTTATCGCGTATCCCGGTTCCAGTGCGGATGTATTGGTTAAATCCACGCTCATTACCCTGGAACAGGCCATCAACGGAGTCCAGGATATGCGTTACATCGCTACCGATGCCACCAGTGCCGGAGAAGCAACCCTCCGTATCGTCTTTGAACCGGGCACCGATCCGAATGATGCGGTTATCCGGGTGAAAACGCGGGTAGATCAGGTCATGCCGCTTTTGCCCGAACTGGTTCAGCGGGAAGGAGTGATTATTACGCCCATCCAGCCTAGTATGCTGATGTACGTCAACCTCTATTCCAAGGAAAAGAGTATAGACGAAAAATTTCTGTTCAACTACGCCACCGTGAAGATGATCCCTGAAATACAACGGACTAGAGGCGTGGCCAGGGCACAAATATTGGGAAGCCGAAGATATGCTATGCGCGTTTGGCTAAACCCGGAGCGCATGCGGGCCTATAGCATCTCGGTAGATGAAGTAATGCAGGCCATCGGGGAGCAAAGTATCATCGGTCGTCCCGGACGGTTAGGCCAAAGCTCCGGTATATCGGCCCAGTCCCTTGAATATGTGCTCACCTACAAAGGCCGCTACAACAAGCCGGAAGAGTACGAAAGCATTATTATCCGGGCCAATGCCCAGGGAGAAAGCATCCACCTGAGAGATATCGCCCGGGTAGAATTGGGAAGTGAATTCTTTGATATCTATTCCAACCTGGATGGCCATGCGTCGGCGGCCATTGTATTGAAGCAGAACTATGGCAGTAATGCCAGTGATGTCATTGCAGAAGTAAAGGCGAAACTGGAGGAAATGAAAGCCTCTTTTCCTCCGGGAATGGACTATAAAATCAGCTATGATGTTTCCCAGTTTCTGGATGCTTCCATCGAGCAGGTGCTGGAAACCTTACGGGATGCTTTTATCTTGGTAGCGCTGGTTGTTTTTATCTTTCTGGGTGATTGGCGTTCTACGCTGATACCGATCCTCGCAGTTCCGGTATCCCTGATCGGGGCGTTTTTTGTCATTCAGTTTTTTGGGCTTTCCATCAATTTAGTGACCCTCTTTGCCCTGGTGCTAGCTATCGGTATTGTGGTGGATGATGCCATTGTGGTGGTGGAAGCCGTTCATGCCAAAATGGAGGAAGAGCCGCATCTAACGCCTTATCAAGCGGTTAAAAAAGTGTTGGGTGAGATCAGTGGAGCCATTATCGCCATTACGGCGGTGATGGTATCGGTATTCCTGCCGATTTCTTTTATGACGGGTCCGGTGGGTACTTTTTACCGGCAATTTTCTATTACCATGGCCAGCTCCATTGTGATTTCGGCCTTAATTGCCCTTACGCTTACCCCGGTATTGTGCGCCATGTTGTTGAAAAATACCCATGGAAAGTCGAAGAATAAAAACCTGCTGAACCGATCCCTCGACAGTTTTAACCGGGGGTTTGATAAACTGACTGGAAGGTACGTAGGCTTATTAAGATTAATTGTCAACCGACGAGCGCTTACTTTCGGAATATTGCTGGTATTTGGGGTCGGAATATTCTACGAAAACAAAATTCTACCGGCCGGCTTTATTCCCAATGAAGACCAGGGTACTATTTATGCCATTATCCAAACCCCTCCCGGTTCTACCCTGGAAAAAACCAACCAGGTTTCCCAACGGCTTCAAAAAATTTGCGCAGCAATGGATGGTGTGGAATCGGTTTCTTCTTTGGCCGGTTACGAGATTATGACCGAAGGAAGGGGTTCCAATGCCGGTACTTGTCTGATCAATCTGAAACCCTGGTCGGACCGCAAGCATTCGGTGAAGGAAATCATGGAAGAACTGGAGGAGAAATCGAGAGGCCTGGGAGCCATTGTCGAATTTTTTGAACCACCAGCCATCCCCGGATTTGGTACTTCCGGCGGTTTTTCGATGCGTTTACTGGATAAGACGACCGATACTGATTACCGGGAGTTTGATAAAATCAATAATGAATTCATGGATAATCTGGGAAAGCGCAAAGAACTCACCGGCTTGTTTACCTTTTTTGCCGCCAATTATCCTCAGTACGAACTGGAGATTGACAATAACCTGGCTATGCAAAAAGGCGTGTCGATCGGGAAGGCGATGGAAAACCTGAATATCCTGATTGGCAGTACCTATGAACAGGGATTTATCAAGTTTAATCAGTTTTTCAAAGTATACGTCCAGTCCGATCCCAGCTTCCGAAGGCTTCCATCCGACCTGTTGAATCTTTTTGTCAAAAACGATCGGGGAGAAATGGTACCCTATTCCGCCTTCATGAAGCTGAAGAAAGGCCAGGGACCCAATGAAATTACCCGTTTCAATCTGTACAATTCAGCCGCTATTCAGGGTCTTCCAGCAAAGGGATATACCACTGCTGATGCCATCCAAGCCATTCGGGAAGTTGCCGCTAAAACCTTGCCCAAAGGCTATGACATCGCTTTTGAAGGACTTTCCTATGATGAATCGATCCGGGGAAATGAGGCGCTATACGTGTTCCTGGTGGTATTGATGTTTGTCTACTTTGTGTTAGCGGCCCAGTACGAGAGTTTTATTATTCCCCTGGCGGTGGTGTTTTCACTGCCAGTAGGCGTATTTGGTTCGTTTCTGGTGCTCAAGCTCATGGGACTGGAAAACAACATTTATGCCCAGATCGGACTCATCATGTTGGTTGGTCTGTTGGGTAAAAATGCCGTGCTGATCGTGGAATTTGCCGTGCAGAAGCGCCAGCAGGGAGCAACGATTCTGGACGCCGCCATTGAAGGGGCCAGGGTGCGTTTCCGTCCGATCCTGATGACCTCCTTTGCCTTTATTGCCGGATTGATCCCTTTGATTATGGCTACTGGTGCCGGAGCCATTGGTAACCGTACCATTGGTGCTTCTGCCCTAGGTGGTATGTTATTCGGAACCATTTTCGGGGTCATCATCATTCCAGGCTTATACTACATATTCGCCCATTTGGCCGATGGCCGCAAGATGATTAAAGGTGAAGAGGGTGAATCTTTAACCGAAAACCTGGTTCATACCATAGACGCTTTTCCCACTATCGAAGCAAGTAACTAAGATGTGCAATAGAAGAATAATATATAAATGTTTGGGAGCAGGTTTTATCACATTAATGGTTATGGCTTGCGTAACACCTCCTATCGGTCAACGCACAGAGAACAAAACATTGCCTGCGCGTTATACCGACAGGCAGGACACTACCAATACGGCGAAGGTCAGGTGGAAGGACTTTTTCACCGATCCTAATCTGAATGCCTTGATTGATAATGTGCTGAAAAATAATCAGGAGCTGAATATTACTTTACAGGATATTCAGCTTGCCAGAAACGAAGTCAGGGCCAGAAAAGGGGAGTACTTGCCGTTTATTGGTTTACAAGGAGGTATTGGCGTTGATAAGGTAGGCCGGTACACGAACATCGGCGCTAGCGAGGCGACCACTGACATTGCACCGGAAAAAGAAACGCCCGATCCTTTGCCCAATTACCTGCTGGCCGCCGTTGCTTCTTGGGAGGTAGATATATGGAAAAAGCTACGCAACGCCAAAAAAGCGGCGATGTACCGGTATCTGTCCACTGCTGAAGGGAAAAATTTCTTGGTCACCCATCTGGTTGCCGAAATCGCCCATGCCTATTACGAATTAATGGCGCTGGACAATCAGCTGGACATACTCAGACGCAACATCGAAATACAACAAAATGCCCTGGAAACAGTAAAGTTGGAGAAAACGGCGGCCCGGGTTACCGAGCTGGCAGTCCGTCGATTTGAAGCGGAGGTGCTCAAAAACCAAAGCCGCCAATACGGAATTCAGCAAAGTATTATTGAAACGGAGAACCGGATTAATTTTCTGGTAGGTAGGTATCCGCAGCCCATCGCAAGGAATTCACAGGCATTCGGTGAGTTAGCACCGGACACGATTTATACCGGCATTCCCTCGCAACTCTTGGAAAACCGTCCGGATATTAAACAAGCTGAACTTGATCTGGTAGCCAATAAGCTGGATGTGAAGGTGGCCAAAGCCAATTTTTACCCTTCTTTAAGGATTACCGCTGCCTTAGGTTTCCAGGCATTCAATCCCTCTTATTTGTTAAAATTGCCCGAGTCATTGCTCTTTTCGCTGGCAGGCGATTTAGTAGGACCGTTAATTAACAGGAATGCAATTAAGGCAACGTATTATTCGGCGAATGCCAGGCAGATACAAGCGGTTTATAATTACGAACGTACCGTTTTAAGAGCTTATCTGGAGGTCTCCAATCAGCTATCCAATATCAGTAACCTGGAAAAAAGTTATGATTTGAAAGCCAAGCAGGTACAAGCCCTTACCAAGTCGATCAATATTTCAACCGGCCTTTTCAAATCCGCCAGGGCCGACTATATGGAGGTACTGTTGACCCAAAGGGATGCCTTGGAGTCAAAATTTGAATTGATTGAAACCAAAAAGCAGCAAATGAATGCGATAGTCAATCTTTACCAGGCATTGGGTGGCGGATGGAATTGATCTAACGCCAGCCTTTTAATGTATTTTTAACCTACATATCTTTATTGGGGTTTTTGACTAAAGCTAGCTTATGAAAATATTGATTGTGGAAGATGAGCCCAAGGTTGGTTCTTTTATCAAGAAAGGATTGGAAGAACAAGCCTATGAGGTGGACGTGGCATTTGACGGTATGATAGGCAAAAAAATGGTGCTGGGAAATTTTTATGATCTGGTCATATTAGATATTAATATGCCATTGATCAACGGGCTGGAACTCTGTAGGCTGATCCGTGAACAGGGTTTGCGCATACCCGTTTTGATGCTCACTGCCATGGGAACAACCGACGATAAAGTTTTCGGATTTGAAGCCGGAGCCGACGACTACCTGGTCAAACCCTTCGAATTCCGGGAATTGCTCGCCCGTATCCGTGCGCTGCTGAAGCGTAGCCAGGAACCGAGCCAGCAAACGAACGTGCTAAGTATTGATGACCTCTGCATGGACCTGGATGAAAAATCGCTTAAAAGGGCTGGAAATAAGATCGATCTGACGGCCAAAGAATTTTCGTTGCTTGAATACCTGTTGCGCAATCAGGGACGGGTAGTATCCAGGGTTGACATTGCAGAAAAGGTTTGGGAGATCAACTTCGATACCGGCACCAACGTGATTGATGTGTATGTGAATTTTTTGCGCAGGAAAATCGACAAGGGCTATTCCAGGAAGTTGATTCATACGGTGGTAGGGATGGGCTATGTATTGAAGACAGAATGAAAATCCGCAATAAGCTGGCCTTCTTGTTTGCAGTCATTGTCGCTTCACTGCTGCTGGGATTTTCGGTCACCGTATATTTTACCCTAGCCAGTTACCGCAAGCAGGCATTCTATGAGCGCCTGGAAGATAAAGCCGTCACAACCGCGGAACTGCTTTTTGATGACGATGGAGTAGATCCCCACCTGTTGAAGCTTTTCGACAAGAAAAACATCACCACGCTCGATCAGGAGGAAATTACCTTGTACGATTCCCTGGATCGTATCGTATACGATAGCGGACACGACCATATCAATATATCCAAGCCTCTTTTTCAACGGATCCGAAGTCAGAAGAGCATCCGCTTCCGTCAGGGAGAAAACGAGATAGTAGGTGTTTTGTTTCTTTTCGATCACCATCCCTATGTCGTAATCGCGTCCGCAGTCGATTTGTACGGCAAAAACAAGCTCGACTTCCTGGCACTGGTCCTCCTGATTGGTTGGCTGTTAAGCATTGGAATAGTCATTGCCCTGGGCTTCTCCTTTGCGGGAAAGGCTTTGCAACCCATGGCAGAGGTGATCGATCAGATGGACCGTATCACCGCCTCCAACCTAAATTCGCGGGTACAAACCGGTAATGGGAAGGACGAAATTGCCCAGCTGGCGCTGATATTCAATCGGATGCTCGCCCGCCTTGAAGAAGCCTTTCTCTTTCAGAAGAGCTTCGTTTCAAACGCCTCCCACGAAATACGCACCCCACTCACAGCCATCACCGGTCAGATCGAAGTAACGCTCCTGCAGGATCGGAATGGGGAGGAATACCGTAGTGTACTCGGGTCCGTTCTGGAAGACGTGCGAACCATTACTCACCTGGCCAACGGATTGCTGGAACTTACCCAGGCCAGCGCCGACGTCTCCACTTTCCTCTTCACCGAAATACGCGTGGATGAACTGCTTTGGCAGGCACAAGCTGAACTTCTTAAAAAACAGCCCGGCTATACCGTTGCCATTGACTTCGATGGGTTGTGGGACGATGAAGCCGATTGCATCCTGATGGGCAGCGAACCACTACTCAGGATCGCTTTTCTCAACCTGATGGAAAACGGCTGCAAATTTTCATCGGACCGGCAGGTAGGGGTACTGTTAAAAGTAGAAAGAAGTCGGATCACACTTCGCTTTACCGACCATGGACTGGGGATCGAGGAAAAGGATCTCGCGCATATTTTTGAACCCTTTTATCGCTCGGCCAACGCCAAACACATTACAGGTCACGGTGTTGGGCTAGCCCTGACTGCCCGGGTCATCGGCTTGCACAGAGGCCGGATCGAGGTAGCCTCCCAGACCGGCCAAGGCTCTACCTTTACTGTTGTCCTCCCTCACGGTATCGGAAGTTAGTGCGGTCACTGTCAACACGGCTATCGACGACCGGTTTGGTATCTTTCACGGCACGGCGATGAGTGCTTCTGAAAAGGAAGCGCCATATCTGATCGACATCCATTTAAATAATCCTTCCATTTATATCCCGGTCAGTATCATTAGTGAGTAACTATTTTTCTTCTTTTCTTACAGCGTCAATTATTTCTAGCAAGTGCAATTTCTCTAGCGGATTTGCCCTGAACGACTTCCCCTCGCAGCGGGGATTGACTAGTGAACAGGCAAAATGGCTTATTCCTCCGACCGTAACTCAGCCAATCCATTGCCGGAATGTCATCCCTTTCCTGCATAAACACATCCAATGATACACGGATATTCCGGGGCCAAATATTACAACCGGTTACGTCCCCTTAGGAGTAGGGATTGACGGGTATTTCCAATCCCCCTTAACTTTATGCACAGTAAAAATTTATTTCAGTGGTTACTCTTTGCTTCGCTGCTCATCTCTTTCATTGCCTGTGAGAAGGCAGAAACAGTACACCCATCAGAGCCTGCAACAGGTAAATTATCCCTGAGGATCGATGGCAATTTTACCATTGAAAAAGAGCATTCCTCTGGCAGAAGAGCAGCCGTGCTGCCAGATAATTTTAAAGTAATTATTTACGACGGCAATGCCCAGGAAGTCAAGGCATATGAAAAGTATTCGTTAGTTCCGGCGGAAATCGTGCTGCCGGTGGGTGAGTACTCCGTCGTAGCTCACTCCAACAACTTGGAGCTCGCAGCTTTCGACAATCCGTATTACGCGGGGAAAACAAGTGCGGTAAAAGTCCTCAAAGACTCTACCCAGGCGGTTAAGGTAAACTGCGAACTGGGGAATGTAAAAATAACCATTGCCTATACCGACGCCATCAAAACCAACTGCACGGCTTATTCCACTGTAGTGAAGACTGACAGCGCCTCGCTTACTTTCAGTCAAACCGAAACCCGAGCCGGTTATTTTAAAACTGCTCCTCTCTTCATTGTATCTACGCTCACTTACCTGGACTCTGACGGTACTACCAGAACAAGAACGCTGCGCGGCACCATTCCCAATCCTGCCCCCAAGGACTACTACAAAATCACGATCAAAGACACCCTCAGTACAGGCATTGTTAAGACGCTGGACATTGTGGTGGATGAGACCACGACTCAAAAAGAAATGATAGTCGACTCGGAAGGAACCCCACCCTGGCAACCTGGTGCCGCGTGGGCCGATACCCGAGACGGTCAGATATACAAGACACTGCAGTTTGGCAATCAAGTCTGGATGACCGAGAACTTCAATTATGAAATCCTTGATTCCTGGCGGCATGCGAGTGTGCAGGTAGGCAGCGAAAAGAAATACGGACGACTCTATACCTGTTCGGCCGCTGTAGCGGGTGCTCCTGCGGGTTGGCACCTGCCCAGCCGTGAAGAATGGAAAATTTTGGAGGACTATTTTAAGTTGAACAAACTCACGGGTCTGGAAACAACCGGGTTTAACGGCATACTCGGTGGGGGATACAGCGTAACTGACAATCTATTTTATGGTTTTAAAGAATTCACCTATTATAAATCTACCTCTGGTAACGTTTTTCCTTGCTATACAACCAACTGCGGGGGTATTTATTCGCAGGGATATAGTTGTGAATCCTATGCCTTCAGTGTACGCTATATCAAAAACTGATCGCAATCAGCTATTCAATAATTTAAGAAGAAAGCTCAATGGCGATTTGAGTTGCATTATTTGTAATTTGCTGAGGGTAGTCGTTTATTTCTAAAATTCTAATGGCATTTCTTGTTTTAAGAAATCCAGATTTAAGCTTGTAGTCGAAACTAATTTGATTACTTTCAACTATTTCTGTAAAGTGGTATAAATCATAAGAATCAGTAAGCATCTCAGTTAATTCAACATCGTGTGTGGAAACAAAAACAATATTATTGTTTTTGCAAATGAATGAAAGTACTGATTTTGCGATAGCAATTCTTTCTATTGTGTTTGTGCCCTTATAGATTTCATCTAGTAAAAAAAGTTTATTATAGCTTTCTTCAGATTCTTTAATAATGTCTTTAATTACTAATACTTCTTCAAAAAAATAACTTTTATCATTTATTAAACTGTCAGCTATTCTAATGACAGAATATATTTTTATTTTCGGAGTTGAAAAACTTTTGGCTAAGCAGGTGTTAATTGTTTGAGCAAAAATTGTATTGATTGCTACTGTTCTAATAAAAGTAGTTTTTCCAGACATATTGGAGCCCGTAAGTAATATAGATCTTCCTTTAACCATCATTGAGTTTGGAACACAATTAGAAACTAAAGGATGAAATATCTCTTCAAATGTCAATTCCTTATTTGTATCTATGATAATAGGCTTGCAATGATATTTTAAACTTTGTCTAAATGATATAATAGATATATTAGAATCAATTTTTCCTGCATTTTCAAAAATAACTTGAATATCTTCTTTTTTACTACTCAGTTTTTGAAGCGTGCTAAAAAGAATTACTGGTTCCAATAAAAAAATAATTTTTATGTATTCAAATATTAGCAAAATAAGCTCTAGTATTTCCGAACTATTTTGTCCATAAGTTTGAAAAATTAATAATCTACTATGTAAAGATTGTACAGATTTTAAGGATGATTTTACCAAATCAATATCTATAATAGGTATGGGTATTTTAAGAAGTTCCTTTGTGCATTTGCAAAGTAATAATAACTGTTTTATACTATTTGAGTAATAATCAATATTTTTTTTATTATTGTAATGTATATAAATATTGATGCAAACAATGGGAATAAATAGTATTACTAATTTTAAATTAAAAAAAATTGATAAAAAAGATAAGACACTAATAAAAGACAATATTTTAATTAAAAAGAAATATTTGCTAGGCTTTAGGAAAGAATCTAAAAAGAGAGATGATATGTTGTATGCTTCATGGCTATTTAGTTTTGATAAAAGCATCTGAGATTTTATTCTACTATGTTCATCTTTTAAATAAAAATCAATTATTTCTTCTTGTTCATTAAAGTCTATTTTTTGATTTATCGTTAGTAACTTATTAAATAAATATTGCTGGCCAACCTTAGATATGGTGCGGTCCACAAAATAAAAAATCTCATAGAAATCGATATCGCTTATGGTTCTTTCGGAGATGATTTGATACGCTTGAGAGTTGTCTTTTTTCTTATGGTAAAGATTAATCCAATTAAAATTGAAATCCTCCTCTTTAATTGTACCCCATGAAGCTTTTAGTTTCTGAGTAAGCTTATTTTTTGAACCGAATGTGAACATGAGGGTGTAGGACAAGTTTGCAATCTTGAAATTTCCTGATAAAGCCGTCTTTTTGCATCAAAATCATCTTTGTTATCTTATCAAAACACAAACAAGTTGGCAGATTTTTTCAAATCCACCAACTTTTCCTATACGCGATTGCCGAAGCGATTAGTGCAGGCAAAGCTTGTTTCTACCACCTAGCGCTGCTTGACCAGGACAAAGCCTTGCTCGGGAGAGATTACCTCGCTAATTGGTATAAGCCCTTGGTTATAAATAATCGGCAAATCTGTGCTTACCTGTTTACCAAGAGCTTTTTGGTCACTACCGAAGAACCGTTACGTACGGTAACCACATAGATACCTTCTTTTAGCTGTGCCGTGTCTACTACCTGTTGACTGCCATAGACCGCTTGTTCATACACGACCACTCCGGCAAGGTTCGCCACCGAGAGGTATACCGTTTGCTGGGCAATTCCTTCCCAACTAATGGTTACCGCTTGGTCGGCCGGATTGGGATAGAGTTGTACCTGATTGCCCAGGGTAATCGACTCTTCGGTGTGGTCCATACGCGCTGGAGATAGGCGTTCAAATTGCCATTGCTGGTGCGCCTCTCCTAGGTAAGTGCCTTGCACGATCCTGGCTGCGTTGGTAATAGCCTTTGCCGCTACCTGCACGCACTTGCCGCTGTGCTGGGCCGTGAGGCTATAATAGCCACCCCCTACATCGGTGAGCTTAAATCGTTGGTTCTGGCTGTTTTTCCAATCCCATTGGTAGATCGTCGCGCCCTCGACCATAGAAAGCCCGGCCACGTCCATGACCCGGCCACTATGCGCTGCGGTCAATTTAAGGTAATTGCTCCCCAGGTTTTCTATCTGCCACTGCTGGTTGAGATTTCCCGTGAGAGCCCATTGATGAAGAATGGCTTCGGCGGCCTTGGACTGCCCGTACACGTCAATGTATTTGCGACTGCTCTTGCTCATGAGGCGGTAGGTGCCGTTAGCCAAAGTGGACACCTGCGAAAATAGGCAAGCCTTCGGAATGACTTCCCGGCTCTGGGAGGCGCTCTGCCATTCGAGCTTCACACTCGCCGCTCCGATATCGTCAAAGTATTCGAGCTTGATATCTATCAGTTGGTTGGCCGTTAAGGTACTCTTGCCGGAATACTCTTTGTTCCAGTCGTTCACCCACCCATCAATGATCAACTGACCGTTGATCCACAGGCGTCTGCCGTTGTCGGAGTTGACATAGAAGGTATACTCGCCGGAGTAGCGCGGTTTTACTTGACCCGACCAGCGCACAGAGAATTGGTTTCCTTGTACGGAGGCGTCGGGGGCGTTTGCGCCCCAGTTAAAGTCTACGGTTGGGTCTATGCGCGTGAGGCGCAGGGTATCGAAGTTCATCCCATTGTAGTACTGGCTGGTTAAACCATTGCCGATGCCCGGTATTGGGGGCGGAGTGCTAGTCTTGATGACGGGCAGGTAGGGGAATCCGTTGGGCGTATCCTGGGAGGGAAACAATTGCTTGAGCGTGTCAGGAGCCACATTGAACCAGTCTTGCAGGATGCTGGTGTAAATCGTGCGGAAATCGTATTGAAGTCGAACGTACTCTTTATCGGTGCCCGAAATATCGGGGTTATGGCCATGGATGGTCGGATTAATGTTGGTACCAAATAAAATCATGGGACCGGCCTCTCCGTGATCAGTTCCCAGTCCGGCACCGGCATAGACTCGGCGACCAAACTCGGAAACAGTCATGCCAACGACGCGGTCCTGAATGCCCAGCAGTTTCAAGTCATCCTGGAAGCCCGCTAACGCTTCCGAAAGTCCTTGCAGCAAGTTGGCGTGATGACCCTTGGTCGAATCGCTCGCGTCAACTTGCCCCCCATGCGTGTCGAAGCCGCCGTAATTGCAGACGTAGATGCGGGTTTGCAGGCCACCAGCGACCAGTTGAGCTACAATCTTAAACTGTTCAGCCAGGTAATTATTAGCAGGATACTTTGTAGAGAGGTTTTTGGCTTTCGTAGTAGCATTTTTCAGGCTAGTCGAATACGCATTCAGCGAAGCAATCACTTGCCTTAAGTACTTTACTTCGTGGCCGCGGGGAGTGTTGGGAACCGGATCGGAAGGGCCATTGACCAATTGCCCAAGTGCCGCCGGGTCGCGCACGGCCAGGCTCGTGTTAACGAATGGTCCCTGTAAAATGCCGGAGCTCAGTCCCCCCAAGGTAATGGCAAGTGGGTCGGGCATCTGCGGATTGGGATAGTCTTGGGGATAGCCCGGAAAAATATTGTCCAGATAACGACCCGCCCAACCGGTTTGAAAAGGCAATACCGAGTCGAGGCCGGAGAACATAACGTTCGACGCCTCAAAATGAGAACCGTTGGGGTTGGCGCTGTGTACGCCCTGCACAATGCCAATTTTTCCTTCCTGGTAGAGGTTTTTTAAACCAGGCATCGAAGGGTGAACACCTACTTTGTCGGTCAGAGCCAGAACCTTACTTTCGGGAATGGCTACCTTAGGGCGAGCGGCCATCAGTCCAGTGTACTGGTCGCGGGGAATGATGGTGTTGAGGCCATCGTTGCCACCTTCCAGGAAAATGAGGACTAGCACCCGGTTGGTTGGTTGGTCGGCGGCGGTAACAGCAGCCAACTCAGCCGAAATGGTGTGGGCGTGGGCGGGCATGTGGCCAATGACCAGTGGTACGGTGGCAGCGGTAGTAGCCGTTTTGATAAAATGTCTTCTTTTCATGAGGATAGTGAGGATAAGGCCTTGTCAGCCGATGACCGATGCATCGCTGGATAACAGCACTGGTGCGTGAGAATTATAGCAGTTGAAACTCGACTTCGTCGGTGAGGGTGTGGAAGAGGTTTTTGAGTTTACCCAACACGGCTTCCCGCTTGTTGTTATCGGTGGGATTGGCCAGGAAGTCGTTCCATTGCAATTTCCACTCAAAGTCAGGCAGGTTGCCCAGCAGCGCTTCCTTGTAGACTGGAATACGGGCCGGATTGGGCTCGTCAGAGATCAACAGGCGGGCAAAAGTAGTGACCAGTTGATTGACATCGCGGGCCACCTCGGCGGGCAATCGTTGGATGAGCGCTATCAGGTTGATGTTGACACTCGTGTTTTGCCAATAGTAGCCCTGATCCTGAATGAGCGAACGGCGCGCCTCTTTGCGCAGGGGCATGGTGACGGACGAAGCCCAAAGCTCGTTGAACTGGGGTGCCTGGTAATAAGCTGGCCATCCTGCAACCACGGGCGGAAAGCCAATCTCCTGGTAGGTACTTTTGGAGTGCCAATTAACAAGCTCCCACATCCAGTAGCGGTTACTAGGCTGGCTAGCAGGAGGGAAGACGGCTTCCAACTGGCGGAACAGGCCCACGTTATGTTCGAGGGGGCTTTTAATGAGGCAACCTACATTGACTATGTCATAAAAGTGGGCGCTGGAAAACAAAGCTTTCAGCACGGGAGCCACTTCGTAGTTGTTGTCGCGCAGCAGCTTGGCCATGGGTTGGATGACGTTCTGCTCGGCAGCTTCGTCAATGACGTAGTAGACAAACCAGCGGTAAAGCTTGCGGCACAGGAACGTGGCTGGCGAGGCCTGGGCGAAAATCATATTGAGCAGGTCGAGGTACTCCCTGTTTCCAGTATTGGTGATTTTTCGGTTTTGGAAGGCGGCCGAGAACTGTTTGGTGCTAGTATCATGGCGCTCGGGATGGAAGATACCTTTGCCATCATCGGGGTTGACCCCCTGATACCACGTATACCAGCCCGTAAGTACTTTGGCCGCTGCCTTCACATCATCTTCGGTATAGTGGGTATAGTTACCCGGCCCGATGAGTGGCCCTTTGCCCAGCGTAAACAGCTCCAATAGTTCGCGGGCGTAGTTTTCATTGGGACCCTTCACCTCGTTCTGAAAACCATTGAGATATACCAGCATGGCTTCGTCAATGGTCATCACTTCGGCCAGGGTTTTGAAGTTACCCAGGGCATGCTTCCGCAGCTTTCGCTGGTAGTTATAAGACATGTGCGGGCTGTAGATGGTCGTGCTGGTAACGAAGTGGTTGTGCCAGAATAGCGTCATTTTCTCCGTCAACGACACGCCTTGATTGAGCAAAAGACCTGTCCACCAGGTTACGAGCGAGTAATTCCGGTAGCCATTATAATCCCAGTTAAAAGGCTCGTTGGTCCAGGGTTTGCCAAACTCACCTCCGCTGTTGGGATGGGCATTGAGTGGGCCAATGGGGGTAGGAGCGGGCGTAAGTAACTGGGCTACAACGGCGTTCATGGAGCTGGCAGCGGCTGTCTCAATTTCGGTACGGGTAGGTCCGAACATGCAGCGGCGCAACAGATGAGCCGCTTGCGCATAGCCCCACGAACCGGTGTACGGTTCTAGTCCAGCCGCTGTACGCGCTATGGCTGGCATTATCTGGTTGGCAAACGCCGGAGCCAGCTCCTGACTGGGTAGTGAAGTCTCTTTATCGGTGGGCGGATAGGAGCTGGACGTAGGCTTGGAAGGGCTCGTTTTCCCTTTTCGTTTGGTTGGATCGTCGGTAGATTGTGGTGAGGCGAGCGAGCCGGTTATGGCCGCACTGGGGGTGCTGAGCACAGCAGTATGCTTGCGAAGGAAATCTCTTCGTTTCATAAAGAAATAAGGTTTGGTAAGAACAATAAAAGAATAGCCCCTATCCTGGATTATCTACCAGGAAGTGCGAACTAAATAACTTAAATAGAGTCAGTGGGAAGCAGATGGGTAGTAGAACCAACCTACCTTTGAGGGAAATAATACTGCGCAATAGACGGGCAAAAATTCGTTTACAAAGCTGTCTTGGGGAGAGCAGTAAGCTTGTTTTTCATCAAATTGGAGTTTAAAGTAGGTATATTAAATGACAAATACGTCGCAATATAAAAGCAAAAAATGGTAAAAAAAGCTTTGCGTTCTTTTTTTCTCCTAAATCCTCTTCTCTAAATAGGATTTCCTGACAGTACAATAGTAACTTACTTAGGAAGGCAGGATTGGATAAAATCGGCATCGGCGACATTGAAATCATAATCAAAATTATTTCCCCCTGGAATTTTGCCGCAACTATCGTATTGCCATAGCTTAAATTCATTCCAGCCAATGGGCAATTCCAGTTTTTGCTTTCTACAGTATCTGGCCAACCATAAAGGATTGGCTCCCAGCCCATGATCAGCAGGCAAGTTCTTGTTTCAGCAATTCCCAAAGGCCTTTTCTGACTATCTGGTTGCGGATGCCTATTTCTCTAAAAAGCCCTTATTTTCATTTTAATGCAGCCCTAACAGCAGTTAATTAGGCTAAACAAGATTGGTTGCTAACTAAAACAGAAATAACAAAGCCATTCTCCATGGCTAATTATAAAACACTGTGTAACAATAGGTTAATGATTGAGCAATTTATAGTCAAGTTTGCTATTAATCCAAACACGACAAAAAATAAAAAAATCATCGAAGAATTACTTCTGTACGGCAAAATTGCTGCTTAATGTTACCGAACTATTGTATTTATCATTGAAAAGAAAAAAGATCATTTTATGGTGTGGAAATTTCTGGTACGCCTTGCTTTACTTGCACGCTTTTAGTCAGATGCACTGTTTTTTACCTGCTGCTCCAGATCAGTTAAGATATTCATGTAGTTAATATAAGCGTCATAGCGCTTGGGTTCTTGGTTCGACATACGGTAAAAATGGTCGGCTGTTTGTAGATTAGACCAAGAGAGGAGTAGTTCTTCATCTCCCTGTGCCTTTATGGCATCTTCTAGTCGGTAAATACGTTCGATGGCTTCTCTTTGTAAATAGTTTTCCATCCAGCCAGGTAAATCTTTCCCAACTTCTGCCCACGAAGCAGAGTAGGGGACATCATAAGTGCCTTTAACCGGATAAGTGTCCAATACTTCCGATGGCGTTTTGAAATCTAACTCCTTATTCTTCAGTACTTCTAGTACCAGTTTTTCCAAGAAAGGAAGGAAACTAGGTTGGGAAAAAATAGAATAGTCTAAAAATAAATTGATGGTGGAGTCGCCATTTTTAGCCTGTTTTTTTATCCATTCCACAAATTTAACTGGAGTAAGCGGGTAGTTTACCCAAGTTGAATTGAAGAAATTAACGGCTAAATCTGCGGAAAGGCTTTGGTTCTTGAGTAAAGCCCGAATGCGTCTGGTACCCAAGGGCAAGTAAATGTGGTTGGCACTGCGACCCATCAAGAGACTGTCTGTTCCATCGCTTAGGATTCCCAGGAAGCCCATTTCTTCCACTGTTCGGGCAATATCGTTTCCATAAACAGTTTCAGTATTTCTAAAAATTTTAGGGGAAACCTGAAATTTTTCTTGAATTGCCTCCCGGTGAAGGATAACTTGGCGCTGAAATTCTTTGGTTGAGTATAAGTAACTGAGCGAATGATAATAAGGTTGGCAAAGCATTTCTACACAACCTGTTTCTACCATTTGTTTAAATGAATGCTGTAAATTATGGTGATAATCAGTTAGTTGATCCAGCGCAGTTCCAGATATGGAGAAGGAAGCCTTAAAGTGGCCTTGGCTCTGCTTAATGATATCGATAAATTTTTTATTGTAACTATTGCATCTTTCATCTATGATAAAGCCTTCACGATTTTGATTGTCGGAATGATCAAAATAAGCGTGTGTATGCCCGATTTGAAAAAAGTCGTAATCGCTGAGTAAAGTAGGCTGGTGTACCTGAAAACTAAAACAGATGGAAGTCATATGGTTTTATTTCTATTCTTGAGGTAATATTTTTCCGTAGACAGCCAATACTTTTTGGGCAGATTGTTCCCAAGTAATGGAAGTCAGTTCTGTTTGGCTTTGGGCTATTAATTCTTTGCGCAAACCTTCATAGTGAAGGAGGGCGTAGAGATAATTGGCTAGTTTATTCGTGTCCCAATAATCGGCTTTTAACGCAGATTGCAACACTTCTGCTACGCCCGATTGGCTGGAAATAACGCATGGAATGCCAAATTGAGCTGCTTCCATGGCAGCCAGGCCAAATGGCTCTGATTCGGAAGGCATAAAAAACACGTCTGCCTGAGATAGGAGGGCAGTTACTTTTTCAGGGGCTAAGAATCCTGTGAAAAGGAATTTGTCTGAGAGTTTTCTCTTGGCTGATTCTTCAATAAGCCAAGGCAAAAGATCGCCGGTACCTGCAATTACAAACTTTACGTTCTTCGCCACTTTGGTCAGTCTGGCAGCCGTGTCTAATAAAAATGCAGGCCCTTTCTGGTGTGTCACCCGGCCAACCCATACCACTAATTTATCCTTGATTCCTTTGGTAGCGTATGATTGTTCAGAGGGTAAAGGATTGGCTTTTAGTGGTTCAAGGGCATTATGTATTGGAGTAACAGTTTCGGGTGCGATGTCATAATGCTTCTCCAACTGATCGCGGGTATATTCGCTTACTGAAATAACCGCATCTGCATGTTCCATTGCTGCCTGTTCTATCCGGTACGCCAGGTTATCTTCTGGCACTACAATAGATGATCCTTGCCGGTCGGTCTCTAGCGAGTGGATGTGAAGAACAACTGGCTTATTGGTTTCCTGTTTTATTTGTAAAGCTGCTGGAAAAGTCATCCAATCGTGTGCGTGTATTACGTCGAATGGAATTTCAGTCGAAAGTTGCCTTACCGTTTCAGTATACGCCGCAATTTTGGTTAATAAATTGGCTCCATATACTTCCGGATCACTATTTATTATACTCGTTTGCTCAGGAGTGAATATTGGAATATTTATTTCTAACTCGGTCTCTTGCTGTTCAACGGTCACTTCTGGTGTTGCTTCTGGGGTAAAGATAGGCGATTGCTCCAGCTTTATTTCCTGAATGGTATTGCTTGCACTTGGGTGGCTTTGAATAGGGGAAAGGTGGGGCATCAATGAATTGAAAAATGCTTCCAAAGCCTGTTTTGGATATTTTTTTAATAAGTCTTCTACCAAATAAGGGTCAAGATCAGCCTCTACATATCTAATGGTAGGTTTTGTTTCGGAGAGTTTAAGAGAGGCTAAATCAGGGTTTTCAGAAGCCAATTCGTTTAAACCAATTACGCGCCAGTTTTCGTTGAAATACGTTTTGTCGCTTTTAGGAACAACCAGCGTCAGGTCTGCGTGTTGACTGAGAGCCTTGGCTAAACCATAGCTGGCTTTTCCTAAACCTCCTGTTAAGAATGGTGGAAATTCCCAACCAAGCATTAGGATACGTATTTTGTTTCTTTTCAAAATTGGATAAGTATTGGTTTTAAAAACTACAGCAACAAAATAGAGAATTTGTGCCGTGCGTCAAAAGAATAATATATTATTTCTATAAGAATAAAGGTGAAGAGGTGGGCAGTCCAGCTTTTTAAAACTACTATTTAACATAATATAAATTATGCAACAAATATAACTTCTCAATAATATCCATTTTACACTAACAATTGTAGTGCATAATGGCTAGTCATTAGGATAAGCTGCAATGGCTTTGATATTTCTACGAATTGTTTGCGAAAGGTCTTCCAACGGTAAATCATTTGCATCAGTACCAAAAGGCTGTTCAATTTCTTCAGCAATTAATTCCAGGCTAGCTAATACGTAAAATACAAAGACGACTATGAGAATGATCCAGTACCCAAAATCGAATACAAATCCAAAGGGCATCGTCATGATATAAGCAAACATGAACTTCTTCAGAAATAAACTGTAGGAAAATGGTATTGGCGTTTTTTTTATCCGTTCGCACGCACCACAGATATCTATAAACTGTTTGAGTTCAGTGTTCAATATGAGCAATTGCGCATCCGTAAGTAAGCCATCCTGGAAAAAATCGTTCAATTTTTTATATAGCCGATAAGTTATATAATTTGGCCAATGTGCTTCACCTTCGATCTGTTGAGTTTTGAAACTTGTGTCTTCTTCCAGTTCCTGCGTATTGGGGCTACTGCGCAAATGATTTTTTAGCACAAACGCAAAATTACCTACCAACAAAGCGATATGATGGATATCCATAGTAGAGCCTTGAGGCAAAAAAGCTTTTAATTGGATAAGAAGATTCCGGCTACTATTGACCAGACTTCCCCACAGTCTCCGCCCCTCCGACCAGCGCTCGTACGCAGTATTGGTACGAAAAACGAGCATCAGTGAAATCACAAAGCCTAGCAAGGAATGCAAAACCGTAGAAGATTTAAATCGTAACTGTAACAATTCTATTTCTGCATAAGCTATGAGGCCAGCAAAGATGCCAATGGATAACATAGCAGGCCATAGTATTTGAAACGTATCGCTCTGATGAAACTTAAATATGAGCGAAAACCACTCTTTAGGATTATAGTTAACCACAAGTTTTTGTATTTAATACGAATTCACGTGAAACAGTACATGCTTTTTTATATAGTTTTATATTATCAAGTTTCTGTAAAGCAACTATTTATAGTAAGGCATGTCTTATTAATTAGGCTAATTTTTACATTATTTAGAAATTATTTATTGTATTTTAGGTTGGAAAGTAAAATCAACCGGTGTAGCTATAACACTGAGCGAATCTGTTTTTGACACCGCTCCAGTTATGTTGGCGGCTGGTAGTTTGTATCTAATTATATATCCTTGTTTACGATTACTCGCATATAGCATATTGTTATTCGGATCTATTTTCATCTTTTCAACTAATTGTTGGACTATTCCATTTTTCTTTTTGTGGTTAAATTGAGTATCAGTAATAGGGAATCGATAGATGCTATCCAACTTGGTTTTGGTGGGAGTATTAGTTGAAAAATATAATACATCGCCAGTCTGATTGATACTCAAATTACCTAATTGAGTTGTAGTTTCGGAAAAGTGAATATCGATTGCAGTAGCGGTAGTCAATGAATTAATTTTTGTTAATATTTTTACTGTGTCCTTGTGTAGCACCCATATGTTTTCGGATTGATCTATAACCATTTGTGCTGGGAATTCATGTACACTAATACTAGTTGTAACTTGATCCTTATCCGTGTCAATTACCACAATAGATTTCCCCTCCGATAGTGCAACATAAGCGTAATTAGGCTTTATTATGATTGCTTCTGGTTTGTTAGCTGACCCAAGGTTGATATTCTTGATTACTTCTAGGGTGTTTAAATCAATTACGGCTACTGATGAAGGGGTTGACGTATTTCCCCAGCAAGTCACGTAGGCTTTGCTTGCATTGATAGCTGCAAAATACCGGCATTGCGCTAGGTTGTTCTCTAATTGTCCTCGAATGGTTCCTGTCTTTTCCAAGGTTATTGCATTGATTACTGTTATTTCGTCTTCCTGTGTTAGCATGATATATCCTCTCCCATTATAGAAACTCAGGGCGTTTGCTCCTTTGCCTAACGCAGCCTTATTCTGCATCATGAAAATATTTTGAGTAACGCTATTCCCAATAGTGTCCAGGTAACTGAGATAGCTTTTATTATCTATAGTACTGGTTTGAAGAATGACCACTCCCCTATTATATTGAGGGGCTGGATATTCATTCCGGAAAAAGCTACAACCCTGCAATAAACAGGAAATGAATATACAAGTGACAACCGAAAGCTTATTCATAGATAGTAAAAAAGTATCCTGCAATTTATCCAAAAATGAGCTAATGATATCAGTTAGATAAACTTTCACCACGCATTAAATGGTAGAACGATGAGCTTCTTAGGAAGGCTTATACTCGGTAAAAGTTTTGTCTTTATAAAAGATTAATATTTTTTCAATCTCTTTGGCTGGTGCGTTTTCAGCAAGGGGCGAAACAGTAGAATTGGATTCTTTTACAATATTTCGGGTAGTAGTACCAGCCATTAATTCAGCTTTTATTGTCTTTGGTATGGGAGCAGTACTATTGTCCTCAGAAGTTATACTATCGTCTGATAATATCCATTCCATTCCTAAATCCGGATATCGTCGAAGAATTTTTTGGATAATATCAAAACTAGGTTTATTCCTACCTGATAGGATATGAGAGATACTGGAACGTTGCACCCCAATCTCTTCGGCAAACCGAGAGGGAGTCAGGTTTTTAATTAGCAGAATATTTTTAATTTTTTCGTCAACCATGATGTTACAAATGTAAACAATTCATTCAGGAAAACAAAATTACAAATGTAAATTTTGCTAATTGTTACAAATGTAATTGTTGTTAAATGTAAACAATAGCTTTGCCTAATACGTGTTTACATTGTTAAATAGTGGCTAATACGCTATCCAATACCATTAAACTAACTTTTGAAGTCTACGTATCTGCCACGCGGTTAGAAGGCCAGCAGTTTCGCCAAAGCAGGCTATAGTTCTTTACTTGTGTTGTTTTAGTGCTTCAACAATCTTGACAACTGCTGGACAAACGAAGGTGTTACGGTAGGTTAAATCAAGGAGTTGATGTACTTTTTTACGGTTGGTATGCGGATATTCGCGGCAAGCGGTGGGGCGGTGTTCGTAAATATTGCAATAGTTATCGGTTCCTAAAAAGATACAGGGAGAACTTTTTAGAACGTAATCCTGGTCTTCATCTATTCTAAGGTAATCATCTATAAACTGACTTGGTTTGATTCGGAAATGTTTGGCGATTCGTTCAATGTCTCGCGTGTAAAAAATGGGACTGGTCGTTTTACAACAGTTAGCACAGGCAAGACAATCGATCGTTGAAAAGGCTTGCTCATGAAGTGTGTGTACCGTATCGTCTAGCTTGTGTGGTGGCTTTTTCTTAAGCAAGCCCAGGAATTTTTTATTTTCCTGGGCTTGCTTAAGTGCTTTTTTTAGGAGGGCTGTATACGTTTCTGGTAGCGGAGAATGCTCCGTTAACGAGCTAGTCATGGGAGGTGCTTAAAACTACTTATTATTCGTCCGATAGCAAATAAATTCCATCTTCCTGAAGGGTGATTTTTCTTTCTTTGAATAAACCACCTACCGCTTTCTTAAAGTTTTTCTTGCTCATTTGAACAAGCGCATAAATGGCTTCGGGTTCACTTTTATCAGTCAAAGGTAGATATCCTTTATATTCATTTAATTTTTTCCACAGTTCCTCTTTGCTATCCAGTACTTCTTCATAACCAGATTTAGTTAGACTAACGTCTACCTTTTGGTCGGAACGTAGTTTCTTAATATAGCCTTTTATGGGTGCTCCTAGGGGCACCGGTTTGAACACTTCGTTATGGTATAACACGCCCAGAAATTCTCCATTGATCACCGTTTTAACCCCGAGATCAGTATATTCAAAGGGAAGAAGTTCAACAGCCTGGTTCTCTACCAATCCTTCGGGAATGTATTTCAAAAAGCGTTCAATACGAGCACTGGCTATAATTCGATCCGTTTGCTCATCAATGATAACTTTTACGACATAATAATTTCCCACAACCATCTTCTTGTTTTGCTCCGAGAAAGGCACAAACAAGTCTTTTAGTAGTCCCCAATCAAGAAAGACGCCGTATTGATTGGTATCCACTACCTTTAAATAGGCCAAATCACCCACGTACGCCAAGGGCTGCTGGGTGGTGGCTATTAATCGGTCTTCCGAGTCTCGGTAGATAAATACTGAAAGCAAATCTCCTACCTGAGTTTTTTCAGGGATATATTTTTGAGGCAAAAGAATTTCATCTTCTCCTCCATCTAAATACATACCAAAATCAACTTCTTTAAGTACTTCTAGTTGATTTAACTTACCTAATTGAATCATAACCAATCTTTTAGACTGTATTACAATGGCTTGTAATACTTGTAGTCGGATAATTAATTCAATAAAGATACGTAAATATTGGAAGACTGATTTTTCACTGGGCTTTACCATAATATCAGTTACAAAGGTTATTATTGGCGGCAAATATGTTTGCGATACTTTGTCGACCGGTACCTTGTATACATTTATCAACAAGGTAAAAGGTTTTACTTAAGTTACAAAATTAAATTGTCAAAAAACTCATGAAAAAAATTGCAGTTATTGGTTCGGGAACGATGGGAAATGGTATTGCTCATACTTTTGCTCAACATGGATATCAGGTTTCTTTGATTGACCTAGCTCCAGACGCACTTGAGAAAGCAGTACAAACAATCACTTTGAATTTAGATCGTCAAATAAATAAAGGAACCATTACTGAAGCGGACAAGCTATCTACCCTTGCTAATATTACTACTCATACTCAGGTAGCCAATGGCGTGAACGAGGCTGGTTTAGTAATAGAAGCGGCAACAGAAAATGTGGAAATTAAATTAAATATTTTCCGGCAGTTAGCTCAATATTGTCAGCCCGATACAATACTTGCTTCTAATACTTCCTCCATTTCAATCACTAAAATTGCCTCAGTCACCAAGTTTCCTAAGAAAGTGATTGGTATGCATTTTATGAATCCCGTGCCAGTGATGAAGCTTGTTGAAGTTATTCGTGGGTATGCTACCAGCGATGCAGTAGTACAAGAGGTGATAACTATTTCCCAAAGCTTGGGTAAGGTACCAATGGAGGTAAATGATTATCCCGGTTTCGTAGCTAACCGTATATTGATGCCGATGATAAATGAAGCTATTTATACTTTATATGAAGGAGTCGCAGGCGTAGAAGAAATAGATACAGTAATGAAGCTAGGTATGGCGCACCCCATGGGGCCGCTACAATTAGCTGATTTTATTGGCTTAGATGTTTGCCTATCTATTTTGAACGTATTATACGATGGATTTGGTAACCCTAAATATGCCCCTTGTCCTTTGCTTGTTAATATGGTTCAAGCAGGCCATAAAGGAGTGAAATCAGGAACTGGGTTTTACTCCTGGGGAAAGACTTCAAATAAAGATTTGATACTGGCCGAAAGATTTAGAAAATAGAAGAGATACGTTTGGATAGGTCGGAAGTGTTGGGTATGCTTCCGACCTTGCTATTGGTATAAACTAAACGGCTACATCATTATCTCTGAGTGCTTGGTTAAGCGAGGTTTTTAAATCAGTACTGGGTTTTCTTTTGCCAATAATAAGTGCACAAGGAACCTGGAATTCACCAGCCGGAAATTTCTTGGTATAGCTACCGGGAATTACAACAGAGCGTTCAGGTACATATCCTTTGTATTCTATCGGCTGTTCACCAGTCACATCAATGATTTTCGAGCTGCCAGTAATACAAACATTTGATCCTAGTACGGCTTCTTTCCCTATTCTAATTCCTTCTACTAGGATACATCTGGAACCGATAAAGGCGCCATCTTCAATAATTACTGGTGCTGCTTGTACGGGTTCCAATACTCCGCCAATTCCTACTCCCCCACTCAGGTGAACATTTTTCCCAATTTGTGCACAACTGCCTACCGTTGCCCAGGTATCTACCATGGTGCCTTCATCTACGCGTGCCCCTATATTTACATAAGAAGGCATCAGAATAACTCCTTTGGCTAAATAAGAACCATATCTTGCTACAGCCGGCGGCACTACTCTTACGCCAAGGGATTTGTACTCTCTTTTTAAAGCAATTTTATCATGATACTCAAAAGGAAATAATTCTGTTACGGCCATCTTTTGAGTGGGAAAATATAAAATAACTGCTTTTTTTATCCACTCGTTTACTACCCAGCTTCCATCTTCTTGTGGACTGGCTACTCTTATCTGCCCCTTATCTAGTTGCTCAATAACTGATTCAATAGCATCCAAGGTTTCTTGTAGTTCTAGTCTTTCTCTGTGATTCCAGGCGGTTTCGATTATTTCTTGTAATTGCATAAAGATTATTAAAAGTGATGGTAAACGGCAAATGACCAAATGTTGGGCAAAGTAAAGGAAAACAGTTGTAAAGAGTGAAGTGAGTGTATACAATAAGATTGGCATAGCGTATACTATAGAGGTTTTTTTTACGGGAAGTTTTAGTCAATATATACTATTTTTAATCATAATTCAATAGTTTATAATACAATATGTATATACTTGATAAACAAAGTTTTATATGTACAAACAAAATTTTATTTTTTATGGAAAAGTACAACATTTCACTTACTTATATTTTTTTAAAACCTTGTAAGGAAAGTATGATTTTCTGAAATTCACCTCGTGAAATTTTCTTTGTTTATTCAGAAGAAAGTTGTAAAATACTTTGGGTTTGTTCAGCGAATGTGATTTTTTTTACTAAATA
>JAZKGK010000030.1:0-1681 GCA_040385915.1 Bacteroidota bacterium
CAGTTTATTGATTATACTTGTCCAAGTGATCTTGTCCAAGTGATCTTGTCCAAGTAATCTTGTTCCGGTCAATGCTCCAAGCGTAAACTGACCTGTTTTCATTTACTTCCAACGCAACTTTCCAGTGCCAGGGAATGTTGCTACCTTTGTGACGGGTGGCTAAAATAGGGCTTCCTTTGTAGTTAAAGGGCTTGGGAATCAGCCTGTCTGAATAGTAAGCTTGCCAATAAAATATCGCATTTGTACCTCAAAGCTATCTAACCATGTACCATAATTCCATCATCGAAACCATTGGTAATACGCCACTGGTTCGGCTCAACAAAGTGACCAAAGGCATTAAAGGAACCATCCTGGCCAAGGTCGAATACTTCAATCCCGGTAACTCGGTGAAAGACCGGATGGCGGTGAAAATGATTGAAGATGCTGAAACTGCCGGTTTGCTCAAGCCCGGTGGTACTATCATTGAAGGTACATCAGGCAATACTGGTATGGGATTGGCCCTGGCTGCCATTGCTAAGGGTTATAAATGTGTCTTCACGGTTTCGGATAAGCAGTCGCAGGAGAAAATCAATATCCTCAGGGCAATGGGCGCGGAAGTGTTCGTTTGTCCAACCAATGTAGCGCCCGAAGATCCGCGCTCTTATTATTCCGTGTCGCGGCGGCTCAACAGCGAAATTCCTAACTCTTTTTATCCCAACCAGTACGATAATCTATCGAATACGGTGGCGCACTACGAATCGACTGGGCCGGAAATTTGGCAGCAGACAGAGGGGAAAGTGACGCATTTTGTGTGCGGTGTGGGCACGGGCGGCACCATGTGCGGTGTTTCCAAATACCTGAAAGAGCAAAATCCGGCAGTGACTACGGTCGGTATCGATACCTACGGTTCGGTGTTTAAAAAATACAAAGAAACGGGCGTCTTCGACGAAAATGAAGTTTATCCTTATATGACTGAAGGAATCGGAGAAGACATTTTGCCAAAAAATGTGGACTTCAGCCTGATCGATTACTTTGAGAAAGTAACGGATAAGGATGCTGCCGTTATGACGCGCCGTTTGGCTCGGGAAGAAGGCTTGTTTGTGGGATGGTCTTGCGGATCGGCAGTTTTCGGAGCGCTGGAATATGCTCGCCAACACTTGAAAGAAGACGACACGATGGTGATTATTCTGCCTGACCACGGCACTCGCTACCTCAACAAAATTTATAATGACACCTGGATGAAGGACCACGGCTTCCTGGAGTCTCGCGACTTTGCGACTGCCAAAGACATCGTGCATGGTAAAAATGGCAAGAGCAAACTGGTCAGCATAGACCAGCAAACGTTGGTAGGTGATGCTGTCCGGCTGTTGAACAGGGAAGGCATTTCTCAAATTCCCGTTACCGATGGCGATCATATTGTCGGTAGCCTTACCGATACCAACATCCTGGCAAAGCTCATTGATACGCCCGAAATCAAGGATCTGCCGGTGAAAGAGGCAATGGATAAGCCTTTCAAATTTGTAGGCCTCGACAATACAGTGGATGTGCTTTCCTCGCTCATCGACCGCGAGAACCACGCCCTGCTCGTGCGCGACGAAGCTAACCGGATCCACATCATTACCCGCGCTGACTTACTGATGGCAATGACTAATTAAGTAGTTAGCAGTTAGGTTGTTAAAAAGCCTATTAGAGTCGTGGGGGG
>JAZKGK010000030.1:1691-17891 GCA_040385915.1 Bacteroidota bacterium
CCACGACTAATTAACTTTCTTAGTTATGAACATTGAAAATCCTCTTTTGATAGAAATATTGACTACGCTGGAACGGATTGACAGAGCGAATAAAGCGATTGATTTTCATAAAGGCCAAGCTGATCCAGATGGGAACTCTATTCAAAACTATGCGCGTTTGAAAGAAGATTTTACTCAGCAGTTAGCTCAATTACTTAAGCACTTGGACATCGTTATACAGTTTCCTAGTGATAAAGCTGCATAGGCTTACAGAATCCTATGATAAAGACTTTAGAATTAACGCTTCCGCCGGAAATAGCTTTCGACGAAACCTTATTTGAGCAACACATACGACAAGCCCTGCGACTGGACAACGAGGCTCCTTTGCACATTCGTCAGTGCCGCCGTTCGATTGATGCCCGTTCCCGCCAAATAAAGGTGAATGTGGGGGTAGAAGTCTACCTGAATGAAACCCCGCCACCACTTATTCAATACCAGAAAGCGTATCCCAACCTAAGTCAGGCGCCACAAGCGGTTGTGGTAGGTGCTGGCCCTGCCGGATTGTTTGCTGCCCTGCGTTTGGTAGAATTGGGCATTAAACCCATTGTGCTGGAACGGGGCAAGGATGTCCGAAGCCGGCGGCGCGATCTGGCTGCCATCAACAAAGACCACGTGGTCAATCCTGACTCTAATTATTGCTTTGGCGAAGGTGGGGCAGGCACTTATTCCGACGGCAAGCTTTACACCCGTTCTGGCAAGCGGGGCGACATTCGGCGCATCCTGGAAATACTGGTTGCGCACGGAGCTACTGAAGATATTCTGGTAGATGCCCATCCACATATTGGCACGAATAAACTGCCGCAAATCGTCGCAGCCCTCCGCGAAACCATTATTGAGGCGGGCGGACAGGTTTTGTTTAATACCAAAGTAACTGACCTGGTTATTCGGCAAGGGGAATGGAAGGGAGTCGTTACACAAAGCGGAGAAACCATCGAAGGCATCGGCGTGATACTCGCCACGGGACATTCGGCCCGCGATATTTTTGAATTACTACACCGGCACAACGTCTGCATAGAAGCAAAACCGTTTGCGATGGGCGTACGCATCGAACACCAGCAATCGCTGATAGATAGTTTGCAATACCACCGCACCGAACGGGGCGACTACCTACCGGCGGCGGCCTACAGCTTAGTGAGTCAGGTAAAATACAAGGGCGTGGAACGGGGCGTGTTTTCCTTTTGTATGTGTCCAGGCGGTTTTATTGTGCCAGCCGCCACGGCACCAGGCGAAATCGTGGTCAATGGCATGTCGCCATCCCGTCGCGATTCGTATTACGCCAATTCGGGCATGGTCGTGGCCATTAACGAAGAAGATTGGCTGCCATACCAGCAATACGGTCCGTTGGCTGGTTTGCAAATGCAGCGCGAATTGGAGCAGAAGGCTTGTGCGGCGGCGGGTGGTACGCAAGTGGCTCCAGCGCAATTGATGCTTGATTTTGTAAACCAAAAGGTTTCTACCCACTTATTGCCTACTTCCTATCAGCCAGGCTTGGCATCGGTACAGATGTCGGAGGTGCTGCCTGAACCGATTGCCCACCGCTTACGCGAAGGCTTCAAATTATTTGGCCAAAAAATGCGTGGTTATCTGACCAATGAAGCCCAGATTATTGGTGTAGAAAGCCGTACGTCCTCGCCCGTCCGCATTCCGCGCGACAAAGAAACCCTGGAACATCCGACACTGGCACGGCTTTTTCCATGTGGTGAGGGCGCAGGCTTTGCTGGAGGCATCGTATCAGCCGCCATTGATGGAGAACGCTGCGCCGAAAGACTAAGCGAACGCTATAAAAGGTGAGGGGGTGAAGTGTTGGGGAGTGGAGGTCAATGGTGATTTTTGAACTCCTCAACTCTCCAACGCCGCACCTTAAGTTATTCATGTAGCATGAGCCGGAACAGCCACGCATTTTGCAGTTCCGTTTGCTCGGTGTGCAACACCCGGACGATATAATTTCCAGAAGTGAGTAAGGCGTTCTGGCTGATCTGCACATCGGTGGTTCCCTTGGCTACCTTGATGGTTTCCTTCGATATTTCCCGGCCTTGCAAATCGTAAATCAGCACTACATATTGCTTGTTTTTTAATGTACTGATACGCAGGTATAGCTTTGAGCCTTTCGTGATTGGATTCGGGAATAATTCTACGACTTCTTGCTCATTATTGACGGCAATAATATGGCTGTACACAGACTTGCCATTGATATCTACCTGTTTGAGTCGGTAATAATTGAAACCTGTCTGGGGTTTATCATCCAGGCTTTGGTAAGACATGAGGTCGTTGGTTGTGCCGTGTCCGGGTACTCGGGCAATGGCTTCAAAAGATTTGGCATCGGAAGAGCGCTGCACTTCAAAGTGCGCGTTATCTACTTCCGAAGCCGTTTTCCAGCTCAATTGTATTTGTCTTCCCTTGATTTTTCCTTCAAAACTTAGTAGTCGTACCGGCAGAGCCACATTGCTGGAGACCGGGACTATTTCTGAGAAACTACTGAATCCATCGCGGGTGCTTGCATCGACCAAGGTACTGCCGTTGAAAGTCCAGGCAGTGCTGGCATTGGGACGCTTGACAAAGGTTTGGCTGAGGCCAGCGCACGAGAAACTTACCGGGAAAATGGCCAATCGGTAACGGGCGCCAGTAGCGGCAGCGATATTGGGTATTAAATCCCAGTAGCCGCCATTGCAAAGGGTGTAATCGCTGCTCCCTCCATCTAAGCCCGTTAAGCCTGTACCTGCCGATGGATTGCTTCCATTGAAGAGACCCGTTACGTTGGTAAGGCCAGGCCCTAAATTGGACGTGATTTGCATACGAATAAGCTCATAACGGGTCGCATCTCCCACAGGGAAGTCGTACAGTTGCAGCCCATTGACTGCCCGCTTAAGCCTTCCATTCACGTAACTGCTGGCCGAATGACCAGTCACTGCATTGGCATTATCATTCGAGACAAAAATCTTTTTATTGATGCCTGGCGTAGCTATGCCGCGGGTTAAGGTAAGTTGGTTGGTAATCGTTATCAGCGTATCCGATGGGTTAAAAGTCAAGGTATTGGTAGCCGTACTATTATTGACCACCAGGTTATAAAATTGACCAGAACCTGTTTGGGTAAATAGCTGGTTAGCGGTACCGTTAAATTCTACTGTGCCATTGTTGGGGGAGAAAACACCCGCATTGGTCATATGGCCGCCTATCTTCATGGTTTGGCCGTTAGCATCCAGATTGCCGGAAGTAATGGTGAGGTTGCCTGCTATCTCTATAGAATTTGACAACTGAACTACATCGGTAGCACTGGTTTTATTCACTACCAGATAGCCCAGTTTGTTAGTGCCCGTGAAGGTGCCCACCAATAGTTGCGGGTTTTTGTTACTAATAAAAGTCAGGGTAGAGGTAGTGCTATTGATCAATGTGCCACTGTTAAGCATATCTCCGCACAAGGTTAGGTTATAACCAGGATTAATCGTCAGGGAAGCGCCGGTATTGATGGTCACCGTCTTGGCTGTGGCTCCATTGGCATTGATAGCCGGATAAACCTTGCCGGATGGCTGAATGGGAATGAATACATCATCGGCGCAGGTGGGTATGGCACAAGCCGTTCCCCAATTATCCTTGTCAAACCAATTGGACGAAAATCCTTTCCAACTGTAAGCATTGGCGACTGGGAAAGGCGGTGATGATACCTGTTGACAAGGGTAGAATTCAATGTCATCAATAGCAATATCATTACCAGAAGCGGCAGCGCTGATGTTCCGAATCTGTAAATTCAGAGAAGTAGAAGTACCGCTATTGAGCTGTATGGAGTATTTATTCCAAGCACAATTGACTACTGCCAAGGGCACGGAAATATCTGACCCAGCTCGGAAACACCCTACATAGATACCAAACTGGAGGCTATTGGCACTTCCTGCCAGGCTGGCTGCATAGAAGGTAAGCACGTAATCGGTGTTGATGGTAACCGGCATAGTTTGCTGCCATACTGTCTTCGAACCGCTGGTGGCTGCATTGGCAATGAGCATATTTCCTCCCGAACCTGGAGAACGCATGGCATCCGTGGTCAAATTGCAGAAGTTATCATGATAGTCGTGGGGATTATTTCCTATGGTGAAGGTGCCTTCCGGCACCATCGAGTTCGTTCCGGTTACATAGTTATACTCAGTAGTAAAGTTGGTTGTACCTCCCAAGAAATTAGCATCGTCGAATTTTCCATTGAGCACTATGTTGGAGTTGGCCGGTTGAGGACAGTTAATATACAGCACTACTTCGTTGCTCGTCATGGTACCGCAAGTAGTCGCAGTAGTCATTTGGCAAATCAGCGAGTAAGTGCCTGCACCCGGAAAGTCTGGCCCATTCGGGGTGTAGGTGGCCGAAGTTTTACCCACTAGATTGGTAATAGGGCCGCCTAAGATTGTATAATAGCCCCATTGATAGCCAGTAACGCCCACGCCCGTAGCCGTAAGCATGCTTCCTACGCCAGCCGGCACGATTGATTGCGCCGCATAAGGCGATGCCGAAAATAGATTAATGGACAGATTACTAGTATTGGGGGTTGCGGTGCTAATGGGGGCGCTGCTCACTACCCGAATTCGATAGCCCGTGCCCGATGCAGTAAAGGATGGAATAGTGGCCGCTATTATACCGCTTAAGGCAGTGGTAGTAAGGGAACCTATGCTGATAGGGTTGGTAAAACTTCCACTGGCATTTGACAGCTGAGCCGTGAAAGTGTTGCTGGTGTTAAAGTGCGTATTGGCGGTCATGGCGGCATCAGTCGTAAAAGGAACGCTCAAGGCCACGCCAGTCAAGGCGGTAATACAATAGGGGCTCGTAACAGTACCAGTAGTGATGGTTCCCAGTGGGTTGATGCGGATATTATTCAACACCAGGGAGCCTGATCCGCTTGTCATCACTACCTTAACTTGAGTCATGGCTTGGGCAGGCGTTTGAACCGCTAAGCCGGCAGCAAAAAGCGTATTGCCCAACCATACGTCAGCTTTGCCAGTAGCGAGTGAATTGAGGCCCGTTAGGTCGGGTTTGGTATAACTCACCGTACTGCCCGAAGTATTGATTACCCAGGTTACAGTTTGGGTTGAATTGGAGTTGCTACTATTGGTAGGCGTTCCATCGGGATGCGTAAGCGTATAATCATTGCTACCACTGCCCAAATTCACTTGTAGTCGCGCCGTGGCCGTATTAACGGTCGCATCATTGGTCAAGCCAGTGCCCATGAGGATAGAAGCAACGTTGGTGGTGGCTCCCGCCGAAGTGGCACTTAAGTCAAACTGGATAACCATGGCAGAAGCGGCTGCAAAACTGGTCGTCTTCACTGCATAGGCCGTACCGGAGCCTGCCAAACTCAATTTCAGGTTATTGCCGGTGGTACTGCCTATCGATGCTCCCACATGATTAGAAGCAGCCAGGTTATCAAATTTGCCGATGGGTACCAACGCATGGCTAAAACCAGTGTAGGAAGTGGGCAATCCATAAATGTTGTTCCATTTGGCATTTTGACTAACCGACAAACTGTTAATGGTTAGCGCAGCATTTTGATTGTTTACCGTAATATTGCTGGCTACTGTAATGGCTCCTAACAGTTTGATAGGAGAGGAGCCATCGATAAGTTGGGGCGTATTGGTATTGAAGGTAATGGCTCCGCCACCAGCTTTGTCAAAAGTGCCGTTATTGGTAAGTCCACCCTGGAAAATAAAAGGAGATGCATTGCTGATCGTTACATTCCCGCCAGTGTTGACCGTCATTTTTCCGGTAAAAGTATTGGTGCCTGCATCGTTTTTATCAGTCACCGTTCCTGAAATGGACGTAGTGCCAGTCACCGTGAGGTTCTGGCCTGCCAGTTCAAAAATGCTGCTCGAAACTACCAGGTTGCTATTGACTGTTGCGCTTGCTCCGGTTATTGTTTTGGTGCCCGTGCCTGCTATGGTTAAATTGCTGTACGTCAGTCCACGCACGCTTTGATCCGCCCCATAATATTCTACCGTTGAGACAGCGTTGAGGGTATTGTTGGTATAATTGGTAGGAAAAGTGCCGGTTCCGCCAATTCGTAGCAAGCCCTGATCGTTTACCGTCAAAGTACCGCCCGCTGTGGTGCGGTTGGCCGTAAAGGTATTCAGGTTAAGGGTGCCAGAAACAGTAAGGTCACTGCCTACTTTACTGTTATGAGACGTAAGCGAGGTAGTGCTGCCACTGTTAATAATCAAGGAATTGAATGTAGTAGTAGGCGTACCTGTGCCGCTAATGTTCTGCGCAACACCCTTAAAGGTAGTAGTGCCATTCGTTTGATTGAAAGTACCACCGTTATTAGTCAGGTTGCCCGCAATAAATAAGTTGGAATTAAGAGAGGAGGCAACGCTCGCACCGGAATTGATCTGTATATGATTAAAATTGGTGGTGTTATTCAGGATAGTATTGCCCGCAAAAACCACGGTTCCGGTGCCTGGCACGAAGCTCGTATTACCACCCGCTGAGCCGTTTACCCAAGTGCCTCCGTTGCCACTGAAAGTGACGGTGTTAGATCCGGCAGTTAAAGATACATTAGCTCCGTTGCCAATTCCTAAAGCCGCATCATTGCCAGTAAGGCTAGTGCCATTGGCCGTCCCTGCCACGGTTATATTTTGACTGAGGGTGACGGCGGTATTAGCCGTATTGCCAATAGTAAGGTGAAAGAAAGTAGTTGATCCGCTACCGTTGATGGCTTGATTTCCTCCGCTGTTAAAAGTAGTTCGGCCGTTAGAGGCCAGAAAGGAAATGCCATTCTGCGTAAAATTTCCGAAAAGGTTGAGGTCAAAGCCCGTGTTGATACTCGTCGAAGCCATTACCGAGAAATTACCATTCGCCGTCAATACTCCCGCCGCCGTCTTGGTGCCCCCGCCTGAAAAAATAAGATGCTGATAGGCATTCGGCGTGGCAGGAAGCGTATAACTGGTAGCACCATAATATTCGACTGTACTACCCGCTGTCGTAAGAAAAGTATTGGTAGTTGTGGTAGGAAAAACCGCTGTGCCAGCCGCTAATGCGGACATGCGCAACGTTCCTGCGCCCGCCAAGGTACCGAAGTTATGTTGATTAGT
Source organism: Bacteroidota bacterium (assembly GCA_040385915.1). Classification (GTDB taxonomy): domain Bacteria; phylum Bacteroidota; class Bacteroidia; order Cytophagales; family ES-bin-26; genus ES-bin-26. Next base: position 8,789 of record JAZKGK010000030.1, read on the forward strand.
CGTGCCTAAATCTAAGGTGCCGCCAGTATTGATCGTAGCCGTAAGTACTGCTTTTGCCTGGTTGGTCACATTTGCGGTTGTGCCAGTCAGGATCACTACATTATCAATGGAGCGCGGAACGATGGCTCCCAGGGAAAGATTTCCTGAGGCATCTGTAGTCCAGTTAGCAGCCGTAGCCCAGTCACAGCCCCCAGCGCAATTGGCGTTATAGGTGTATAGTGTGGTGGCCGCCGACTGTTGTTTTAGCCCAATCGTATAATAGCCATTGGCCAGATTTGCATCGGTTACTGTAAATGAAACCTGGTCAGGTATACTCAGGTCTGTGCCAGCAGTAGAGACGATGCTATAGTTGCCCGTTCCGGAACGATAGAGCAACACATAATCGCTGGGCGTATTAGACATGCGCGTAAGGCCAGCAGCGGTGTAGTCAAACCCTAATTTTACATCTGCCGAACCCGTTTTTTCTATCCGGTATTCCCTAGCCCAATGGGAAGTAATGAGGGCAGAAATGACGCTTAGATTGAGCAGTTTGTTGGTGGCTGTGCTGCTATGGACAGTTCCATCGTGACCGGCAAAAACATACTCGTTGGTGCCATTGAGGGTAGTTCCCACTTCGGTCAGCCATAACGCGCCTCCAGTACTGTTGCTATGTTTAGAGGTGCCATCCGTAGTGCCAATGCCAATTACATCATTATAGGCAGTAGTGCTGGAATAATAATCATTTGAATTAGTCAATGAGATGCCATACCTAGCCCCCAGGTAATTTTCTATAATGATGCGTTGAGCCGTATTGAGTGTAGAAGGATAATAGATGACCTCCGCTATATCTCCGTTGAAATACGCTGCCGAACCACTATTAATGGAGCCCAACCTGGCCGAAGTAAACTGCACAGCAGTGGTATTGCCCGTTGCTGTCGCGCCCTCTTGTGTGCTATTCAGAAAAACGGAAAGCTGTCTTTGCGCACTAACCGACAAGTCGCCAACCACTGAAATGATCGCTCCATTTTGGTCTAGCACTACATTACTAACCGACGGATTGTTGCTCCAAAACTCTACTATGTTATTACCTACGACTCCACTGATCGTACCAGCACTATTAGAGCCATCGTTAAAAAACCGGAACACATTGCCCAGTCCAGGTCGGCTGTCAAAAAGGCCTCTGGGGTTCGTGGTATTGGCCGTTACGGCAAAAAAGTTCAAAGGTAGTGCGTTGGAACGATCCAATGAGCTGCCAAATAGTAGCTCATTGGCCACCCCATCAAAGCGCAGGGCAGGCATTCCATTGATAATGTTATTCCGATAGACGGGTTTTTTCGTATTCGTAGCCTGGCTGGCATGACTCCCATTCAGCGATTGATCGGCCCAAAACTGTACTAGCTGGTTATTGCTGGTAGCCAGGGTCGTTCCATTGTCCAGATACGCTTTATCAGCTCGAAGCCAGAGCTTATTTATGGGCTGTCCACTGGTGCCAGCAGCATTACCGACCCCTCCCGGTCCCGTTTGTGCCCATACCCAGGCGGGCAAGGCAAAACAGATCAGTAATAAAAGAACGTTTGTCAAAACAGGCATTTGCTTCCTGTTAGTGTAGGTAGATGTTTTACTCATAGCTTGGTTGGGTTAGCCAAATACAACAAACTAAATTTGTATAGAGGTGAAAAAGCTACCATTCCTGTCAGTTAAAGTAGCTAATAGTGAATAACCCTGTTTGTGATAAAATGTAATTATTAAAATATAATATTGTTTATGAAATAATTGCTATTTGGTAATATTTATAATTAATTGTGAATTAATATAAGTTATATCAGGGTGTTATGGTTTGTAATACAGCAAGTACTTTTCTTGTAGGATAGCAATACTAATATCCAAAAATAGTGTTTAAAAAAGATATTATTTTTTGAATTATAGGGTTTATTGGCGGACGTAAGAATTTAGTAGAAGAGTTAAAAATAGGTGCCTCAAACCTGGTATATACGCACTCAGTAGCGTTGCTTTTAAAATTTGATAATCACTAGGATTGCTTTTCTGTTTTAAGTAATGACGCTTTTGTATCGAAAAAAGCTATGGTATATAGGTAAACGGTTGCTAATTTATGGCCGCGTTTAACAAATGCGTTTTTCTATGCTCTTTCATAAATAGCGTATAGATATCTTATTTTATCAATATATGTCACATTTGTATAGGCCAATCTCCCTTCTGGTCTTACTTGTCTGAAAATGATTTTTTATTGATTTTTTCACGAGGTTCAAATCTGCCCTAGGTTAAATGCCTAGAGGTAAGCTATTATAGAGAATAAGACTTGGATTATGACTGTACAATAAAACTTGCCAGCTTTTTTTGAGAAAAATCCAGCCACCCACATCCTTTTTTGCGTTTACCCGTACTCTACATCATTCACTTTTAAAACTATCGCTATGAAACTGGAAACACTCAGAAACTTGTATGTTTCACAATTGCAGGACATTTATAATACCGAAAAACAGATTGTAGCTTCATTACCCAAACTGGCTCGTTCCGCTTCTAATTCCAAGCTGAAAAGTGGTTTTGAAAAGCACTTGTCAGAAACTAAAAATCAAGTAAAGCGGCTGGAACAGATATTTCAATCGCTGGGTGTGCAGCCGAGAGAGGAGACATCTAAACCAATGATCGGGTTGGCTGCTGAAGGCCAGGAAATTATCGATGCCAAGGGCGATGCTGATGTACTGGATGCCGCCCTCATATCGGCTGCCCAGAAGATTGAACACTATGAAATAGCTAGTTATGGCACTATTCTGGCCTACGCCAAACTGCTCGGCGATAAAGAATCGGCTAAGCTATTGAAAGCGTCGCTGGAAGAAGAGCGTGCTACAGATAAAAGACTAACCCTACTGGCCGAAAGCCTGGTTAACCGCAAGGCAGTACGGGCCAGCGGATTTTCTGAATCGGACTATACTGGTCGGGGAAGTGGTGGCGGATTATCGCTCACAACCATACTGTTAGGTGCCGCTGCTGGGGCTGCTGCTGGAATCTTATTGGCGCCTTCTACGGGTCAGGAAAGCCGCCGGAAACTAGTGGAGGGTGCTACTGCCCTTTGGGATCAGTGGGGAGGAAAAGCTAGTAAACTGGCTGAGGCCGCTAGCTCTACCGTAAAGCAAACCGTGGATGAGGTGGCTCAGGATGCCGCTAATCAGGCGGGTGAAAGAGCTGGTTTATAACGGAGTAATGGAAAAATATGAAGGCGGCTGGTGATAGCCGCCTTTTTTTTGTCTGAGTATTTTCAATAATTTAATTGTATTTCAGGCAGGAGCCGCACTTGGGCGGTTGCTTTACTTAGCTAGCGGAAGGAATGGATTTGAGGAAATAGGGAAAATCTTTCTAGTTTTGTTCCAAATAAAATGCACCTCATGGCTTTTGTATACGGTTTGGGAACAGGGCTGGCTTTAAGCCTTATGCTTGGAACAGTCTTTTTTGCCCTCATCCAAATTAGTATTGACAACGGGTATAAAGGAGGCATACTCATTGCGTTGGGCGTAATTACTTCCGATGCTATCCTGATTACGCTCTCTATCTTTGGTACCCGGTTACTGCCTCCCATTGCTCATTTTGACGTATATATGAGCATTGTGGGTGGATTGCTATTACTCACCTTAGGTTTAATAACGCTGTTCAGGCACAATCCAAAAATCGTGTATCCAAAGTCTAAGCTGGGCAATCTGGTTTATTTTTTTTCCAAAGGCTTTCTCTTAAATATCGTTAATCCAGCCAATTTTTTTATCTGGGTGGCAGTTACTGCTAATCTCCATACCAACCTCCAATATAATAATACACAAATTTCTACCTACTTTGTCGGTTGTCTGACCGCTATTTTCCTTACTGAAGTGGGTATTGCGGTGTTTGCTGACCGCTTGAAGCATTATTTTACCCCGCAGATTTTATCCTATGTGAACAAAGTGGCAGGCTCCGCTTTTGTATTCTTTGGCCTGCGCCTCATCTGGACAGTAGTGAAATAATAATGAATTTGTCTAACCCATCCCATTTCCCTCCGGTGCTTCCTATTACCTTCAAGGGGCGCTTGCTGGTGCTGTTGCTTCGGTTTTTGTATAGCATAGTCGCTTGGCGGAAAGGAAAATCCTGGCAGACGCCGCCGACCTATATGGAGGAAAATCCCCGCTATATGACCCAAGAGGAGATTATTTACCTGGGCTACAAATACTATTACCAGCCGCCTTTGCAAACGGATGCCGCTATTGTGGGGCATTTTGCTCAGCAGGAGTTAGACTTTTCGCCTCCGCTGGGTTTTGAGCCCGAAAGCCGGATTACCCTGAGTGCAGGCGGCGACTTGATGCCTTATGAATGGATAAGGCCAGAAACTACGCAACACTTATGGGACGAGACGGGCAACTTTTTCTTCTCCTCAGATATTGTTTTTGCTAACCTGGAGACGCCAATTGATGTGCAAAATCCACCTTCGCTGGTGCCCGAGGTGATGCTTAGCGACATGCTCTTCAACGGCTCAGCCGAGATGTTCGACATTTTCAGTGGCTCGCCTAATGGTCGTCAGTTGGCTGGTAAACCCCTATTCAGGGGCTATGACGTAGTTTCCACCGCCAATAACCATAGCCTCGATATGGGCGAGCAAGGGCTGTATCGTACGGCTGATTTCCTGGAAAGTAGGGGAGTGGCTTTTACCGGAACGGCGCGTAGTCCGCAAGAGCGTGAACAATTTCCTATTATCGAGCGACAGGGTATTCGGGTGGCTTTTTTGGCCTATACCTATTCTCTCAATCAACTGCTGCCGCCTGTTGGCAAGGAATGGATGGTAAACCACCTCCGCCTAAACCAGGCCGATTGCGCCATTGAGGTGATGGTGCAAGACGCTGTTAATGCCCGTCAGCGTGGAGCCGACCTGATTGTAGTTTCGTTGCATGCGGGCTTTGCCTACCAGCCCTATCCCATGGCGCATACGATAGACTTGTTTCACCGCATATTCGAGCAGACGGGCGCTGATATTATTCTGGGTGGGCATCCGCACGTAGCGCAGCCCATGGAGAAACACGCATTTAAAGACCCGTTCACAGGCGTAAACAAACTGGGTTTTGCTATTTATTCCCTGGCCGATTTTGTGGCTTACGATATCTTCGTGTGGGACCGCATGCCGGTAATGCTAAAGCTGACGATTGAAAAAGGGAAGTTGGATAACCGAATGCATACGCAAGTGACTGGGATAGAGGCGCTGCCCATTTATAATTGGGGAACCAAAGATGCCCGCAAAAGCAAAGAGCTACGTTTCCTGGATTTGAAGAAAACCATAGCCCAGTTGCAAAACGGCCAATCGCCCACCTTTTTGACGGAGCTATGCAAGCAGGAAGTGCGGGCGCTCAACAGGTATTGCGATACGTATTTTTTGCCGACAAAGAAAAAATGAAAGAGTAAAGCCACTACTTTTTTACGGCCAGCAGAATACCTGTCGACCAGTTGAACTTGGTTACGGTCAGGTCGTTTCTTGATTCAAGGTAAGCTACTAATTGATCTGCATTTTCTTGGTGTTCATTGGGCCAATTGGGTTGTGGCAGCATATCATCAATCACATATATTCCTCCCTTATTCAACAGCGACAGCGTTTCCTGAAGAACATCGTATTTGCCAGGCCAGGCATCGGCAAAGATGAAATCGAACTTGTGTTGGTCTCTTTCAAATGTTTTTACATACTTCTTTCCATCGCCACAAATCAGGCTCAAGCGCGAATCGTGACCGAGGTGCTTTTCCGCTACTCTTTGAAAATCAGCTTCATTATCAATGGAGACCAAGGTGGATTCCGCATCCATTCCTTCTAATATCCAGGCAGTAGAGAGGCCGGTGCCAGTGCCCAATTCCAGCAATTTTGCCTTGGCCTTAGTGGCTGCTAATGTTCGTAGAAAAGAACCCGTTTGTAAGTCAGACGCCATGGAAAAGTTAAGACTACGGGTTTCGTCTTCAATCTGACTGTAAGTGCTCGGTTGTCTTAAATCTACTGTATCATTAAACATGCTTCCTATTATTTCTTAGCATACATCATTCTTATGAACTCACTTCCTCATCCATGCACTTATACCATCTCTGCGCTTACGAAGTTTTCCCATTCTTCGTATTGCGCTTTTTTCAATACGCGGGGAAATTTGTTTTGGCCGCCTTCTTTTCCCTTCATCTTCATCCATTTGTAAAAAGCATCGGAGGGCAATATTCTGACCATTACTTCTTTCAAGGCTGCAATGCGCTCTACTCGGTAGTCATCGTTAAGTTCCTTTAGCTTCTCATCGAGTTTGTTGCGGAACAGGCAGGAATCTACTTCGTCGTCGGTGCCAATGTACCACTGATGGGCAAACATGCTTTCGTAGGGAATGCCCGCTACCGTAAACTCGCGGATGGTAATGTTCAGTTCTTTGGCTACCAGCTCTATAGCCTTGTTCATATTGTCTACCGACAAATGCTCGCCACACAAGCTTAGGAAGTGCTTGGTACGGCCCGTAATAATGATTTCACTATTGGCTTTCGATACAAAGCGAATCACATCGCCGATGAGGTAACGCCAAGCGCCCGCACAGGTAGAAAGCAGCAGTGCATAGTCTTTTCCCTCTTCTACTTCGTCAATCATCAGCGTCTGTGGGTTGTCAGCCACTTCGCCTTCCGAATCGAAATTCTCAGAAGTAAAAGGGATAAACTCGAAAAAGATCCCATTGTTGAGTACCAGCCGCATCGAGCGCTGATTGGGAATAGCCTGAAACGCGATAAAGCCTTCGGAGGCCAGATAGGTTTCAATATAAGTAATGGGATGAGCCAGGAGTTTCTCAAACCCTTGACGGTAAGGGTCGAAGGCAACGCCACCGTGGGTATATACCATCAGGTTGGGCCAAATATCGTGGATGGTTTCTACCTTATAGTAGTCAATAATCCGTTCCATCAGGAGCTGAATCCAGGCAGGAACGCCCACAATCACGCCGATGTCCCAGCTAGGGGCTTTGCGGGCAATTTCGTCCAGCTTACTGTTCCAATCGGGGTTTTTAGCAATTTTTCGGCCTGGCTTATAAAAATGCTGGAACCAAAAAGGCAGTTTGCTGGCGCTGATTCCGCTCAAATCGCCTTCGAAATAAGTGCCGTTGAAATTGAGGTGAGTGCTTCCTCCCAGCATCAGGATGCCTTTTTGATAAAGCTTACTGGGAAGGTCAGGGTAGTTGGAGAGGGAAAGGATTTGCCGGGTGCTGGTTTTACGAATGGCCCTTACCATATCGCGGGTAATGGGTATATGCTTGGTAGCGGCTTCCGACGTGCCCGAACTGAGGGCGAAGTACCTGGTTTTTCCTGGCCAACAGACATCGTCTTCTCCGGCTAAAGTCCGATGCCACCAGTCTTTATAAATCTTGTTGTAGTTATAAACGGGTACGCTTTGGCGAAATTTCTGGTATAAATCACCTTCCGGATTAAACCGACCAGTAGAGCGTAAAATATATTCAAAATCGAAATTCCGGCCAAACTCTGTAAACTGCGCTTTCGTGAGCAGCTTACTCAATTCCTTGTTCTGTAAATTGAAAGGAGTATGCCGTTCCTGCTCCACCATCTTCCGAAGCTTAATCCCTCTTTTTAACAAAGAACCTAATATTGCCATTTTTAGTAGATGCGTTTGTGATTAGATGCGTTGATGAATGCTGCTGGCTATTATTCAAGCGCCCATTCATTTAAGGTTGTCAGGGCGTGATAGGCCGTGAGGTCGAAAAGACAAGGGACAATGGAAATATAATTATTGGCTAAAGCCCACTCATCCGTATCTTCTCCCTTATCATAATTGACAAAGCTACCCGACATCCAGAAATAGTGCCTTCCGGTAGGGTCTTTGCGCATATCAAACTCCTCTTGCCACGAAGCATTGGCTTGTCGGCAAATTTTAATGCCTTTGATTTCACCCGATGCTTTCGCCGGAAAATTTACGTTCAAGGCTACTCCTTTAGGCAAGCCTTGCGCCAGTACCTGGGCCGCAATTTTCTTGATATACGCTTTGGTATGCGAAAAATCAGCTTCCAGCGAATAATCACAGAGGGAAAAACCAATGGACGGAAGTCCTTCAATCGCTCCTTCAATGGCTGCCGACATAGTACCGGAATATAGCACACTAACGGAGGAATTGCTTCCATGGTTGATGCCACTTACCACTAAGTCTGGCTTGCGGTCTTTCAATACGTGGTGCTTGGCTAATTTTACGCAGTCAGCAGGGGTGCCCGAACATTCGTAAGCGGCTATGCCATCGAAGGCAATAGAACTGTCGAGCCGTAGTGTATTGCCTATCGTAATGGCATGGCCCATGCCAGATTGAGGGCTGTTGGGGGCTACTACCACTACTTCGCCCAGTTCATTCATTACCTCTACCAGCGCCCGAATTCCCCTTGATGTAATGCCATCGTCGTTGGAAACTAAAATCAAAGGTTTCTGCTTTGCCATATCTGCCTGTTTCAATCCTTGGTTGTTTTGTCCACGAGCAAAGGTAAGGTATTGCGGTCAGAAAATGGATTAGGTGCCTATATTTTGGCGAAGGGCATAGTAATCAGCCATGCAACAGAGCCAGTTGCATTTTTCGGAAAGGATTGCTCAACGTTTTCTTACTAGCGGGGATTTATTTTTTCGACGCTGTTTCCAGGCGCTTTACCTGCGCTATATGGTGCAGCACGTGTTCGCGCATAAACGCCAGCGTGTGATAAATGTTCATCATGCCGACGATGGGATGTCGGAATATTTCCTTGTCTTTTGCCGCTTCCGGCAGTTTTTCCAGGAATTGACTGAGCCGCTGGCGGTCTTGTTCCCAGTCTTGTTTTACTGTCTCATAGCTAACATCGGCTGTGGGTGTAGTTATTACCGCTGGCGCTTTAATCTTCTTTTTGTAGCGCAATGCATATTTTACCACTATGGTACGGGCCCAGGCGGCGAACCCGGCGGTTTTCAAAGCGGCTTGTTTGTCTATTTTGTCCTGCATATACAACAGGATTTTCTGTTCTGTAGTAGCCAGGTGTGTTACGACCTGCACCATTGACCATTCCTGGGGTAGCGGTTTGTACTGGCGCTGGTTTTCAGCACAGGCGTCAATGGCTTCCAACAATTGCTGGCG
>JAZKGK010000030.1:17991-46145 GCA_040385915.1 Bacteroidota bacterium
GCAGCGGACAAAGCGAGAATTGATTGTGTTTTACCAATTTTGGGGGTTGAGAAGCGTGGTGCTTAAATCAAACATATGTGTACTTGGTGCGGCAATAAATAAATTGTAGCCAATTAGAATAATGAAATTCGTAATCATTCCATATATCGCAGTAGACTATGTTATGATTGGACGCGGATTCCAAAAGGAACGAAACTACTGGTATATGGACTTACATAAAGAAGCTCAAGAGTGGGGAATGAAATGCGAAGGAGAATTAATAATATTTATAAAATAAACGCGACTACAACAATGCATATAGCATTGACCGTCGTCTAAGCTCGACTCTGCCCGGTCTTAGCGTCCGCTAAGACCCAGACATCAGCCAAGCGTCCGCTTGAATGTACCCGGTAAATATCAAATCAACTATCCTATGCTTGGGTATGATTGGTTAGTGGTTATTTGAGCGGACGCTCAATAATGTAGGGGTCTTAGCGGACGCTAAGACCAGGTTGAGGTTGAGGCTGGGACCAGGCTGACAGCTGAAAGCTATTAGCTCTACGCCCTATAATCTACTGGGAAGAGCGCTTGTTTGGTTAGGGCTTTTTTTAATAATTGCATATAATCATCACGGGAAATCTCGATGGCTCCGAACCGGCGCACATTATCGTTGATAAACTGGGTATCGAGCAGTTCGAAGCCGTGGGTGCGTAAAATCTGGATGAGGTGGTGAAAGGCTACTTTGGAGGCATTGGGCTGGTGATGAAACATCGATTCGCCAAAGAACGCCGCGCCCAGCGAAACGCCATACAGGCCTCCCACCAACTGGCCTTCGTAATACGTTTCTACACTGTGCGCATGTCCCAGCCGGTGCAGTTCAGTATAGGCCGAGATGATGTCTTGCGAAATCCAGGTGCTGTCGTCGTCGCTGCGGGGAGTAGCGCAAGCCCGCATCACATGTTCAAATGCCGTATTTACCCGAACTTCGAATACGCATTGATTCAGGACGGGGCGTAGAGAGCGGGAAGGTTGGTAGGTGTCAATCGGGATGATGGCGCGAGGGTCGGGCGCATACCAATATACTTCGCCTTCCTCGCTGTCGGCCATCGGGAAAATTCCATTACTGTAACCATAAATCAGGTCGACGGCGGTGAGAGCCGAGTTATCTTGCATGGCCAAATTCGTTCATGTATCCACTCCTCCGTCTATCATCCACGCAAGGTCGGCAGCGTTTCAAACGCTGCCGACCTCATTCAATAAATCTACTTCAAATATCCCTTCAGTAAGCTTATTTCAGTGGCTGGCGACTTCTTTTCGTAGAGAATATTATATACGGTTTCAATGATGGGCATATGTATCTGGAACTTCTGGTTGATTTCGTGAATGCTTTTCACGGCATAATAGCCTTCTGCAATCATATCCATTTCTACCTGAGCCGATTTGACGCTATAGCCCCGGCCAATCATACTGCCAAACGTGCGGTTGCGGCTAAATTGTGAGTAAGCCGTCACCAGTAAGTCGCCCAGATAGGCGGTGCTGCTGATGTCGCGATAATGCGGGTAAATGATTTCGAGGAAGCGTTGCATTTCCTGCATGGCATTGGATACCAATACCGCCTGGAAATTATCGCCATAGCCCAATCCGTGTGCAATGCCACAAGCGACAGCAATGATGTTTTTCATGACTGCACAGTATTCTACTCCGTACAGGTCGTGGAGGGGTGACGCCTGTACGTAGCGGCAAGTCATCAATTTGGCAAAATTAGTCGCGCATTGTAGGCTATCGGATGCGATGGTGAGGTACGAATGCTTTTCTAGGGCTACTTCTTCGGCGTGGCAAGGGCCGCCAATGACGCAAATCTGCTGCTGACTCACGCCAAAAATCCGTTCTACCCAATCGGTTACCAGCATATTCTCGCCCGGAATCATTCCCTTGATAGTAGAGACAACCGTCTTTCCTTTAAAATGGGCAGACGAAAGGTTGGTCAAAGGTTCGCGAATAAATGCCGCTGGCACTGCCAGAATGATGTATTCCGTCTTGTCTACGGCCTCTATAATGCTGGGGCAAACCTTCACTTTGCGCGGGTTAATCTGCACATCGCTCAGGTAATGGGGGTTGTGGTGATACTTTCGGATAAACTCAATATCAGCTTTATTGCGTAACCACCATTTGATTTTTACGTCGCCTTCCGATAGAATTTTAATGAGGGCGGTAGCCCAACTGCCTCCCCCAACGACAGTGATATGGGTAGGTTGGTTTGTAGTTATTTGTTTCAAAGCTAGTAAAGAGGTTTGCGGCAAATATAGGAAGGAAATGGAATGCAAATAGCTAACATATAGACCAGGAAGGGCAGGAAAGCTACTTTGTATCTGACCAGCGTTCCGAAATTGGGTGTGGAATAAGCCAGTACTGCGGCCAGCAAAAGAATGTATAGCCAGGTAGTAAGCGCCAGCAGAAAAGCCGTGGTAGACAAAGGCTCAACGCTTTTTTTCCTGCGGTAGAATAGTGCCAGGAATGCCAGTAACAGCAGCAATAAATTTTCGAGACCAGACAGCAGTTGTGCAATATTATTCCATTCCCAAGCAAAAGGCCGGAATAAGCCCGATAGCAGCGCCAAAGGCAAATTCTGCATCAGACTCAGCACAGTAGGTTGGAGGTCATGAAACTCAATGCGGTTGGCTGACAAAGACTTGGCGTATAGTATATCGTGGTTTGTTGTCAAAGCCTCTAAAAAATTATACCAATACAGGTTGTAATTGAGCGTGGAAGCTAGGGATATCAACCCCACGAACGAAAGGAGCAACAGCGCTGCCATAGCCCAACGGCTTTCTAATCTCCACTTTTTATTCACCAGCATGGATAAGCCGAAGGCAAAGATGCAGGACACATATACGGCAAAGTAATGGTATTTAAGCTTCCACAATACCAACAGCAGCAGGAAAGAAAAAAAGGTTTCCCCCAGCAAATAGCGGGTTAGCCTTGGCTTCTGCCCAAAGGCATACGGCAACCAGGCGGCTGATACCAGCCCAATCGCTCCCATCACCAGGCTTTCCTTGATAACACCTGCACTCCAAAACACGACCGAGGGGAAAAACAGGAAGGCTAGGGCTGCGGCATTGGCATGGGCAGGAAATATCCGCACCAGCGCATTGGATAGCTTCCACATTCCGCAAAAACTAAATAGCGAAAAATATAAACTTGCCAGCCAATAATTATCGTAAGTAGCCAGATTGATGATACTCAGTAGCTTGATCAAAAAGAAAGATGGCATTTTCTGTTCGTACGTCAGCGCTAGAGGTAAGCTAGCGTCGGGGAATTGATTAAACAAAAGCAGGTGTATGTAGCTAAGGGACGAGCTGCGCCCTAGTGTAGCCAGCAAACGGGCATCCCGGAAGAAGGCAAACGTATCGCCGCCGTAGGTGTAGTAGTGGGTATAAAGCAAGCCCAAGGCTATTCCTGCCAGCAGTTTGGCGGCCAGGCCAGCGAAGAAAAAGCGCTTCAAGGGAGCATCAGCAGACTGTTGGTAAAGAAGAAAACTTAGCGCTGCCAATAGTGGCAAATGGATGAAGTAGGGAAGCAAGGCGAAGGTTAAAGGGTTGATTTGATGGGCCGTATTGGTTATAGTTTAGCTGAAAGATCTTCGGCCAATTTCCTATAGGTGCCCACAGTTGGATTAGCTATAATCGATTGTAGGCTTATTTTGCAACGCTCAAGCTGATTGCTTTTTAAATAAACTAAGGCTAAGTACCATTGTCCTCTATCGCGTAAAAGATCGCTTTCGCGGATTACGCGTTGAAAATTCTTTTCAGCCAACGAATACTTTCCAAGTTCAAGATAACAAACCCCAGCATACAAGAGGTCATAATATGAATTAGGATTCGTCCTTATCCTTGAGTTGAATATATCAAGGGCTTTTGCATAGGCGCCGTTATTAAAATAATCACCTGCCTTGTTTGCTTCTGTGGTGGCACTACGAACGGCAATATATTTTTCCGGATGGTAATACTGGGTAAATAACTGTTGATTGTCTACCGGGGTGTTGTTCAAGCGCAAGAGTATAAAGGTAAGCACCAATAAAAAAGAAGCCGCCACTGCCCAAATCTTCCACGATACGGATAGCTTATGCAGGGGCTTTACCGATTTTTTCGGTTCCATTACTTCATCATACACTTTATCCAGCTTTAGTTTCAGCTTATAATCGCCTGCTCTCTCCAACGTTCCGATTAATTCCTGCTGCAGCGCAACTTCGCGATAGAGTTCTTGCTGTTGGCTCATGAGCGCATCAAACGCTGCTCGTTCGTCAACATCCATTTGCTCTAAGACATATCTATCAATTTTATCCTGTAGCTCTTCCGTGATTTCCATACATTTACTCCTTTTACTTTAGCACATCCAGATAATTTCTATTGGTAAGGATGACATCCTTCAACTTATTCATGCAGTTCATTTTTTTGTTTTTTGCTACAGCTTCACTGGCCAGACCCATTCTTTCGGCAATCTCTTTCATATTTCTTTTTTCGTAATAAAAGCTGAGCAATATTTCCTGACAGCCCTTGCCAAGCTTTTCAAGCAGTACCAGCACCATTTTGTTCTTGTCTTCTTCTAGAGTTGCGTCAAGATCGTCGTGGTAATCATTTAAGTTCGTAATTTCCTTAAGTATTCTTTCACGGTTAGTTTTTTGCCTAGCTTTTTCCATCCAAAGATTTTTACAAATAGAAAAAAAGAAAGTAAACGGATACTCAATAGGTATCGTTGGCTGTTTTGCTTTTTTATAAAAAATGATGATCCCTTCCTGAAAAATGTCTTTTGCCTCCTCTTCCAATCCTTGATTACTGCGGACAAAATACAAAAATGGCTGGAAGTACTTTCGGTAGAGGAAAGTAAAAGCGCGGTTATTGTCTTCTTCTTTCAAAGACTGTATATCTACTAAAAACTCATTATCGAGGTATTCTTTTTTTACTTTCATCTCGCATCAGGCTTAGGCAGAATAAAATAGGCTATTTTATAGGCTTGTCAATTATAATACTCTTATTCTGCTCTAAATATAGAAAGTCCAGCGATACTTTCCTGATAAATGCTATGGCAGGTCTACTTGCTAAATCTATTACTAAATCAATATTTTTTATTTACTCTACAAGTTTTTGCTAGCTTTGATGAAATTTTTAACCCCCAACTCTATGAACCACTCTCAATCTGCACCATCCATTCCTGATGAAATTACTAATGGCCGTTACACAGTTTCAGTTTCTAAAGGAGGAACCGATACGGAGACGCCTAAGGTAAGTGCTTTGGCTGAACAAACGATTGTGTGCAATTTTACGACTAAGGTGAGTAAGGTAAAACACATGTACCTCTTGCTTAACTCCAATGGAAATCCAATAAACATTCCGGCCAAAGGGGAGTTGAAATTAAGTTATTCGCATCAAGAGGATTATTATGACTTATACCTTGAGCTCGAAAATGGCGTACCCTTTTATGCCTTGTCTTTTTACCCTGCCCAGTACGGGTCCGATGAATTCAAATTTGCCTGCCAAAATAGCTAAATAAAGTGCATAGCCAGCTTATTTGAAAACTGGCTATGCAAAATCTGATACCGCTAAGCGCTTAATTCTGGTAAATAATCATTTGCCAAATGCTATTCATGCCTCCTCACTATGTATTAAATCGCATTTCATCCGTAAATCTTGTGAAGAGAGTTATCATTCTTACGGGCTTGATTCTGCAGTTTGTACATCTATCCTTCGCAGAACCGCTAAGTTCTCCTCAGTTCCCCCAGCAGGATACACCTTTTTCAAAAGCTGAAACAGCCTTCGCAAAAGAGAACTTTACGAAGGCTATTGTTTATTTCCAACAAGCCCTCCCGAATTTTAAGTCTCAAAAGAATTGGGAAAAAGTAGTCTATTGCTATACCCAACTGGCCAATTGTTATTATAATGGAGACAAGCTGCAACCTGGATTAGAGGCGGCTTCTACAGCCGTATGGTATTCTCAGCAATACCTCCCCAAAAGGAGCCCGCAAGTGGCTGAGGCCTTTAAACTGAAAGGCGATGGCTTTTTCTTTCTGCGCCAATCCGATAGCGCTACCTATTACTTGACCTATGCCAAAGAACTGTTCTTGTCCCTGCACAACGACCGGCAGTCCGTAGCTTGCCTGGAAGGGCTGGCTGCCTGTAGTTTTTTCCAAAGCCGGTTTGGCGCTATGGAGACCTACTTGCATCAAGCATATAGGCTTGCTAAGCAGAAACTTGCGCCTACCGACGATAACTTTGCCACTATTTTTCAACTCTATGGAGCGTTGTATCAGCAAACCGGTGAGTATGAGAAAGGTCTGCAAAATGCGCTGATCGCCCTAAATCTCGAACTAGCGCATCCTAGTAAGGACTCCGTAGCGCTGGCCAATGAATATAATATAATAGGCGTGCTGTACGATGAAAAAGGGGAATGGGACAAGGCGTATGAATATTACCGGCAAGCCCAACTGATTTATTGGAAGCAAGACAAAAATCACGTCAATCTGATTGATATTTACAATAACATCGGTCTTTATTTTTTTGAAAAGGAGGCGTATTCAACAGCCGTTGGTTTCTTACGCCGCAGTTGGCAGCTTTCTCAAAAGTATGCATTGCCTACCAAACTTCCTCCTTGTCTCAATACACTGGCCTCGTGCTATGTCAAAATGCAGGCGGTTGATTCTGCCCAGTATTTTTTGCGGATTTTATTCCGGAATCACCTACAAAATGCCTACACTTTTCGAACCCAAGCGGCTGTTTATCGGCAGCAGCACGCCCCTGGTGCTGCGTTAGAAGCCATTCGCAAAGCCTTAACAATGGCCATAGCCAAGCATGGGCCTAAGCATCCTTTAGTTGGCAAAATCTACAACGACTACGGTGAGATTCTGGCCAGCATCGGACAACACCGTGAGGCGTTGAAGGAGTATGACCAAGCCTTCCTTCTTTTTACCGCCGGAGCAAAAGAAAACGTGTTTAGGCAAAAGGCTGCTTTGGCAAAAATTCCGTCTAAAGTGTCCTTAGTCAAGACCTTAACCCTAACCGCTGAAAGTCTGCTTAGTGAATCATTGCCTGTGCCACTGACCGCTCATAAGAAGGCTTTACAGGCCTATCACCAGGCGGGGCAACTCATCGACTACCTTCGGGTAGAATACCATTCTGATGATTCAAAACTGCACCTGGCCAAATTGGCTACTCCTATTTATGAAAAGGCCATAGAAGTAGCCTATGACTTGTATCAGCAAACGAAACAACCGCGCTACCTGGAAGATATTTTGGTGTTTTCGGAGAAGAATAAAGCCATTCTTTTATTGGATGCCCTTCGCGAAAGTAAAATCAAACAATCCGCCATTATTCCGCAGAGGTGGATTAGCTTGGAAAACGTGCTTATTCAGGACAAAAGTTTTTATCAGCGTAAAATTGCTGAAGAAGAACAACAGCCAGCGCGCGATAGCGTAAAGCTTTCTGCCTGGCGGCAACGCCTTTTCCTCGCCAATAAGCGACACGACTCGTTAATTACGGGGTTTGAACAGACCTATCCAGCGTATTATCGTCTCAAATACGATATGCAACCGGTCGACTTAGCTTCTTTAAGAGCACAGTTACTTCACGATACGAACACAACCTTAGTAGAATACTTTGTGGGCGAACGAGCGATTTTCGCCATCGGTATTCGGGCCAATAGTATACGCGTACACAAAATTCCAAAAGAGGAGAGCTTTTTGGCTACGATAAGAAGATTTCGAGAATCGCTGGCATTTGACCAACTTGTTACGAACCCCGCCGCAGCTTTTTCGACCTATACCGCCAGCGCGCATCAACTCTACCAATGCTTGCTTGCTCCTTTCTTTACCTCACCTCTGAAAGAAGGCAGCCGGCTGCTGATCATTCCCTCCGACATTATCGGCTATATTCCTTTTGAGGCATTACTGACGCGTGCGCCAAAAACACCCAAACCGGCGTATGGCAGCCATAACTTGTCTTATCTTATGCTGGATTGCACTGTTTCCTACGGATATTCTGCGTATTGGCTCATGTTCGATAGAATGCGCCGAGAGAGCGAGACATCTTCCCTCAAACTGTTTGCTGGCTTTGCGCCTTCCTTTACCGGCAACAACGAACCGGGAACTGTGCGTGCTTGCGACGAAGGTGCCCTGCAAATGCTCCATTGCAACAAAGATGAAATCCGAGAAGCCAGCCAAATTTTAAACGGAGAAACCTTTCTGAACCAGCAGGCAGCCAAAGGACAGTTTTTAGCAAAGGCTTCGCAGTATCGAATACTGCACCTGGCTACCCACGCGTGCCTGGACAACCAGGATCCCCTGATGAACCGTATCTTCTTCTCCGACGGTTTTATTACGGCAGCCGAATTATATCATCTGCCTCTCAAAGCCGATTTGGTGGTATTGAGTGCTTGTAATACCGGCCTTGGGAAATTTGCTCAGGGAGAAGGGTTTATGAGCCTTTCGCGCGCTTTTGCGTATGCTGGCGTACCCAGCATGGTCATGAGCGTATGGTCAGTAGACGATTGCTCTACCGCTACCCTGATGAAGTATTTTTACCAGAACCTGAGCGACCATTTACCCAAAGATGAAGCCTTGCGTTTAGCCAAGCGCCAGTATTTACAAACGAGCGGTTCCATGGAAGGGCATCCCTTTTTCTGGGCTGGCTTCATCCTGGTAGGCGATACTGCCCCTATCGAGGAAGCGGCTGGCGATAGCAATGGGTATCTGATGTTGCTTATTCCATTCGCTTTATTGACTGCATTAGTCATTTTGGGTAGTGGTAAACTCAAGTGTGATGATTAGTTTTGTTGGATGAGATCAATCGTTCATCTCTGTGAGAACTTGCCCACCTACTACCAGCCAGCAATAGGGTATTTTCTTTCCTAAGCAGTCAGTTATAAATAAACATCACTTTAGTGAATAATAAATTATTGGTTTTTAGTTAGATACGTAATTATTCATTGCTCACTACTCATTGCTTACCCGCGTGCCTTATGAACAATAACAACCTTGATACAAAACCCCATTACCCTATTTTAGATGGCTTGCGCGGGGTAGCCGCCATCATCGTTGTTGCCTTCCATCTTTGCGAGCCGCTTGCAACCAGCCATCTTACACAACTGGTGAACCACGGTTATCTTGCGGTGGACTTCTTCTTCCTGCTGTCGGGTTTTGTCATTGGGTACGCCTATGATGACAGATGGAACAAGCTTACCATCGGTGGCTTTTTTAGACGCCGTATAGAACGGCTCCAGCCGCTCGTGATCTTAAGCATGACGCTGGGTGCAATAGGCTTTTACTTTACCGATTCCACGCTGTGGCCGCTGATCCACACTATACCCGTGTGGAAAATGCTCTTAGTTATGCTCATCGGGTATACGGTGCTTCCCATACCATTATCCATGGACATCCGCGGCTGGCAAGAAATGCATCCATTGAATAGCGTAGGATGGTCGCTGTTCTTTGAATACATCGCCAATATTCTTTACGCCGTCTGGGTCAGAAAATTTTCAAAATTGGCCTTGTCATTGCTCGTGGCCATCGCAGCCATAGTCTTATTCCATTTCGCCTTAACCAATAAAAATGGAGATGTTACCGGTGGTTGGACCTTCAATTTTGAGCAGGTTCGGGTGGGGCTTACACGGACCATTTATCCCTTTTTTGCCGGCCTGCTGTTATTCCGGTTGGCAAAACCTGCTAACTTAAGAAATGCTTTTTTTTGGTGCAGTATATTGATCATTGGGCTACTGTTCATGCCCCGTATTGGCGGTGCAGACCACTTCTGGTTAAACGGCTTATACGAAGCCGTATGCATCGTCTTCCTATTTCCTGCCATCGTATATATGGGCGCAAGTGGCAAAGCTCATGATCCTGTCGAAAATAAGGTATGCAAGTTTCTTGGTGACATATCTTACCCTATATACATGGTTCATTATCCGCTGGTCTACTTCTATGTCGCCTGGATAAGCAATCATAAAGGCATAACCATGGCAGAGGCTTGGCCTTATGCACTGCTTACATTTTCTGGTGCAATCGTATTGGCTTATATGAGCCTGAAGCTATATGATGAGCCGGCTCGGAGATGGCTTAGGAAGAACTTGAAATAATTGGCACAAATTTTCAACGGTATTTGTATGACGGCAGATTTAAATAATGCCAAACCACCATGCGAGCCGTTTTCGCGCACATTCTCACTACCGCATTTGGCGCAAGCCTGCACTGTCATTATCATTTAGGGCTTGCGTAGCAAGCCCTAAATGATAATTTAATTCATCACCAAGTCTTGTACCACTACCTCATTTTGCTATTGAAAGCCTCCCAATGGCTACGCAAGAGCAGAAGTAAGTAGAGGGGATAATTTTTTTTGTTTTTTTTCTTTCTCCCACCATTACCTTTTTTCCCTTCACCCAACTAACCATCAGAATTCAGTTGCAACGGATTTTGAGGTGGACACCGAAAAGCCTAAAAAGAGTAGGTATCTAAAATTTTTAATTCACAATGTTATGGGTGCTGTATTTAATAAATCTTGTGCAAAGAATGGAGTAATTGCTTACCAAGATAGTGAAGACCAAAAACATTTTCATTATTTACCTGCTAGAATTGATGCAGTAGAAGGCTCCACCATTCGGAATTTTCAGGTGAGTTATTATGGAATTAATAAAAAGCCATTTTGGGTAGATCTGGGAAATGGACAATATCAAAGTGTCGTTGGAGGCACCTTGAGTGGCTTGGCCGTTCCCGATATAACCGAAGAGCAAAAGGCAGATATTCTGAAAGAAATCAGCGAAAAATTTGGTGAACAAGAGCCTAATTTAACGCCATTGCCTTTGTCAGAAGTAAAGATTCAGCCCGTCTTTGCCAAGAATATTGTCGCTATGACAAACCAAAACTCCCAGACCTTTCCTGAAACTATTCAGTTCGGTTCTCAATTTGCCTATCAAATCAGTTCGGGAAATAGCTTGTTTTCGGAATTAGTTGCCAGACAAAATGAGAGTGCGGCCAATACCGATTTTGCGGTCAATATTTCAGGCAAGTCGGAATTTTATGGCGATAAATGGGTAGCTAGAATTCAGTGTGATTTATCCCAGGTGTGGGAGTATACCCGCACTCAAGTGAATGCGAGCGTAGGCGTAGGCTTTGTTAATATAGGCACGCAGGTAGATAAGATTACACAAGAGCTTATTAAAACAGGCATCGTCAAAATTACCTACATCGAGGGTTCTGGGGGAAATGAATTTGGCCGGCAACTGCTGGAAACGACCAAGAAATTGTTTGAGCAAATTAATGCCCAAGCCGTAAGCGGAGAAGGGCTCTTTAAGTTTGAACCTAATCCTGCCCCTCAAACACCCGATAAACCAAAAGAGAGCCTGGGTGCTTCTTTACTTCCCTGGTCGGTTTCCGTAAACGTGGCTTATACGGCCAATTCCTTTAAACAATCGATTAGCTACGACCAGGAAGTGAGTTTTTTAGGCAAGTTCGCGGTAATACTCAACAGCGCCATGGCGCTCTCTACAGGCTGTAATGCCGACACGCAGAAAAACTTTTTTGATATTCAAACGAATGTTAATCAGTGTATTACGCTTGATAACCGCGACGGGCTGCAAACAAGAATAAGAACCGAAGTTGCTGCAAAAAATATAGAAATTGAAAAATACACGCAGTGGCTGGTAGAAGGTAAAATTGATGTGGGCAAATTCGAGCTTTTGCTAAAAGTACTTAATACGCGCACGCTCACCGAGCACCCTGATAGCAACCCTAATGGCACCCAAGAGGCTTATGCCGAGTTAGAAGCAGACGTTAGCCGGATTTTGTCACAGAGACAAGTATACGCATAAGTAGATGTGCTAATTTTCTGATAATCACCAAGTTCATTGATGGACTTGGTGATTGCTTTCTGGCTTCTCCTTAAGCTAACTGATAGGCCTACCTCTCCTCCCTTTTTGTTTTTACCTAATCCATTACATCCATGAAACGATATTTTCTTTTATTTATCCTGCTGTCCCTGCCGCAGCTCAGTAAGTGTCAATCGCTGGCAGAATATCTCCAGCAGCGGGGCAATTTATTGGCACTGGATAGCGCCTTGGCTTTTGATGCCAAGACTACCTTAAATGCTGAAGAACAATTGGCCAATCGAAAGTTTGTAAAAATGCAACAGCAACTCATTGCTGGCTATAAAGAAATCAATTTTTTTCCTCCTGCCCGAAACTTCTATTTGTCAAAATCGCTCATCGAAAAGTCGGAATTGTTTCAAACGATCAGGAAAATGCCCAAAGGAGGAATTTTGCATTTGCACACCAAAGCTACTACCAGCGCTGCCTGGATTGCGGATACTGTCGTGCATATGCCTAATTGCTATGTTTACTGGAAAGAAGACAGTGATAAATACGTGAAAGGACAAATTTCTTTTTTTAAAGAAAGCCATGTGCCCGCTGGATTTGAAAAAGCCTCTGTGCTCAATAAAAAGGTAACTAATTTCCAAAGCACGCTTACCAGCTTATTGACGCTCAACGAAAGTACTGCTAACGATTCGGTGAATGTGTGGCGGGAATTTGGCATACGTTTTCAGCGCGTTAGTGACTTTGTTTCGTATCAGCCGATTTTTAAAGCGTATTACAAACAAGGATTCCAGGAACTGATGAAGGATAATGTACAATACGTAGAATTACGGGCAGGCCTCAGTTCGGGACTTTATAACCTGGCACATGACAAGAAATCGGGCTATTACAATACCGATACCGTGCTTGTTTATTTTAAAGAAATAAGAGACGAGCTGCGAAAAAAAGACCTTGCCTTCAATTTGAAGCTGATTTATGCCGGGCAGCGAGGCGATAGCGAAGAACAAGTGTACCAGGAATTTGAGCGAGCTTTTCAATACAAAAAGAAATATGCTGACTTTATCATTGGTTTCGATTTGGTAGGAGGGGAAGATATTGGACACTCTACGTTGTATTTTATCAAAACCTGGCTAAAAAGAGATTCTCTGGAGAAAGTGTACCAAGTTAACATGCCGTTTTACTTTCATGATGGAGAAAGCAATTGGCCAAGTGATGATAATCTGTACGATGCCATGCTCTTAAACAGTAAGCGAATTGGCCACGGCTTTAATCTTTTCCGCTTCCCGGTACTGCAAGACTCCATCCGAAAAAAAGATATTTGTATAGAAGTATGCCCTTTAAGCAACCAAATCCTCACCTACATTCAGGATATACGTCTGCATCCAGGGTATGAGTATCTCCAACGAGGGGTACAATGCACCATCAGTTCCGATGATCCGGGCATATTCGGCTATAGCGGACTTTCGTATGATTATTGGGCGGCGAGTGTTGCCTGGCAGTTCGACTTAAAATCTATTAAAAAGCTGGTTTTGAACTCCATTACGTATTCGGGTATGACGGAGTCCGAAAAAATAACAGCTTGGGTTGAGCTAAATAAAAGGTGGCATATTTTTATTCAATCCCTGAATAGCGTTCCTTCCCCTGCGTTAGTTAATCAGGCTGAACGCTAAGCCAATTCTTTTATCGTCTAAATACACCCATATGCCGAGAGGTTTTCTCTCCGACTTGTTTTTCGACTGGTCTTAGCGTCCGCTAAGGCCTAAAAACTATTGAGCGTCCGCTCAATTGGCCACCAACCAATCATAAAGGCCTCGCAAGGAAGGCTTCGCTCCAAGCGAAGCCTTCCTTCACTTTAGTAAGCTAAGGCATCCAAGCGGACGCTTGAATCATTTTAGGTCTTAGCGGACGCTAAGACCAGTCGGAGGTTCGGGAGCCAATTAGACGTGTTAATAAGTTTCTATAAACAGGTAGCTCCCACTGGAGCTTTGAGCCGTTCAATAAAGTTACATTTAGCTATTGCTGAATAAACTTATGAGACAACAATAGGTCTCCAGGATTTATTTAACTTTCAACAACGACACGCCTACATTGCAATGCAGGCACTGTTTGGGGGCACAAAAGTGGTTGTAGAGCTCAATACTCGCCTGCGAGTCGAAGGCGGTTTTTACTTTCAGGCCCAGGGTTTGCCAGGTGCGGGTGACGTGGTTATGTTCAGGAGGCAGTTGTTCCAGCCACGCCACCGCCCGATCCAAATAGCCAGAGTTGCCGTACTGCTGCGCATAACAGGTCAACAAAGGAACGGCAGAATTAATGATGATATTTTCTATCGCCGATTTGCCTAAGCCAGGTACTTTTCCATTCGCCTGCTTTCCCCATACGTAGTGTTCTTGCCAATAGGCCGACTGTTGTACCTGTAGTTTTTCCGAAAGCTCCTTTACCGATTCACTTTGGGTAAGCAGGGTAAAAAGGCTGGGCTCTCCTGCTATGAGTCGGGCCAATTGTGCCAACCGAACCGTAGGAAAGTTGGCAGGTCGCAAGCGCAGGAATTTCCATTCATGATTGGCCAACGGGCTGCCCAACTGGTATTTATGATGCAAAAATGTGTGCTCCCGTCGTAGAGTTACGGCATACGCCTCCGTATTATCTGCATCCAACAAGCCCGCTTGTCCGAAAAGCATGGCTTCGAGTTGCAGCAAATTGTCGCGGTGTTTATGCAGAAGTTTGAGTGGTACGGACTGGCTTAAGCGCAAAAATGGCTCACTATTGAGCTTGAAACCAAAATTTTGCGCCAGTAACTGATAAGTCGTTTCTTCCCAATCGTGCCGGCTGGCCTGCCAGAGCGATTCTACCAGTTGTGCCTTCTGTTGTAAACGCTGCATCAACACTTTATCGAGCATCGAAAACTTTTCCAATGTACTTACCTGGACAAATTGACTGGCACACGGAATAACTTCCTGGTTGTGCAGCAAAGCCTGGTAGTTGGAAAGCAGCCTGGTATCGGTACGGTTTTGTAATTCGAGCGTGGGAATTGCTGTACCATCCTTGCGGCGTATCGGGCGGTCGTCTTGCCAAACCACGTGCAGAATGACATTGTCATATGCTGCATTGTGCTGGTGGGCGTGCGCATCCCAGTCCGACGAGCGAAGGTGTATCTCCACGTTTCCTGCCCATTCTACGTTGGCAATGAGTACCCGCGCCTGGCAAAAGTCAGGCCCGGCATGGGTGTGAGGCGAGCCAGTGCGAAGTACCTGTACCGGCTCGTTGCCCTTCGTACGCAAGTCCTGTTTGTCGAAATACTGAAAACGCCAGAGAAAATGGAGGAAAGATTCTTGCATAGGCTACTCCTCCATGGGTAGGAGTTTTTGCTGCTGTATATCGCTAAAATACGGTTTGGTTGGATTTAGCGTGTTTCCATCCAGTACTTTACTATAGAGTTTTAGGTAGCTGTCGGTCATATGCCGGGCAGTCAAGGTATCGCAAACGTATTCGTGACACTGGCGTGGGTTATATACCTCCAGGTGAGACATGGCTTGTACCAAGGCCGACTGACTGTTGGATAAAAACCCCACTTCAGGGGTTACCAATTCGGGCAGGGAGCCATAAGTAGTACCAAATACCGGACAGCCAAAATACAAAGATTCTGTAATGGCCAAACCGAAAGGCTCGTGCCAAAGAACCGGGAATACCAAGCCTTTACTGCCATTCAATAGTCGATTCTTTTTTTCACCTCCCACCATTCCGTAAAAAGACACGTGGCGATCCCAGGTGAACCGAAGCCCCATCTTTAGGTTGAGCCTTGAGCCCCCCAGCACCGCAAGCCGTTCATGACACTGCCTAGTCAACTGAATGGCCTGCTTTACATTTTTTACTTTCCAGGCCGCATTTCCCAAAAAATGTAAATACTGTCTTTTGATAGAAAAATCCGGCTTCCCATAGTCTTCAGGATCAATGCCATTGTGCACAAATGACTCTGAGTGGTGTCTTTTTGCATGGTTTTGCGAAACAAAAACCGAGTTGATATCGTATTCGCAGGCAGTGTTTGTATTGCCTTGAATCATGACTATATAAGGCTTAGCTAAGGGCTCAGAAGGGGAACCAGGCAGGTGTATTATATCTATATAAGAAGGTATCTGCTTAGCGAGTGATTGCTGAGGGTTGTACTCCAATACTGTGGCAAAAGGACAGGTTGAGCCCTTTCCTACCAGGTAGTATACCTCATGTCCCCGATGAACAAGCTCCTTTCCCAAAGACCAGATAACCCTTTCCGTTCCACCATAATTGAGCGCAGGTATTTTGGTGTTATTAACCAGGAGGATTTTTAGCTTTTTCAATAGTTGGAGATTTTTAGCTTTTTCAATAGTTGGAGAAGGAGGCATTCTCTATTATTCATTCTTTCAAACATAATAAACTTTCGGAAAAGGTCTGTTCCCAGAGGTAAAACTTTCGTTTCTTATCCATACTGGTAAGTAATTAAATATGAAGGTGAATCATTGATAGTCAATTTATTATACATTTTAAATGTATCGTTTACTTTAGACTGACTGCTTAGGGGAGAAACTTGCGAATGTGTGGAAATATTTCATCTTTTTTACTCAACTAACCGTATAAAAACTAAAGTAGTAGGGGTTTGTTACTAGGTAAATTTGGTTTTATGGTGAAGTTAAACAAAATCTTATTGGTGGATGATGATTATATCGACAACTTTTTGAATTTGCAAATACTGGAAAAACTGGGCTTAGCAGAGGAAATTGTGGTTTGTGAAAGTGCAACCGAAGCCCTGCAAGTAGCCCAGGAAAACCAGCCAGAGCTAATCATTCTCGATATAAGCATGCCCATTATGACCGGCTTAGAGTTTTTGGTGGAGTTACATCTGGTCGAAACTCAAGCCAACCTTCCCCCTTGTTCGGTGGTCATGCTTACTTCTTCCAGTTATAAGGATGATTTGGTAAGAGCTGCTGAGTTGAAGGTCGATTATTATTTAGTAAAGCCCCTGACCGAAGAAAAAGTAAGGAAGATGATGGAACGCTGCTTTTCGGCGCCTGGTAGTGCATCGTAGGGCGACCGTGACAGCCGCCCTGCGGCTAACAGCTAATAATTGAAGTCAGGAGACTCGCCGTTGAGCAGGCGGCCTTGTATAATTTGCGTCTTAATGTTGTTCATCCAACTGTCATCCACCTCCGAATCATTGTCGTAGCCAATATTAGCTTGGTGTTTAAACTGATACTCTTCGTATACACTGGGCAAGGCCAACGCAATCTGGCTGTTTTGATAGCGGCGGGCGGCTTTGATTACAGCCTCTTTCCAGTTATGGTGGGTTTCAATGGCTACCACTTCGTGTGCTTCCTGCAAAATGCTGAGCGCTTCTTCCAATTCTTCCATATCATCGTCTATGTCCTGAAAAGAACTATAGTTCCGGTACAGCTCTAGCTCTTTCCTGGTTTCACAGATCCGTACAAAATCTTCTATCTGCTTGTTATCAAAACAGTCGATGGAAGGCAGCATCGATTGTGGGTCGGAGGGAAGCATTACCTCCGTGTCTGCATTGTTCTGCTTTTGTTTAGCAAAATACAGGTTGAGGTAAAACTCTTCTTTTTCACCCCGCGGATCGGGCAAGTCCATGAGCGAGGCCGTATTGTTATACGTGTCGTAGAATTGATACCAAGCTGGAATATTGCTCTGGCTATCGTCTTCGTCGCGGTTCTGATGCGAGGCCGTTATTTCTTCATACTCCTGCCAATCGGCTCGGTATTCACTATCATCGCTATCATTTGACCTCAGAAAACGGATATATAAATCGATTTCTTCTTCGGTAATAGGCTCCAGAAAAGGGCAATTACGAATGTTATGCTGCCACTTTTGGAAATCATAGGAAATATCTACTTCTGGCAAACTAATCTGCCCGGCTCGCCATTGGCATTGCAGATTGAACAGTTTCTTTTGCTGAATTTCCCAGAGGCGTTCTTCAGCCAATTCGCGGTAACCAATCAAGTCGTTTTCAACCTGGCGCTGATACGTATCGGCGTAGTTGAGGTACATGAATTTATCAAAAGCATACCGATTGATAAAATTCTCGACACTGACCGGATTGAATTGAGCCAGATACGCCTGGTATTTGGGTAAAGTTTGTAGCTCTTTTTTTATACGTTCCGAAAGGATTACCTGATCTAGTGTTTCCTTGATTTTCTTCTTTGACTGATCAGAATACCCTTCCGGAATTTGATTGGCCATTCCATCGGTTAGATTATCGTCCATAGGTGGATTGATAAATAGTAAACACAGCGATCGTCTTAGTCCACCAACATAGGTTACCGCAGGATATACATTTTCCCGAACTCTTTGTTGAAAGCTTTATCGGCAGCCGTAGTGCGACGTTCGATCTCCTGTCCATTGCTTCGCACAATGACGCGGTAAAGATACACCCCATTGGCTAGTTTATCACCAAACTCATCCGTTCCATCCCAAGCATATTCGCTAATGTTGTTGCCAATGCGGATAGGGCCAAGCTCATTCTGGGTAATTTCACGCACTACTCGCCCAGCTACCGTCATGACCTGGATTTTAATCTGGTCAGGAATGTCTGCGCCCGTAAGCGTGAATACAAAGCGGGTTTTCGTGGAAAATGGATTGGGGTAAGGATAGAAATGAGTGATTTTTGACTCATTAACCACTTCAAAGTCAACCTGGTAAGGCTCTACGCCCGACACATTGCCCGAGAGGTCACTTCCTTGCACCCGCAAGCTGTACATCCCATCGCTCATGCTGCGCGGGTGGTATTCCAGCCGAAAATCGTTTTTGCCTGACTGAGCCGGAAAATATTTTACTTCCGGGCTGCTAAAACTGATTTTTTCAAATGTACTGCTAGTGCCTGGCTTCTTGAGGAAAAGATCCAATCCTACGGTATCCTTCCGAATAAGGTATTTGTTCTCGTCTTTCAAACTCACCGAAATGAGCGGACTGGGCGACACAATGTCGCCATTCATAATGTGCGTTCCGTCGAAGGCAACGTCCAAAACAGGGTTGACCCGGTCTTTTTTGATTCGGAAAGACACCTCTTGTACGTTGTTTTCATAATATTCTTCTGGCAGTACACGCGGGTTGAAAAAGGCCGTGAGGAGGTTGTCGCCCGCTTTGCCTACAGTTTGGATGGGTAGCGTTACTTTTACTGAGTCTCCGGGAGCCAGCTTCTTCACTTTCCACTCCTTCACAGTTTGCTGACGGGTAGTTTTGTTGAGCAGCGTATACCGGAATGTTAACGAATCTTCGAAACTGCGGGGCGAAATATTCTGGTAAGCAAAGTTGATCTGAAAGTTCTCTCCTTCCTGGTGGTCGGCAATGGTATATTCAGTTTTACTTACGAATGCCGGATTAACCAGCCCTTCGGGTACGCCTTTATAAATCACCTGCCAACGGCTCAGTTGTGGCGGTGTCAAGCCAGACAGATCTTCGGTACGTAGGCGCAGTTTCAGGTAAGGATATTGCTTGGCATCTACCCCAGCCAACGAAAAATTGTCGGTGGCTACGTTCGATTCCAGTACGGTTTCGGCTCCTTGCGAACTTATTCCAATAACTTCCAACGCCCAGTTAGTCGATGCATTGGCCTTCACAACCTTCCTGAATACCGAACCCCATTCGCTGGCTGGTCCCACTACCGAAGACGTAATGGTACTGTTGGTATAGCGGCCATTCAGATCGTGGTTCAGCAATAGTTGTTGCTCAGTCGGCAGATCGGCATTCACCGAATAATCGGGCAATACTTCCAGGATTGCCTTGCCATCAGCCGCGCCCTTTTTTCCTAAAATGATGTAGGGTTGTCCGCTTTTTAAATTAGCTATCTGCGCTGAACTGGCTCCAATGCTGACCAGCATTTGCCGGAGTGCCGGAGTCCAGTTGCTAAAGCTTACCGTGCCCAGGGTAAACAGCAATACATAATCGCCCGTGGGAACCAAGTTGATGTAATTGGTAAGCTGATCGTTGCTGTTCAGAATATTTCCATCGTACATAAAGTTGGCCACGTAAGGTACACTGTTGAAACAGAGTAGGTTATCGTTGATAGAATACGGCAAAGTAGTGCTTTGATGAAAAGTCACGCCTACCAGTGCATTGGAAGAACATTTACCCGCCGATAATACGGGCAAGCCATTGAGCATGAGTTTGGTCTGTTTAAAGGCGTTCGGGTCGCTGTTGCCGGCAGTCTGTACGCCTATTTTGGTCAGAATAGCTTCGTATTCCCACTGTGTAAGCTGGCTGTTCTGATGCATCTGGATATTGCTGCTCTTGGTAAATTGCGCCTGGCGACTTTGCGACCATCCGTCGGGACTGTTGGTAATGTAGGTAAAGGAGCGTTCTGCCCATACGTTATCGGGTCCGGCGGGCTTATCGCCGAAACGTACCCGCCAGTAGTATACCGTGCTGTCATGAGAAACGCCCGTGCCAAGCAGGGTGGTATTCCAAGTGGCCAGGAAGTCTGAACTAACTGTCTGCGTTCTTTTTCCAGGGCTGTTAAAGGTAGTCGTTGTATCTATTTCAAACAGAAAACTGCGTGCCTGGCTTGCAGTGCTAGCGATGCCTTCGGCGGTTTGAGCAATCAGACTCACCGAGGGAATATTGCTGGTTTCTGTATTAACGATGCTGTATTCGCGGGGAAAAAGCGCTAACACGCCTTGGGTAGGTACAAAATATTCCAGGGTGGCTGTATTGTTGCTTTCATTCAATTCAGGAATTACCTCTCCTGGGTCTAGCTTTATTTCAAACCGGTTATTTCCACCAGAGGGGGTGCCTATCGGCTTTTTAACGGTAAAATACAGCGTATCCTGATAGGTCACGGGTGCATAAAGTACAGTATCGTATTTCACTGACGTACCATTGCCCAATGTCCGATTGATGGTAATTCCGAACGATTGCTTGCCAGCAATGCCGTAGTTAGCCACAATAATACCTACCTGAAAAGAATCACTTACGGCAGTGATGGGAGCGTTATTGAAAGGTTGCAGGAAAATTCCGGTATTGTCGACGGCATAGTCGGGTTTATTGGCTGGGAAAATGGCTACTGC
Source organism: Bacteroidota bacterium (assembly GCA_040385915.1). Lineage (GTDB taxonomy): Bacteria > Bacteroidota > Bacteroidia > Cytophagales > ES-bin-26 > ES-bin-26. Next base: position 38,868 of record JAZKGK010000030.1, read on the forward strand.
CGGATCGCCCTGTAAGGTGAGCTGCTGGGCATTGGCTACATCATACTCACTGGAAGAAATGGTTAAATACCGTCGAATGCTCTCTTTTTGAACCAATCCAAACGGCTTGTATATGTATGAACTATCATCAAAAGCAGTTGTGTACAGTTGATCAGCATAATTCTTGAGAGGTACAGAGTAACCAACGCTGCTGTGAGCGACAAACAACACGGCTCCCCGGTCAGCCGTTTTTATCCAATCGCTGCCAAAGGTAGACGAGCCATAGAAAATATCCCCGGCATCGCATCCGTTTACCAACACAAAAGGGTATTTTCCCTTGTTATGATACCCCAACAGATTATTGCTTACGTAGCCAATGTCAATGTCAATTACGTTGGGTGCTGAATGCCCGAAGAAAGTAAGTACGCCTATGCCTTTGTTTACTTCTTCTACCACATTGATAAACTCAACGACATTATCCGTTTTTTTGGAAATAGTAGCAGCTTTTCCACCCAGGTAACCATTTTCGGCTATGGTGGTGAAGTCATCCACAAACTGCCTGAAAATAGTCAATTCGTTGGGCGTATGTCCTCCGCTTAAGTGTAGCAGGTTTTTTCGCCACAAAGTATTGGTTGGCGCAGCCTCGTGCTCCTTCACTTTGTTGAGATAGGCAATTACCTCATTCGGATCGGCATGGTTAAAATTATTATCGGTAGGAAAATTGGGAAGTACGCCTGAAGGTATATTTAACCGGCCAGTCGCAATGGCCGGTACGCTGGGCAGGTTGCCATGCAGACCAGCCGTAAGCATAATATCGGAACCTGGATAGCCTGCTGTAGGCACCAAGTCTATTTCATACCGGAATGGATTTTTGCGGCCAAAATGTGGATACCACGACCGGCCAATCAGGAAAAGGAACTGAGGCTTGCCACCACTGAGCATAAAATCGGCAAAGCGACGGATAGCCAAAGGACTAAACTCTCCGTAGTTAAACTGGTTGTAGAGCAGGTCTGTATCTACTACCAGGGTATCGTACCCGCCTCCCGCGGGTGATGCCCGGTAAGCTCCATAGGCGCGCACGGCATCGGGAAAGCCTCCTGCCGGTTTCATCAACGCTTTGTGAGAAACAATGAGATAGTTATACGAGGCTGGATTGATTTTGCGAAAAGCTACCCGCCGGAGCGGCAAAACATTCATGAAAGTAGTATTGGCAAAAATTGTCCGTGGAACGGCTGTGTTTCTGACCAGAGCCTTGTATTTGCCATCGGCTAAGTCGCCACCCACCGTTATCAGCGAATTGAGATCGGTAATGTCGTAAAGTTTGATGCCAGCCGGCGGACTGGGTATTTCCAGGAAAGAACGGTTAATGCCATTGGCCATCAGATTGAAAGACTTTTGCGGAACGCTGGTGCCAGCAATGGTGCCCACCATATCGAAGCTTTGCGGATACAGCACACGAGTATAGCATACCGAACTGCGGTCATTGGGCTCATCGGCATAGCCATTGGATCGGATACGGACAATAGCTCCACCAGTACCTGAAATGTCGCCTGTTTCTAAATCAATCGTAATGAGCTGTTTACTAAAATATACGTATTCAAAGCTGCCTACCGAGCGCAGACTGGCCGCCGAAGCACCCACAAAAACCTCTACATTGTGTTTCTTGTTATTCCTGCCCACCAGTACAACCTCTATTTTGGATTTCACCCCATTCGGATTAACCTTTCGGGTGAGCGTAAAGGGCAAATCCAGGTTGCTGGCTTTGTTGAATATGGTGCCAGTCCAGCCTTCGCCAGCATCCCAATGGCTCAGATGGGTTTCCTGGGTAGTACCAAGTGGATAAATTTGTCCGGTTGAAAAATCGCTGGTATATACCTGCACTTGTTCTTCGAGGTGGTAGGCTTCAGCGGGGAGGCTTAAAATATTGGCCTGCTTATAACCGTCCATTCGTTTGCCCAGCAAATTGTCAGTTCGCCAAGTCAGAAAGTAAGCGGCGGTGTCGGTATAGAGGCTGTAATATTTGCTTGGTTGAGCGCTGCTGGGTTGGTAAAGGAGCGAGTCTTGGCTACCATCATTACCTTTCCCATAGAATTCTATATAATCACTGTTGTCGATCCTTCCGTCGCCTTCTCCACTAACAAAAATGGCCTGCTCTATTCCCCGATGATATAGTTGAAGCGCTTGTGGATTGATGGTATTAACGGAGATACCCGCGGTAATAAGATCGCTAACGGTGACTCGGTAAATGCCTTTATTTAATACAGGTATTTTGTAGTACGTCTTTTCGGAGGTAATCCATTTGATCAATGTAGTGTCAGCCACCTGTGCTTGGGCGGGAGAGATAAAAGCCAGCAGCAATAAAGTAGACACGGTCAGCAGTAAGCTCTTAGCTTTGAGCTTTGAGCAGGGTGACTTAAAATATGTACTCATTTTAGTTAACTATAAGTGTCTTATTATTAGTGTATTGCTATTGTTTGTGTTCAGTTGTTCTGACAGCTCAAAGCTGATGGCTCACAGCTTTTTAAAACCCTGCTTTCACCGAGAATACGTTAGAATACAATGCGCCCGATTGGTTGCCAATATTGGTAAGGGCGTAATCAATTGAAAATTGGCTGATTTTCATTCCTATGCCAAAATTAGGTTGAAAAGTAGTGTAGGTACTTTGGTCAAAATTTTTGATTTTTTGAATACTCCCGACACCTCCCCGCAAAAATACCAACTGTTTGTAGTCGAATTCTAGTCCAATATGCGGGTCTATAGACAGCAGGCTGGTGCTGACAGCGGCATTGCGTTTGCCGTCAAAAGTAATATCGAGGTCAAGTGCGGCCAGAATGCCGAATTTTTCGCTGCCAAAGGTAAAACGCCGCGCTGTACCCGCAATAAGGCGGGGCAAAGCCACTTCGGTAGAATTTTGCACCAGCACATTCCCCGTTTGCTGATACACCTGGTATAGCTGATCGGTATTGATAGAAAACACTGTATACGTGCCGGTTATATCCCTGGCAGCCAATCCGAATTTCCATTTGCCACGCTGTAACTGAGCACCTAAATCGAAGCCAAAGCCCCAGCCGCTAGCAAAGCTTCCTACATTCCGGTAAATCACTTTGACACTGCCGCCCAACTGTAGGCCAGGCATCCAGGACACTTTACGCGCATAAGAGCCGAAGAAAGCATAGTCGGCCACGGAGAAGAAACTGATCCGGCTGTAGTCAATCGCTCCGTTGGCATCGAACAAATTGAGGGTGTTGGCAATGTTGTCGGTACCAAAACGCACCACCGAGAGAGCCAAATGGCTTACCGAATCCAGGGGCGTAGCAAACCCCAAGTAGTCGTATTGAGCGCCTCCGGCAAACATTTCATTGTGCATAAGGGAAACCTCGTACTTTCGCTTAATCTGGCGTAAACCCGCCGGGTTCCAGTAGGCTGCTGTCACATCGTCGGTCAATGCCACCTGCGTGTTAGCCATACCTAAAGCCCTCGCTCCGACCCCAATAGAGAGAAATTCGTTAGCATATTTGGGTGCCTTCACCTGAGCCCAGGCTACCTGGTAGCTCGTGAGGAAAACGAATAAATAAATGAAAAAATGCTTCATGAAGCGGGTAATTAGCCTTTCTGGTTGAGAAGTAAAAGTAAGCACAAGAAAATAAAATTTTGCTGCGCAGGTGGACTATTCCAGGAAGATGTATTGAAAAACCTCCTTTTGCATAAATTAGGGATTAGTAGTTAAATATTAGGGATTAGCCTTAAGGGTATTTTTAAATAGCTGAAAACTGCTTTGTTCATTGTTAACTGTTCATTGTCTATTGTGCAGCCACTCATCGGGCAAAAAACTCCATTCATAAAAATTTAATTTACTAAACTGTAAAGTACCTTGTTTTGCATAGTACCTTATATTAGGTTTGCATTGTTAAGTTGATTTTTTAAAACAATGGCCGATTATGAATGTAGAAAACACGCAGGTGCAAATGCGGAAAGGGATTCTGGAATTTTGCATCCTTCATATTATTTCGCGCGGGGAAGTATATGCTTCGGATATGCTAGAAGAGCTCACATCCGCCCGAATTATGGTTGTGGAAGGCACATTGTATCCGCTGCTAACCCGTTTGAAAAATGCGGGCTTAGTGGAGTACAAATGGGTAGAGTCACTTTCGGGGCCACCGCGCAAGTATTATATCCTCACCCAAGTGGGGCGGGATTTCTTATCCGACCTTCAGATAACCTGGGAAGACCTGGTGAGTTCTACTCAACTTATTACCCAAAAAGCAAAGACGAACGGAATATCTATGGTGAAAACAGCCATAGTAGTTGAAAGTCAAACCTTAGCTAAAGACGAAGGCACAATCATACCGCCCCCACCAACGAGCGAAGAATCTTCTAACCCAACCTCTCCAAACAAGGAAAACTCATGAAAAAGACCATCAGTATTAATATTAGCGGAATCGTCTTCCACATTGAGGAAGATGGGTACGAGAAGCTAAAAAATTATCTTTCTTCTATTCAGCGATACTTTTCTGCCTATGAAGATAGCATCGAAATCATTGCAGACATTGAAGGCAGAATGGCTGAAATATTTTTGGCAAAAATAACGGCTAGCAAGCAAATTATTTCGCTGGAAGACGTAGATAAGCTGATCGTGACTATGGGCAATGTGGCTGATTTTGAAGCCATTGAAGAAGAGGAAGATTTGCAGAGTCGCGCAAAAAAGACGGGCAAGACCAATAAGGAAACGGGTGATTTCGGACAAAGCACTACCTCTACAGCCTATGAACAAACTACGACTACTACAGAAGATACCCGCTACAATAGCCCTAAAAAGCTTTATCGGGATACCAAACGGAAACTCTTGGGTGGAGTGTCGGCCGGTATTGCTCACTATGTCAATGTAGATCCGCTGTGGGTACGGCTGTTGTTCCTGGCCTTTTTCTTAGGCTTGTTTTTCATACCTCCAGCCAGCGGTTTTGTCTTGCTGTTATACATCATCTTGTGGATAGTGGTGCCTGGCACCTTCTATCTGGAAGAAGATCAACAGATAAAGAAGCTTTACCGCGATCCCGATAAGCGGGTCATTGGCGGGGTTTCGTCTGGTTTGGCTTCTTACTTTGGGGTGGACGTAACGGTAATACGGCTGTTGTTTGTGCTGGGTATATTTTTGTTTGGACAAGGCTTAATCATTTACCTGGTTTTATGGGCTATTACCCCCGAGGCCAGAACGCTGACCGACAAAATGCAGATGCAGGGCGAACCCGTAACCCTATCTAACATTGAATCGAATATAAAAAAAAGCCTGGACGTGACTGAGGAAGAACATGAAAGCAACCTGATAAAATTATTGTTGTTTCCTTTTCGTCTGCTTGCAGCCATAGTCAGGGGCTTGAGCCAGGCATTAGGCCCCATTTTTCGGTTTTTTTTTGATGCTTTGAGGGTATGCGCTGGCATTTTCATGGTGGGCCTGGCCTTGACTATGCTCGTAGCGTTGCTGGTTTTGCTGGGCGTTAGTCTGGGCTGGACCACTAATTACTATGGAATGATGCATCTGGGCGAAATACCGCTCGAGCTGTTTCGCCGGAGCTTCCCGGTCGCTGGTTTTGTCTTTGCCTTTTTCAGCTTGGCCATTCCCTTTTTGTTCGTTGGATTGGTAGGCTTAATGATGATTATCCGGCAGAAGCTGGTGTACTCAGCTGTAGGCTGGTCTTTGTTTAGCCTGTGGGTTATCGGTCTGATAGGCGTAGGCATCACCGCGCCCGCTTTCTTTAACGGTTTTCGATCCAGAGGGTCGGTAGAGAAAGCGCAGACGTTTGACGTGGGCAATAAAACCTTGCTGCTGAAACTACGTGAGGCTGGGGACGAAGAATACCGCGACACCGAACTCCAGTTGGAAGGCTACGAAGGTACGCAGGTGAAGTTGATACAATACTTTAAGGCCCGGGGCAAAAACCGCCAGGATGCTATGAATAATGCAGAGATGATTTCCTATGTAGTGGCGCAAACCGATTCGGTGCTGACTTTCGATTCCGATTTTTCCTTCAAACCTAATGCCTTGTTCCGAAATCAGGAGTTGAATATGACCTTGCAAATTCCTTACGGACAGCAGTTTGTCATGGACAAAGAGCTCTCTCAAATTCTGCGGACGAATATGAATGGCTATGATGACGACCAACTTATGGGCAATGTGTGGAAGTTTTCTAAAGACAGTGCCCTGGTTTGTCTTACTTGCAAAGAAGATCCGCGGCGGGAGGTAGACGATGAAAGGGACGATAATTCAAACGATGACGAAGAATTTACGGCTGGTGTATATTCGGATGACGATGTGAATGGCACGAATGAACGGGGCGAGGACGGCTCGGAAGGTATGAAGTTTATACCTTTTTATGTGAAGGATTTTGATAAACTGGATATGGGCAATGCTTTTGTTATTGAAGTAAATCAAGGCAATGAATTTAAAGTGATGGCCAGCGGCGACCGCCACGATGTAAATGACCTGGAGGTAGAAGTAAACGAAGGTACCCTGAAAATTGGCTACGACGACAACCATCCATTCCAATTTAACCGACATAAGCGAGTAACACTCCATATCACTATGCCTAGGCTACGGAGTGTGGAATTTAGCGGAGCCAGCCGTTCTACCATTCATGGCTTCCACAGTAATGAGCCGATTTTCATCGATATTTCTGGCGCTTCCAAGTCCGACATTAACCTGAGCGCTTCCTCGCTGGATATGGAAGTATCGGGCGCATCAGTCGTGAATATAAAAGGTCAGAGCCAGCGCTTGAAGGCCGACATATCAGGCGCTTCTACACTAGACACATACGAGTTGTCTGCCAAACAGGTAGAAATAGAAGCTACTGGTGCCAGCACGGCGCGCGTCAATGCGGAAGAATCATTGACGGCGGAGGCCAGTGGAATCAGTAATATCCATTACCGGGGCAATCCTCGCACCCTCAACAATGATACGTCTGGCGCTAGCTCGGTTAAGAAGGAGTAGGGCAATGGGCTGATGAGTAGGCGTAGATGAGTTAGTTCTAATGAATAGAGTAGACTTTTGACCAAGGGCCGTTGCTTGAATGCAGCGGCTTTTTTCTGTTGGTAACGTTAGCCAATCCAACTTTAGGTTTAAGTTTGTACGCCCATTGTGTTTATTTGATTGTCTATTAAATAGACTATTTAATGCGAATCAAGAGTTGGAATGTAAAGCCCTATTAGTGAAAACAGCCTTATTGCTCCGTAGCGGAGGGTTTAATCCCTCCGTTACGGAGCAATAAGGCTGTTTTTTTCAACCCTTGATTCGCGTATTTAATAGAC
>JAZKGK010000030.1:46177-70208 GCA_040385915.1 Bacteroidota bacterium
AAAACAGCCTTATTGCTCCGTAGCGGAGGGTTTAAACCCTCCGTTACGGAGCAAAGGCTGTTTTTTTCAACCCTTGATTCGCGTATTTAATAGACAAGAGTCCTCCATAATTTTTCTAAACCTGAGAGGGTAATCGTGCCTTCTTTAAAGAAGACCGTATCACTTTTGTCTTTATACCAAACCTGATATTGATTTTTTTTCATCCAACCAACAATCTCATTTAAATAGGGATTGATATAATGCTTCCCGTGGGTTTCGACTGAGATAATGGCTGGCCTACTTAGCATATGTTTTATAACGTACCATTCGCAGCCCTCAATATCTACACTCAGTAGGTCGATTGTTTGATCGTCAATTTCACTGAATATTTTAGCTTCTACATAGACTTTGTCTTCCTCTTTTCCCTGGTACTTATCATTAATAATAGCCGGGCTTGCCTCCAGTCCGCTAACGAAGGTAGAAGAATCTCTTTTGTACAGTCCAATTGTGCCTGCGTGGTCATACATGGCAAAAGGATATAAGGTTACATGAGAAGCCTGATGGAAATACTCTTCAATGGCTTTTGCATAAACCGGATCAGCTTCAACCAAGGTCGCCCTAATATTATCTTCTATAAACCCAAGTATATTAGATGTTTCAGGGAGGTAAACGCCTACCTCAGACACATGTTTGGGATGAAATCCTTTCGCTTTACATTTATTATAAAGTAAATCATTTCTTTGGTTTTTGCTCATTCAAGTAGCTTGAGATAGGACAATCTTTTAAATACTAACAAATATAAAGACAATACACAGGTTAAACGCACTAAGCTTTGAGGTTAGTTAGGATATTTACTACGGTCATCCTGTTAAAAAGCGTCCACAAAGAATTTGGCCTTACCTGAAAACCAATAGAATAGACGAATAAATAAGAAATAACCTTAACTAGCTATACCCAGAGCTGTTTCTACCTTTCGGATGATCGTGGCTAAGTCGGCTGGATTATGAACAAAGTCGAGTTGGTTGGCATCTACTACCAGCAGCTTGCTGTGATCGTAGTGTTGGGTCCAGCTTTCGTAGTGGTCATTGAGGTTGCGGAGGTATTCGGGGCTTAGGTTGCGCTCATACTCCCGGTTGCGAAGCTGTATTTGGTGCAGCAGCTTGGGCAAGTCCGCCTTCAGATAGATGATCAGGTCTGGCGGTTTTACCAGGCTGCTCATCGAATGAAATAAGGCCGTATAGTTGTCGAAATCGCGCTGAGGCATTATGCCAGAAGTATACAGATTTTTCGCAAAGATATGGGCATCCTCATAAATGGTGCGATCCTGCACTATTCCCCGTTGGCTCTCGCTGATTTTGCTTACCTGTTGAAAGCGGGAATTAAGGAAGAATACCTGGGTATGGAAAGCCCACCGGGACATGTCTTCGTAAAAGTCCTTTAGGTAAGGATTTTCTTCCACTACTTCATAGAAAACATCCCACCCAAAATGTTTGCCTAGCAAAGCCGCCAGCGTAGTTTTACCAGCGCCAATATTGCCGGTAATGGCAATATGCATGGCAGGGGTAGAATTAAGCTTCGGCCAGGTCGCGGATTTGTACCAGTGTAACATTGTTGCGGGTACGCTTCAAGATCGTAAATTCATAGTCTTCCAGCACAGCCTTCTCGTTGGCATCGGGTATACGCCCCAGATTAAACGATAGCATACCCGAAAGGCTTTCGTAATCCCGGCTTTCTTTCAGCGGGCGGGGAAGATGTTCGTTTAGATCAATGATAGGAGCTGAAGCCAGTACCCGGTACTGATCAGTGCCTACTTTCTCTACAATGGGCGTTTCATTATCGTATTCATCCTGGATTTCGCCTACTAGCTCTTCCATAATGTCTTCCATCGTAATGATACCTTCGGTGCCACCATATTCGTCTACTACTACGCCCATGTGAATGCGGTCGTGCTGGAACTGGCGAAGCAAGCGGATGATTTTTTGATTCTGGGGTATGAAGTGAATCGGACGCAGCAGTGATTTAATATCTACCTGGGCTTGTTGCCGCAGCAAAGGTAAAATGTCTTTCGCGTAAACAATGCCGATAATATTGTCAAGGGAATCGCCGTAGACAGGCATGCGCGAGAAGCCTTCTTCTACAATCTTATCGATCAACTGATTGTTGTCCATGTTTACATTAAGGGCCGCTACTCGGATACGGGGCACCATAATCTGTCGCGCCGTCCGTTCCGAAAAATCGAAGGCGTTTTTGATGATGTCGAAGTTCGAGTTATCCATTATCATGGAGCCACTTTCCTTGCCCTGTTCCACCAGATATCGGATCTCTTCTACACTGTGTACTTCTTCGCCTTGGGAGGGAACAATGCCAATAAGCCTTAATACACTATTAGAAAGACTATTTAACAACCAGATAAAAGGCTTAAAAACAAGGTAGAAAACGTGCAGCGGATACGTAACCGCAATCGTCGTATTCTCGGGTTTTTGGATAGCCAGATATTTAGGGGCTTGTTCGCCAAAAACAATGTGCAAAACAGTAATGATAGAAAGCGCTAGTGGAGTTGCTAGAAAGTGTACTACCCAAGAATCAGGCTGAAAGCTTAAGAGGGAAAAGCCCTTTCGCACGATGGTGGCCATGGTGTGTTCACCAAAATAACCCAATACCAAACTGGCAATGGTAATGCCTAATTGGCTGGCCGACAGGTAGGCATCTAATTTATTAAGAATGGATCGGGACTTTTCGGCTACTTTACTGCCCGACTTAATCATGATCTCCAGTTGGGAGGCGCGGACTTTAACGAGGGCAAACTCCGCGGCTACGAAGAAACCATTCAAAAAAACCAAAAGAAAGGTTAATAATAAGTCAATAATCATATACTATAACAGTAGTCCCCTGTAAACGTACAAATATTCCCGGATGTTCTGATACGTACACAGAAGCGGGAGACAAAAACGGGGAAGATTTTCCCCTAATCAATCACTCAATACACTTACACCGGTTTTTTACTTCAAAGATGATGACTCTGATTGGTCTTGCCGTCCGCTAAGATCCCAAATTAGTCAAGCGTCTACTTGAATGCCTACCCCCTATAATTGCTTGTTGAGGAAGTGTGCTGCGCCTTCAGACCTTGTAAGAAAAGCGTAGAGGATGGTATAAGAAAGCGTAGTCTTCTTAGGATACTTGGAATATGGCAGCTTATAGACCTGAAAAAAGGGAGTGCAAACTATTTTTCATCAGCACAATCCAATCGAACTTTAATTGGGTATTTAAAAATTCAAATATTAAAAATAAAATAATTAAAGCATAAAAAACTGCTTGACAACCTTCTTTCGCTTTTCTTCTACCTGCCTTCTCCAGCCTGTTGTCGGGTATGAACGGGTCATCAAGGGAGGCTACTCGTTATTTACGGTTGGTATTTTGCCAGAGATTGTACTAGGTAAGGTAGCTTACTAAAATGAGTTTATAATGGCTGCGGTAGTAACAATCTTTGTTAGGCGTATTTATTGGCCATTTGATGGGGAAATAAAGCCAACTGTTTGAGTTAGTTTTTTACGTTCAATCTATGAGAATTCTTAAACCAAAGTTACAGCGATATACGATATTCCTCCACATACTCACCTGGCTTTTTGTGTTGATAGGGTTTTGCGTCGCTAATTTTGGCTGGTACTTCTACTGTAGCCGGTTAGATAGCCATTATGAGACTGTGCAACAGGATATTGAACGCCAAAGGATATGGTTTCAACTCATGGAGCCGCATGCCGAATTGGCCGTGTTGCAGCGTGTTTCATTGGTAGAGCTTAGCTATACCATGCAAAGGTGTGGAGAGGGATTGGAAAAGCTGAGTGCTGATTTGGCCTCCCACCAAGGGCAGGAGAAGTCGGTCAAGAGCATTATCCGGCAGTTGAATCAACATTGGGGATTTTTGGAAGAAAGTATCGCTATCATCACCAGCGACCAGCGTAATATATTAAAAGAGAAAGATCTAGGGGAAGTGTTAGTTGACATTAAAGAGCTACAGCGGGTTATTTTAGCCGACTGTGCTTCGCTCAGCGCCCAATTACACCAAAGCCAGGATAAATTTCGGAAACTGCAATTAGGGCTGATGTCGGTTCTGCTCATCGCCACACTTTTTTCTTTATTCAAACTCATTCGCATTCTCACGCGGCTCTTTTGGCGACCAGTGCAGCAAATTCATAAGGTAGCGCAAGCGGTAGCCGCCGGAGACTTGTCGCAACGGCTGGAAAATCCCGCTTCTAACGAGTTAGGACAGGTAGCCAGGGCAATTGATGCCATTATTCAGCATCAGCTGGTACTCACCAACTTTGTAGAAAATATTGGCAATGGTCAGTTTAATGTAGCCTATCAGCCTTTGAGTCAAAGCGATCGGTTGGGTATTTCACTGATGCTCATGCGTGACAAGCTATTAAAGGTATCGATGGAGGAAAAACGGCAGTCTTGGGCCAATGAAGGCTATGCCAAGTTTGCTGATATACTGCGCAATAATGGTACGAACATCCAATGCCTGGCTGACAACCTGCTGCCCGATTTGGTGAAATATCTCGGAGCAAACCAGGGCGCTTTTTTTATACTCAATGACGATGATCCTACCCAAGTAGTGCTGACCAGGGCAGCTACGTATGCGTGGGAGCGAAGAAAAATGGTTAACCAACAACTGAATCTGGGCGAAGGCTTGATAGGGCAGGCTGCCCGCGAAGGCGATATACTGCACCTGACCGATTTACCTACTGACTATACTACCATTACATCGGGTCTTGGCCGGGCAAATCCCAGTGCCGTACTGATTGTGCCGCTGAAAGCAAATGATATTGTCAAGGGCGTATTAGAGCTGGCTACTTTGAAACCTTGCTTCGAGGCTTTTGAAATTGAGTTTATTGGCAAGTTGGCCGAAAGCATGGCGGCTACCTTAGCCACCGTCAGAACGAGCGAACACACCCAACGGGTATTGGCAGAATCGCGCCAACTGAACGAACATTTGACGAATCAGGAAGAAATACTGCGCCAAAGCACCGAAGAAATGTATGCCGTACAAGAAGAGCTACGCAGAAAGAGTGAAGAAGCCATGCAACTGTTAGAGGTATCTCAGGCCGAAATGAAGGAACAAATAAGCCAGATAGAAGCGGAAATACAGAAAAGTAAAGCCATTCTTGAAGAATGCGTTGATGGAGTAATCTCTTTCGAGCAGCATGGCAAGGTTGTGTTTTTCAATAAAGCAGCTGAGGAGATATGGGGTGTATCTCGGGTAGACATATTGAATAAATCGGTTCAAACCCTGTTTCCTATTCGACTAGAAATGGCCATCAATGGATTTGCCGCTTTCTCCCAAAAAGAAGACAAGGAGATTGCCATAAATATACGTACAGAAATAGTCGTGCATCGACTGTCGGGCGGAGACTTGCCGGTTTTGCTTACCATCACTCAGGCTGAGGTGGGGCAAAAAATGATCTTCACTGCTTTTATACAACGCACTTTACAGTAATTAGTTGGTTAGGAAAAATAGCTATGAATAAAACAGTACAAGTACTTTATGTTGCGGCATTAGTCAGTCTTTTATTGCCTCGGGCTGCCAGCGCACAGCAGCCTTTGTTGGGAATTTCTAACAGTAACTATGCGGGCGTCCATGGTTTATTCCTGAATCCTTCTTCCATTGCTGATTCCCGGTATAAATTGTATGTCAACTTATTTACGGTAGGTGCCAGCGCCACTAACACCTACGCTGGTTATAATGCCCCTTTCTCTCCCTGGCAGTTAATGATGGGGAAGGTGCCTGCTCAATACAAGAATGCCGATGGAAGCGTTGATTTTAAAGGAACCTATATAAAGGAAAATTTAAATGGGAAACCCAAGCAAGGCTCTCTGGGATTTGACTTTAAGGGGCCGTCTTTTATGGTACGGCTAAACAGCAAAAGCAGTATAGGTCTTACTACCCGCGCGAGGCAATTTGTGCAGGTGAATCATTTGTCAGAAAATTTTGCTCGCCTGCTTAAGACCGGCATTGACGAAGATGCCTTGTTGAATAAGGTTAATAAAGACAATCAGTTTAACCTGAACGTGAATGCATTTACTGAAATAGGCGTTTCCTATGCACGCACGCTCGTAGAGCAGCAGGCTCATTTCCTGAAAGGTGGCCTTACAGTAAAACGGTTGGCTGGAATGTATTCCGGGCATTTGATTAACCTGGGAACTACTTATCAGGTAACCAAGAATCCAAATAATCCGCTTCAGTCAGTATTGAAAATAGATCAACTTTCGGCCAAGTTTGGATATGTAGACCCTGATTATTTTTCCAATCAGTCGGTTGGGGCAGGATGGCTCACTGGCAAAAATGCGCCTGGGGCTGGCTGGGGCTTTGATCTCGGCTTCACTTACGAATTCCGTCCGGAAGAGAAGAAAGATGAACTCAATAAGTACAAATACCGGATTGGCCTAGCCATAACAGATATTGGTGGCATTACTTACAATAACCAGCAGTATGTGCGTAAGTATGACATATTGCGTCAAAACGTAACGATTGATCCGAGTAAGCACAGCGATGTGAGTTCGGGCGATGGAATGATTGATATGCTGAAAGAAGAACTTAAGTTAGGAACGGAACCCTACCAAACCTCTATCCGTTCGGGACTGCCCACGGCCATGAACCTAACATTTGACTATCAGGTCAATAAGCTTTTTTTCTTGAATGTGCTATGGATGCAAGGCTTGCGAGGCAGCGAAAGTATTGCTATGCGTCAGAATTCCTTGTTGGCAGTTACGCCTCGGATAGAAACCAAATGGGCTGAAATATCTATTCCCCTGGCCTTCATCAATAGCTACCACAATTTTACGATAGGCACCATGGTTCGAGTGGGGCCGCTGATGCTGGGCTCCGATAATATCGGTGGATTGTTTAACATGGGTTCACCTTATGGGTCAGATGTGTATGCGGGACTTTGTGTACCTCTTTTTAAAGGAAAGTCGAAGGAACCGAAGCTAGACACGCCAGCAAAGCCCGCCAAAGCTACCAAGCAAGCCGCCAAACCAAAGGGATAACATGAGCTGTTTGCTGTAGCGGCGATGCATGGCTACTTTTTTAAAACCCGCTGTACGGCTTCCACCAGTCTGGGTAGTTCGCAGGAGGGGGCTAAATGTCCGCAATCGCCCGTTAGTTCCAGGGTTTCGGCCTGCAATAGCGTAGCCAGTTCCCGCGCCGATGCTGGATTGACCATATGATCCTGTATGGCGCTCACAATCAGGACATAACGCGTAGTGATTGTCTGAGCAATTTGTTCTACCGTCTTTCCTGGATCTTCGTAAATATCGTGTTCTACTATTGCTCTCAACTGGCAAGCCCAATCCAGTGGCTTTTTAGTCATTACGCCTTTTTCCTGATCGGCCAAATACTTTTTATAGTCTTCGGTTTTTGTCATTCTCACGCGGTACTCAGGCGTGGTTAATGCCAGTGCGTGGATATAGGCCAACGATTTCATCAAGGCAGGCTCATTGCTTTCGCAGTTCTGGTTGGTTTCTATGACTTGTAACTGAGTTTGGCACAGCAATAAGTCTTGAGAAGTTAAGCGGGGAGAACCTACAATAGGAATGGCCTTGAACATAAATTCAGGGTGCGAAATCATCCATTGGAAGGTCTGCATACCTCCCATCGATATACCGATAACCGCTTCCAGTCGGTTAATTTTTAATTTACGGGTAAGCAATAAGTACTGCGAATTGACCATATCCCGGATAGAAAATTTGGGAAAGGCGGCTCCGGCCTGTTGTTTACTGTTAGAGGGAGAGGACGAAACCCCGTTGCCAAGGGCATCTACGGCAATAATATAATATTTGAGGCTATCCAGCATTTTATTGGCACCGCCCACGTAACCGACCACATCCTGGCTAGTGCCCGCAAACCAGGTCGGAAACAGGATGACATTAGACAGGTCTTTGTTGAGTTTCCCGAAGGTGCGGTAGCCAATCCGGCAATTTTGGATCACCAGGCCACTCTCCAGATCAAAGTCCCCTAGGTCGGCATATCGGAATGTGCCTTGTGCTTGTACTTGACCAATACCGAACAAAAATAATAATACATAGCCTGCCAGTAGCTTTCGTGTCATGTCTCAACTTAGTTTTTGCTTTTCGGGCGGGAAGTTACAAAAAAATCATTGCCTCCCATTTTCTCCCAATGACCAAACCAAGCCTACTATCCATCAGAAGTCAACCGGCTTACTTTTAGAAGATAGGGCATAAAAAAGCCTGATTGCTCTAATTGTGAGTAATCAGGCTTCTAAACGAGCTTTATTAACAGTTGTTGGCGTCAGGGAACCAGTAGCACTTTACTAAATTCATTGTTGTCATTGAATACACGTACTACGTATTCGCCCCTTTTCAAGAAGGAGAAGTCGATTTCTTTCACCCGCTTATACACTTTTTTCCGGTGGTCGGTATAAACAATGTTTCCTTTCTCGTCCGTCACCTCGATAGTTACCGCCGACTTAGATTCATTTTCCATGCCAATCCTAAAGTTGGTGTAATCAGAGCCGGCCAGGAAAATAACCCGCAGTGCGTCCCTGTCGGTTCTGCCAATCCGATTCTTAGAAATCTCGGAGGGTTTTACTGTCGGTTCATCAACATTGGCCGACATTTGAGCATAACCCTTGTGAAACGCCCCGAAGGCAACTAAGGCACAAAAGGCCAGTACAAGCTTTGTCTTTTTCATATCAGTGGAGTTTATCAGTTTCAGATTCTGAAACAAATATCTCCAGGAATGGCAAGGGCGCAATCACCCTACTAGAGTGATTTTTGAGAACAAAAAAATGGTCTATTATGCCAATAAAGGCCTTTCAAGCGTATCTAGGCAGGGTGAAATGGTATGGAAAGGTTATCGATGGTTGTTATTGCAGATGAATGGCAAAGACTAGAAAGGTTGAAATGGGGGAAGGGTATAAGCTTATACCTCATTCTTTATAAGCACAAAAAAGCCTTTGAGATATCGCTTCTCAAAGGCTGGCCATTCGATAATAAAATGGACTTATTTTAACTCCAGGTATTTCAAGAATTCAGTTTTTACGCTGTCTTCCTGAAATTTGCCGCTGTAATGGCAGGTAACAGTAGCGCTATTTACATCGTTCACCCCTCTGGAAGATACACATAAGTGCTTGGCATCAATTACAATAGCAATATCTTCCGTTTGCAACATTTCTTTCAACTCATTGGCTATCTGCACAGTCAATCTTTCCTGCACTTGCGGGCGGCGGGCAAAATACTGCACTACCCGGTTGATTTTAGATAGGCCAATTACCTTACCATTAGAGATATAAGCCACGTGTGCTTTCCCAATGATAGGCACAAAATGGTGCTCGCAGTTGGAGTAGAAGGTGATATCCTTCTCTACCAGCATTTCGTTGTATTTGTATTTATTCTCAAAAAGGGCAATTTTAGGCTTGTTTTTAGGGTTAAGGCCGCTGAAGATTTCCTGCACGTACATCTTGGCTACGCGGTGAGGAGTTCCCTTCAAACTGTCGTCGGTTAGGTCGAGGCCCAGTATGTGCATAATTTCGCGGAAGTTCTTTTCGATCAGCTCTATCTTCAAGTCGTCGTCCATTTCGAAAGCATCTTCACGCAAAGGGGTATCTGCAGACGTACTAATGTGCTCGTCACCTATTTCTTCGTCTGTTAAGCGGGAGGCCACCCAATCAATCAGCGGGGTATTCAACAAAGTTTCTTTCGGTTTCATACAATCTGATTTTCAATTCAAATTTAGGATCTAATTTCTCTTTTAAAATCTGGTAAATAACTATGGCTATATTCTCAGCAGTTGGATTCAGGTCTTTGAATTCTTCTGTATCCAGGTTTAAATTTTTATGGTCAAATCGCTCAGTAACATGCGCTTTAATTAGCTCGCCCAGCACTTTCATGTCTATGACATAACCGGTTTCAGGATCAGGCTCGCCAACTACTTGAACTATCAGGTCATAGTTATGGCCGTGATAATTGTAATTGTTACACCTGCCGTAAACACGTGCATTTTTCTCGTCGCTCCAGTTGGGATTATTCAACCGGTGGGCGGCATTAAAGTGCTCCTTACGGAACACGGCCACTTTTTGCAAAGTCATGAATGGAATGGGCAAGCGTTAACTAAAAAATCATTTAAATGTCGTTACAAAGGTTGTGTACAACACATTTAAAGCCAGCTCCGGAAGACTATCTTTAAAAGAGTATTACAAATGTATGCGAATGACAATAGATAAACTGTAAAAAACTAGTCTTGTTCAATAAGTTAATGAAATATTAAACAAGAAAACATTTATAGCTTGTTTACCGCCATCTATTGTTCCTCCTAGTTTAATGGAACAATAAGGTCACTTTAGAGCAAACAGACAACTATAATTTTTTGTTCGTTTGTATCCAAATATTGCTAAAACACCTCCCGGAAAGTATTAACATTTTAGCCTACCTTTGCTTTATGAGTTTACACACATACGCTCTCTCATCCACTTTAAACTCGTAAAACTCATAAACTAATCTACTGAAATGCAACGCCTATTTACGAAATACAATGATTCTCTTACCGAATATATTCGTCGTAAGACTATTACGGTAACCATAGGCGATGTACCGCTGGGCTCTGATTTTCCGATTCGGGTGCAATCGATGACTACGATAGACACCATGAATACCATAGGATCGGTAGAGCAAAGCATTCGGATGATTGAGGCGGGGTGCGAATATATTCGCATTACGGCGCCAAACATGAAAGAAGCACAAAACCTGGAAAACATCCGAAAGGAGTTACGCCAACGTGGCTATACTGCGCCGCTCATTGCCGATATCCACTTTACACCCAATGCGGCTGAACTGGCTGCACGGCTGGTCGAAAAAGTCCGCATCAATCCGGGCAACTACGCTGACCGGAAGCGGTTTGAAACGATAGATTACAGCGATGTAGCGTACGAAGCCGAACTCTCACGCATCCGCGAGAAATTTACGCCATTGGTGAAGATTTGCAAGGAATACGGCACTGCCATGCGGATTGGCACTAACCACGGTTCGCTTTCCGATCGCATTTTGAGCCGCTATGGCGATACGCCGCTGGGAATGGTAGAGTCGGCGCTGGAATTCTTGCGCATTTGCGAAGACTTAAACTATTATAACATTGTGCTTTCGATGAAGGCCAGTAATACCCAGGTGATGGTACAAGCCTATCGCTTGCTGGTACAGAAGATGGCCGAAGAAGGACTGAAACCTTATCCTTTGCACTTGGGCGTAACCGAAGCCGGTGAAGCCGAAGATGGCCGTATCAAATCGGCGGTAGGCATTGGCACTTTGCTGGAAGATGGACTGGGCGATACGGTGCGGGTATCGCTAACAGAGGAGCCCGAGCTAGAAGCCCCCGTGGCGGCGGCATTGATTGATAGATATACGCATCGGGCAGAAATGGCTAAACCGATAAAGCCCGTGGACGCTTCTCCGATAAATCCGTTCCAGTACTTTCGACGCAAAACGTATGAGGTAGTTAATTTCGGTGGCCATAATGTGCCCCGTGTCATTGCCGATTTTTCGCGCGTCAAAGATGTCGAAATGGAGGATTTGAAAAGCATCGGGCATTTTTACCTTCCCTTTCCCGATAAATGGAAAATGAATGACCTGGGTGCTGACTATCTGTATTCCGGTAAACAGCCTCTTCGTTTTATGCTCGCCAACGGTTCGCGCGAGATTCTGGATTATGATGTTTGGCAAATGGTTGAAGATCGGATTGTCAAATATCCTTTGCTCACCGTGTGGCAATACCTGCAAAATGGCTTCCGACACGCCGAACTGAACTTTATTCATGTACAATTGCCTGAAATTAGCCCAGCATTACTTACTCAACTGGCTACCGATACAACGGTGGTACTTTGGATTGATACGGACAATGAACACGCAATGCCTGAACTCCGCCGGCTGTTTTTTGAACTGATTGAAAAGGAAATCCAAGCGCCTGTAATTATCAAAAGGAAGTTCCCCCTCATTTCCAACGACCACTTACAATTGTACACGGCCACTGATGGCGGCGGCTTGCTGATTGATGGCCTGGGCGATGGAATAATCTTGAGTACAGAACTGATAAAAGAAACGGAAAAGCCTAAACTACTTCAGCTCATTTCTAGTTATAACCAGACGGCTTTCGGTATTTTGCAGGCAGCCCGCACGCGGATGTCGAAGACCGAATATATCTCCTGCCCGTCGTGTGGCCGTACTTTATTCGATTTGCAGGAAACCACTGCGATGATCCGCAAACGTACCGACCACCTGAAAGGCGTAAAGATTGGCATTATGGGCTGCATTGTGAATGGCCCCGGCGAAATGGCCGATGCCGATTATGGGTATGTAGGCGTAGGAAAAGATAAAATAGCCCTCTACCGTGGCCAGCATGTGGTGAAGAAAGCCGTACCCGCCAACCGTGCCGTGGATGAATTGATTGAGTTAATCAAGGAAGACAGCGTCTGGATTGAACCGGAGACAGTTTGATACATAGCTGTCAGTCATTTGCCAACCAAAACAACCCAACCAAAAATATGAGCCGCCTGAAAGATTATTTCCAACTGGGTCCGTTATTCGGCTATTTTTTCCGGAAGCACGACCCCAACCGCAAGACTAATTTTAACCTACGGATGATGCACGGAATCAATAAAATTTCCATGATTATCTTCCTGATTGGTATTGTATTTATCATTATCAAAAAGTTTTTTATTCATTAGCCGATAGCTTTTAGTCGTTGGTTTTTAGTAAATACACCTTTCATATTCACGTCAAACCTAATTTCAAGCGCTAATACCTAAATTATTGAAATGAACATTGAAGAATTCCGGGAGTATTGCATGAATAAGTCTGGGGTAACGGAAGAGTTGCCCTTTGGAGAAAGTACACTGGTATTTAAAGTATTGGGGAAAATATTTGCCCTGACTAGTCTCGACAGCGAAGTATTTAGTGTGAATTTGAAGTGTGAGCCGGAAAAAGCCATTCAATTGAGGGAGACATATGCTAGTGTGAAGCCTGGCTACCACATGAACAAGCAGCACTGGAATACAGTATATGTAAATGGTTCGATTAGTCGCAGCGAGTTATGTGAATGGATAAATGACTCTTATAGCCTTGTTGTTGCCAAGCTGACCAAAGCTCAACAGCAAAGTCTGGCCAATGTACCCTTGTAAACTAAACATCTCTTTTTGTGCTTGTAAACAGCTGAGGCAATTCTATGGAGACCTTGTTGCTTTTCCTGCTTTTTATTCCATATATGCTTATCCGGTACCTGTTTGCCGACCATGAAACCCAGGCCGAAAAAGATACCAAACGCTACCAGGAGGGCGTTCGGTTGGTGTTGAACAAGAAATACGCCGAAGCAAGCCGCTATTTCGATAAGGTGCTGAAAGAGAAACCCAACTGTGCCATTGCGTATGCTTATCGCGGCAAATGCAACCTGCACCTCGACAATTTATATTCCTGCGTATTTGATTGCACCCGTGCCTCCAGCCTTGATGGTACGTTGGCGGAGTCCTATCTCAACAAAGGCAAAGCTTTGTATCAATTAGAAGAATATGCGCAAGCCTTCCTGGAATTCGACAAAGCCGTATGGTATTTCAGGAATAGTGCCGAAGCTTTCCGTTGGCGCGCCCTAGCCCGAATTCGTCTTAGTCAAGCCTATACTCGGGTGGAAGAAGATTTCCTCAAAGCCATTGGCTTGGGCGACGAAGAGGCTGCTCACTATTTGCGGCTGGTCAGCTTACAATATGAAGGTAATGTCCAAGATAAGTCAGTAGGCAAAAAATAGAGGAGTAGATAGACGAAGGACTCGAATCATTCGCCTATCTACTTCATGAATACATCACAAATACATCACATTTATCGGACTAAAATTATTTTGTAATGAATGATTTTAGCACCCGTTTTTAGCTGGACGATATGCATGCCTTCGGGCAAGGTTCGTCCGTCCATTTCTACCTCCATTGCTTCTCCCGCTGTCGTTTCTCCCTGATAGATTTGGCGCAACGGTACGCCCCGCAAATCATGTAACTCAAGCATGGCCTCTCCCGTATGGTCGCTGGTGAACGTAATGGTGACTTGGTGGGAAAAAGGATTGGGATAAGCCGACAGGGAAGGAAGGGTAGTATCGACCTTTGTCATTTCAGCCTCGACAGCCATTCTGGTTCCATTAGCTCCAAACGGCATTAATCGGTTGCCTGGAATGGGTCTTTCCAAGGTTCCGTTTGGCAACTGCCACCCCACCGCCAGGTTATCTCCACCCGTTCGTTGTTTGTGCAAGGCTTCAATGTAGTACTGCTGCCCGGCTTGCAGACTCACCAGCGCCGACTGCTGGGTGGTGTACTTGGTCCATTGCTGGGGATAAGCAAAGCCGGCCTGAATGTAGGCGATGCGCTGCTTGTTGGCTGGGCTAGCCGTGGTGCTCAGCCAGAGCTCGCCCTCATCGTCAGAAGCGATCCAGAAGACATAATTTCCCGAAGTGGGGGGGCAAATGTAACCCCGCAGCCGTTGCCCATAATTATTGCCGCTGTTAGAAGGAGTTTCAAAAAGCGTGAGCTGGCTACTGCTGCTAGGAGCCATATTGACCGGAATAGTTGCGACGGTATTGCCATCGACATTGGTCCACACCTCTCGCGAAATAGTCCCCGTGTTGTTGCAGGTGGTAGAGGTATTACCGACTGTGATATTTACTATTGCCGAGTTAGTCGCCGTTCCTTGATTGTCAGTAGCTACGGCTTTTAAGGCATAATTCCCTGCGGAAGCATTGCTAAAAGCCACACTGTAAGGCGCGGCATTGTCGATGCCTAAGGAGGTAGCGTCGCGGAAGAATTCGACCTTGGTAATACTGCCATCGCTGTCGGCGGCATTGGCTGTTAAGGTGATGGTCGAGCCCGCCGGGAAGGTCGCCGCATTGGTAGGAGCCGTCAGGTTGACCGTAGGAGCTGCGTTACTGGCGTTGGTATAAGAAGATAATCGGTTGCCTGGAATGGGTCTTTCCAAGGTTCCGTTTGGCAACTGCCACCCCACCGCCAGGTTATCTCCACCCGTTCGTTGTTTGTGCAAGGCTTCAATGTAGTACTGCTGCCCGGCTTGCAGACTCACCAGCGCCGACTGCTGGGTGGTGTACTTGGTCCATTGCTGGGGATAAGCAAAGCCGGCCTGAATGTAGGCGATGCGCTGCTTGTTGGCTGGGCTAGCCGTGGTGCTCAGCCAGAGCTCGCCCTCATCGTCAGAAGCGATCCAGAAGACATAATTTCCCGAAGTGGGGGGGCAAATGTAACCCCGCAGCCGTTGCCCATAATTATTGCCGCTGTTAGAAGGAGTTTCAAAAAGCGTGAGCTGGCTACTGCTGCTAGGAGCCATATTGACCGGAATAGTTGCGACGGTATTGCCATCGACATTGGTCCACACCTCCCGCGAAATAGTCCCCGTGTTGTTGCAGGATGAAGTAGATCCACAGTTAGGATACAACCGCACTTCATCGGTAGCCGACAAGCCCGCTGCATCTGTAACGGTCAGCACTATACGGTAATAATACGTTTCTCCATCACACCCAAGCGGCGAAATTTCTGTTGTCGTAGTTATACTATTATCGTAAGGTTCTGGATGCTCATGGTTATTATGATGTAAAATGGTTTGCCACTGATACGAAAGCCCACTCGATGACTGCTCATTATCCGTTACTTGGGCAGTTAGGTTATGCATCGTTGGGCTAGCCAATGGATAAAGAGTGTTATTGATCGGGCTGGTAATGTGGACAGTTGGCGGTGTATTGTTCACTGAAATGGCTAGCGTAGCCACCGAGGTTGCTCCGGCATTATCCCTCACTGTAAGTGTAACTGTATATTTGGTTGGAACCCCTGCCACTGCATTAAAGACATGGGAGGGATTAGGTGCTGTACTAATGGCCGAGCCATCGCCGAAGTTCCAGGCATAGGTAATGGCACTCTCCGCATCACTGGAACTGCTTCCATTAAACTGCACAGTAAGCGGGCCTGGTCCATAGGTTGGATTTGCCTGGGCAACTGCCTGAGGGGGACGGTTGTTACTGTAGTAAATCATGCGTACCTCCTGTACAAGGGGCACCTTGGAGTAGTTAATATAATATAATCCGCCTTGTACCGGATTAGTAGCCAGGCATACAATAGACAGGCCACTATCAATAAAGTTTCTGACATTGAGCAAGTTGTCGCCGCCATCCAATTGTAAATTACGTAACCAGCCAGCCCCATAATCGGCGTGGAAATAAGTGTTTTTATATTGAGCTGGAAAATCATTGCCCGTGTACCACACCCCACCAGTAGAGGCATTCCCTGAAAACGGAGCTCCAGTCACTGGCGATCCGGTTGCTCCTACATTGATTACGCTAGCCGTATTACCTGTAAAAGTGCCCACCCGAGCGGGGCCACTACCGTGTTTCCAGTCCATCGCTGGCCGGGCATGCACAAAAGTATATTGACTAGGAATGGACTGTCCTGCGTTGCAAATATTGTTAAAGACTGGCCAACCGCTCTTTAATGGTTGCTTAAGGAGATCTTTAAATCGAAAGAATGGAACTGCGCAACTACCTCCATTATACAGCGGGTTAGGTGCATTAGGATTAAGATTGGTTCGCCAGGCATAATCTCCTGGTTCCAATCCCTCAAAAAGTGGCCAGCCAAAGTTTAAACCCGGCGCATGGGCAATATTTAACTCTTCCCAAACGGCAAAGCCTACATCGCCTAGGTAAAACACGCCCGGATTGCCATTGCTGGCGTTTGGGCTACCCGTGTCAGGGCGGCGAGTCATCCGGTAGGCATTGCGTAATCCCAGATCCCAAATGCGCGAACGCGCCGATCGGGGATTAGCCGCATCATAAAAAGGGTTGCTAGGGACGCCATTGCCCGTAGCTGGGTCTAACCGCAGCATTTTTCCACCCAATGCCGTTAACATCTGTGCGCGAAAAGCACCCACATTCTCTTGCGGCGTAATAATGCCATCGAGGAGGGCTTGTTTGGCATAGGTGCGGGTATATGCCAGAGAATCGGCACTGCTATAGTAATCAACCCCTACCGTGCCTGGGCCCACATCAACGCCATTGAAACTAGCGCCATCGCCAGTAGTGACCATGAGCGTGCCATCGGAGCCAAATGCCAGCGAGCCAACGCCGTGTGAATCATGGAGGATAGGAAAGCCGGTGCTTTTGGTTTCTCCCAATAAAATAGCGCGGGTGGCTGGGTTAAGGCTCAGGGTATTGCCACTGCGTTGTACGGTATAGCGGGTGATCCGGCCAATAGTGGCATTTAAATATTCGTTGGCTGCGGGGTTGTAAGCACTCGTGCCAAAGTAGAGAAGGTAGTGTCGGTCTACAGCATATAAGAGATAAATGGCACCACCGCTGTTATTAAAGTTGGGTGCAACAGCGAAACCTATGAGGCCATGATCACCAAAGTTGCCTACCTCTGGGCTAATGTCGAGCAAAGGACTGGCACTTTTGATGCCTCCAATAACAGTCCAGACCTTGCCACCTTTCTCCCACACGAACATGATATTGCCATCAGGGGAAAAAGTTAAGCCCACTGGCTGATTCCAGCCACTACCAATGACTGCCGTCGAAAAATTGGCTGGCGGTGCTTGTGCAAGTACAGGTTGAAAGCTGGTGTAAAAAAGAGTAAGCCAGACGCCAAGCCAGCCTCCATGGATCAAGAGTCTGAATTGAGCGTTAAAAATGCATATCTGGTCTTGTCGGAGTGGGTCGGCAGAATTTTTCATGGATAGAACAGGAATGTGGAAAAAGGTTTGTCTAAAACATATGCTACGCTTTGTTTTATGAAGGATTCTTTTGTTAGTATGCGTTCAATGCAATTCCAAACATTGTTAGCATCCACAAATTTTGACGAATTGTTTTTTTAAGCGCTCTGTGATATACTATTTTGATATGCTATATGGCGTAGAGGTCGGAAGGGATATAGTCAACCAGATAGGCATAAGATATCCTACCAAAAAGGAGAATGTTAAGTGGAGAGAATAGTACATGTGCTATGCATCATGTACTTACCCTAGTTAAATACTATGTGGAAATACCCTATTCAGAAGTAGGGCAGCCGACGGCAAATTACTTGGTGCTTATGAGGAGGGTTGGGTGTTAATACACCTTAGGAAGTAAAATGAAAATGTTTCATAGACGAAGTGCTTTGGTGTTTTTTATCTAATTTATTCAATGTATAGGTGTTAAACTGAAGGAGGGCGTTGACCAAGATAGGTAACTGTGACTGATCCTGAAATAAACTCCCACTTCTAGTATATTAGGTTGCTTAGAGTAAAACTGATTATCTCGCAGTAACCTGGCTCTATTGCTAAATGTAAATAAATATATTAAATAAAAACTACATTTTAACCAGTATTTTATTGAATTTTTTTATTTAAAATCCCTATGACTATTTTCTGAAAATAAGCCTGGTGCTAGTCGTTAATGATAGGAGTATTTTGAAAGTTATGCTGTTATAATACAATCTATTGTAATGCATTATTAAGTACTTATCTCTAATAATTAAAGGCCATGATTTTTATTTGCTTGATCTTGCTCCTAGCATTAGTACATTATTATTGGCATAGTAAACAGCAATAATTGGCTATTTTTTTTGATAATATTTTCTCTTTAGCTAGGACTATCACCAGTACTGTTTTGCCCGTTCTAGCCAGCTAATTCCTTTACAAGCATACGTCTACAGAGGCATTAGCTATGTTTGATAGCGTTACTTTTTCTTCCGCACAAAAAAGACAAATCCATTTTCAGACCGTATTTCTTTAAAGTCGGGAAGGGCGCGCAACTGGTCGGCATCCATAATTTTACTTACCATATACAGGTCTTTGTCAAGATTGCCGTGCAATAGTTGGTCGGGGTGAGGAATAACCTGGTTGGGCTGTTTGTGGGTATAAAATAAATCTGCGTAGGTACGGAACTCGAACGGGGCAACGTACACGTCTTTTCCTTGCAAGCTTTCGTAAAAGCGTATGGCTGCTCCCTGAGAATACAACTCAATACGGGCAATGAAGAACGTAAGCGTGAGCATAACAAAGACGGCTGTGCCACCAAAAAGGGCTTTAAAACCAAGTTCAAGCTTGTTTTTGCTAATCCAACGAATGCTTAGCCCGGTAATGGCCAGCAAGAAAACTCCGGCAGTCGCTTCCCAGCCCGTCCAGTGTACTTTTGCGTCGAGGTTGGCGGCAGCAAAGGGATCTTTGCTAAACAAAGGCCTCAGTATGTCGATGTGCTGCGCCAAAAAAGGCAGCGCAATGGTGGCCAGGCCAAACAAGGAGGCAATAAATACCAGCCCGAATTTCATCCAGCCATTAAACGAAATCTTCTTTTCCAGGATTTGGTAAACAGTCAGGGCCGCCAGATACGTGAGTGGAAAGTAGCACATAGAGGAGTAATGCACAATCTTAGACTTCACTATGGTAAATAAAATCAGCACTACCCAAAACAGAATCACCATCCATACTTTGAAGTCGCGCTGATAGAGGTAGGGCTGGTCGGTTTTGAAAAATCCCCGGATACAGAAAATGGAGGCAGGAAAGCAACCAACCAATAGCACCACAAAATGGTACCCAGGAAACCCCCCGTGCCCGGCGTCGGGTGTGCTGAACAGCCGGTATTGATATTTGGTGAATTCGGTAATAAACCACGAGCCGTGTACAGCGGTTACGGTGCCATACCAAGCCAGGGTAATAAGGGAAGCTGCCAAAGAAAACAGCAAAAACTGCGGTATGCTGATGTACAGCCGGAATCGTTGTAAAACCCAGTACACAAATAGCGTTAGGCCGATAATCAGGTAAGCCACCGGGCCTTTGGTAAGGATACCGAAGCCTACCATCAGCCCGGCAGCAATCAGGTAGAAGTACTGGCTACGGGTAAAGCGGATGTTGGTGAATCCTTCTTTTTTCCAGTAAAACTGAATAAATAGATATAGTCCCAGGAAGATAAACAGGTTGAAAAACGGGTCGATAATGCCAGACCGGAAGTACAGGTGAGGAAGGACAGAACCCAGGTAAGCACCTGCCCAGATCAGACCGAACTTGTTGTCATACAGCCGACTGCCGATGTTGAAAAGGAGAACCAAGGTAATGATACCGCAAATGGCGTTTGGCAGGCGAGCCGAAAACTCGTTGATGCCAAAAGTGTGCATAGCAATTGCCTGCATCCAGAAGAAGAAGGGCGGCTTTTCCCAGAATGTCTCGAAATTGATGTACACCCGCAGATAGTCCTTCATAATGACCATTTCGCGCGAGCATTCGGCAAAGTTTATTTCATCCCAGTCGAACAGATGTACTCGACCCAAAAAGGGTATAAAAAACACTGCACCCAATAGAATGAATAACAAAGAATACTTAATTTTTTGAGTCATATAGTATGAGAGTACCCGGCAGTCATTCATCTGCATCCAACAGTCAGTGAAGATTTACCAACTATTTTCAGCCTGTCTTTATGCTGTCCCAAGGTACATTTACAAATTATTTTTTCTTTTCCCCTCCGCTAAATAGTCCCAGCACTTTACTGACAAAATCGTCGTTAATGCCCAGCTTACTTTTCAGGCTACTGTACAAAGCCACAAATTTTTTATCCAGGTAAATGAACGGACCCTTCCATCCATCGCCAGGCCGGGCTTGATAGTTGGTAGAACGCTTTTTGGGCGCTACTTTTTCTTCGGTAAAATAATATAAGGCAATCGATTTCCGGGTCATATTTTCCGGACACAAAATGGGGTCAGGCAAGCCGTGGTAAGAATCTTCATCGGTATTGAACAGCACGCAGCGATTAAAAATAGGGCTTATCTTCTGATGGCAGGCCTTCATTTCCCGATCCCAAAGTTCAAGATCGCCCCGATATTCAGGCTGCCAATCCTTGTTCAGGTAAATAAGCAAGTTTACCCGCCGCCGCCAGTTAGGCTTATGCGGGTGTACTGTAAAATCGGCGTGTACATTCAGAAAACCGCCTCGCAAGGACTGATGTAACCCACCTCCTTCGAGCATGTCGTCGGCCAGCAGGTTGTCGATGCCCGTGAGTTTACTTACGTAGGCCACAAATTCCGGTGTATTCAGTTCCTCAATCACCTGCCTGACAAAAGGAGGCAACAGGGCTATTTTATTCAGTCCGTGTTTCTTTTCATTGAAATGCACGTAGTGAATCCAGCCTTCATCTTTCACTGGTGGAAACTCATTCATTGCTTTCTCTGCTGCCCCTTCTTCCAGAAAATTTTCCAGCTTAATGTGTGGATAGGGCGTCGTATTGGCGTAGGACTGGGCATTCTCCGGCAGGGCAGCATTCCATCGCTTAAAGTCGAAAATGATTTGCTTGTCAGACAACGTCGGGTTCATGGGCAGGAGAGACAAGGGTAGAAAATAGCTAATGAATAGAGTGAGCAACAAATGTAATCGTAGCTGGTATTAATAACCAATCTTGTTATCATATTTAGTAGGTAGATAACCGTTGTTAGCCGTCTATCTACCAATCTATCCTTACTTCCAGTATTTCTGAATCGCCGCAATCATTGTCTGTAACAGCTATGGCAGTCAAGCCAGTGATAGAGGTTCCCTCTTGTATAGCAATAGATTCGACTTTGCCAGTAAAAGGAAGGCCGTTTTCTGTGATCCAGGCCCAGGAAAGGGACGTAGAAGGCTGCTGCAAATCAATCATACCAACCAAGCTGCCCAGCGATTCGCCGTCACTGATTTCATCGGCGGTATTTTCTACCGAAGCAGTAAACAGTAGGGTAGAAGAGTGGGGAAGAAAGGTCGCTCCCGAAAATCCTGCCTGAATACCCGCTAGGAAAGGTAGCTCAAACCGAGACACAATAGGCGTTGGTAAAAGGGGTTGCTGACCCGTGAGGTAAGCCACAAAGGCAGGCAAGTCGTACTGTATCACCACATTGTTGCCCGTTATATTGCCGCGCTGAAGTAAGCACACACTGTCGTGATTGGCGGCTAGTCCTTCTACATTCAGTTTACCCGAGCCTACCACTTGGGGCATAGCTCTCAATTGATCATACAGAGGGGTGAGCGAAATCCAGTTGGCTTGGATAGCGTTGCCCAATTGAATCAGGAAAGCATTGTCGCGTTGCGGGGATTTAGAGCCAGAACCAGCAATTAACAGCGCTGCTGTGGAGCCCATCTGAAGCTGGGTAATGGTTTCGTAGTCAGGTTTTATCTTTTTTGCCATCCGCCTGTCCTGATTATTAGCCCAATCAGTCCTCTTTTTTGGGTCGGCTAACGGCTCTGCTGTAAACAAGGCTGCCTTCTGAACAATAGCCCATTGGTCATTCAAGACATATAACCACGGCGAATCATCGCCAATGATGTACCCCTGGTTGCCTATCCATTCTACACCAGAGGCCGAAGGAAGGGTAGGAATTACTTGTCGTCTGGTAATAATTGCTTTCATCTGTATATTTCTTCGTCGGCGTCTCTGGCAGGTATCACATCAATACTGGCGTAGTTGGAAGCTGAAGCGAATAAAATTATGATCAATTTCGTACTCTATTTTGTAATCTGGCTGTAGTTTGCCTCCTCGGTAAGATTCTTTCACCAAGATGCGGATAGAGGTGATTGTGCCTGTTTCTCCGTTGTCCAGTATCACTTGTTCTCCCATGTCGAAATCGGTTACAATGGTCATAAAGAGCAATAATAAAGTAGGTGAATGAAAAAAGGATTTGGCACAACCTCGGTCTGATTTTGCCGTTAATATTCCCACACTAAAATCAACAAAAACGATGGCAAGCTACAATGAAAATGTCGTTGATGTTCTAAGAGAACTGACGGAATTTGTAAATGATGGCAAGTTAGGTTATGAAAAAGCCGTCCAGGAAAGCGAAAATAGCCAGTATCAGGCATTATATCGCGAACTGTCTATTCAGCGGTCCAATTTTGCTCAGGAGTTGAATCGACTCATTAGTCAATATGGAGGCAAAGCTGAAACGGATACTACCTTAAAAGGTAAGTTGTACCGGCAATGGATGGATGTAAAAGCTGCCATTGCTGGCCGTGATGAGGATGCTATTCTTGACTCTAATATATATGGAGAAGAGTGGGCACTCAAAGCGTATAATAAAGCCCTTGATGACAGCTCGTTACCTCAGGAAGTGAGGTCGGTCATAGAACGGCAACGCCAGGCTTCTCAGGAAGCTTACGCCAAATTGAACCAACTGAAAGGCAGGGGAAGCTACCAACAAGGCAATTTTTAGTCTGTTTTATCTGAATTATATACTGAGCGTGACAGTTCAGCTTTGCGCTCAGTATAATTTTTCGCCCCTATACACACGTCCTGCCGCGCACCGCTAGCAGCTATCGCCATTGCCCATCCATAACATCCGCCCATATCCCTATCTTTGTCAGCCAATTTCAGGGCTCATTCACGGATCATTTTGACAAGCACGCAGCCACTCGTTTCGATCATTTGTCTTTGCTACAACCATGCGAGATTTCTAGAAGATGCTTTGCAGTCAGTAGTGGCACAGACGTACCCCAACCTGGAGCTAATTATTGTGGATGATGCCAGCACCGATACCAGTGTCACACTGATTGAAACCTTCCTTGCCCAACACCCCGTTGCTCAGTTTGTCCGAATTTCAACCAATATGGGCAACTGCCGCGCCTTCAACCAAGGTCTGGTGTTAGCCAAAGGGAAATATATTATCGATCTGGCTGCAGATGACCTGCTATTGCCTGATCGAGTTAGCCGCCAGGTAACTGCTTTTGAGGCCTTGGGCGAGAACTATGCCGTCGTCTATACCAATGCGCTGCGGATGGACGAAAATTCACGAGAGCTGGGGCTTTTTTATACCAATGAACAGGCGCGAGCCCACCTTCCCCAAGGCGATGTATATACTGCCGTACTGCGAAAATTCTTTATTTGCACAGCCACCATGATGATGCGAAAGCAGGTGCTGGACGAGCTAGGTGGGTATGATGAAAGCCTTAGCTATGAAGATTTTGACTTTTGGGTGCGTTCCTCCAGGAACTATCATTACCACTATCTGGATGAAGTATTAACTATACGGCGGGAAGT
>JAZKGK010000031.1:0-4988 GCA_040385915.1 Bacteroidota bacterium
TTATTCAACCGTGTTAGACATCCCCCTAACCCCCTTCAATGGGGGAATTTGGACGCACGAATTCCCCCTTTGAAGGGGGTAGGGGGATGTAGGTAGCATCCAAAAAGAAGATGTCCAATAATCAGAAAATGAATCCACTATGGGTTACAAATCACATCAAAGTAAAGAAGTTACGCCCAAGCAGAAGGGGTGCGTTTTCGTCAAAGGAAGGGGGTGTTTTATTCAGCTACGATTATAACACAACTACTCGCTCCAGCGGAGCGCCCTGTTTGTAGAAATAATAAGGCACATTCTTGGCTCCATAGGAGCCTCCTGATATTCGACAAGGATTAATTGAGGAGGCTCCTATGGAGCCAAGACCAGTTTTCGAGTAGCTTTTCTACAAACAGGGTGCTCCTATGGAGCTGGTAGGGTACTTATAAAAATGTGTCCTAATCGTAGGTTTTATTCAGAGAGCCACCAGGGGCGACGAATTTGTATTACAGTGTATTCATAAGGTTTTTGGCGT
This sequence comes from Bacteroidota bacterium, assembly GCA_040385915.1. Lineage (GTDB taxonomy): Bacteria > Bacteroidota > Bacteroidia > Cytophagales > ES-bin-26 > ES-bin-26. The sequence continues at coordinate 509 of JAZKGK010000031.1, forward strand.
ATTCGCTGGGAGACACGTGGTAGCGTTTTTGAAAAATCTTCCGGAAGTGCTTGACATCCTCCATACCTACTTTCAAGGCAACCTCGGATACCTGCAAGCTGCTGTCTTTCAAGTATTGAGCCGCCCGTTTCATGCGCACATCCTGGATAAACTCGATGGCTGACTGCCCGGTTATGCTCTTGATGCGGCGGTAAAAAACCGATTGGCTCATTCCCATCTCCCGCACCAATACCTGCACACCGAATTCGTGGTTTTCCAGGTGCGCTTCCACAATTTTCATCGCAGTCTCCAGCAAGGCGCGGTCTTCGTCTGGAATGGTGATTTCACTGGGCTGAAGCAAAATCTGCCGCTGATAGTGTTCCTGCAACTTCTGCCGGTTTAGCAGCATCGAAACGACCTTGGCCTGTAATACCTGGGGATGAAAAGGCTTGGTGATGTAGTCGTCGGCACCGGTTTCCAGGCCTTCCAGTTCGTAGAGGGCGGAGGTTCGGGCCGTGAGCAGGATCACCGGAATGTGCATCGTTTGGGGATGTTGCTTGATTTGCTGGCACAGTTCCAGTCCCGTAGATTGAGGCATCATGATATCGCTCAAGACCAGATCGGGTGCCTCCTGTAGCACTTTCTCCCAGCCCTCTTGCCCATTTCTGGCCACTTGCACCTTCAGTAGCGATTCGAAAAGCCGGTTTAGGTACAACAGCACGTCTTCATTGTCTTCCACAATCAACAGTCGGCAATTTGACAGGGCAGGAAACTCGGCAGGCGGAGCAGCGCTAGCGGTAGCCTCTTTAGGATAATGCATTTCCTCTTCGGGACTGTAGGGCTGAATATCGGCAGGGTTCAAATGCGCACGGCCTAGGGGCAATCGGCATGTAAATACCGAGCCTTCACCCAACTGGCTCTCTACCCGAATACTGCCCTGATGGCGCTGCACAATCTGCTTGACCAGCGATAACCCGATGCCAGTACCCATCACCTGCATGGTATCCGTATGCTGGGCCTGGTAGTATAGGTCGAAGATCTTATCTAACTCGTCGGGGTGAATGCCCACGCCCCAGTCCCGAACTTGCAGCTCTAGGTAATTGGTTTGTAAATGGTCGGCCTGATAAACGGCTGCTTCGTTCGGATGGCCCACCAAAGCCAGCGTACACTGGATTTTTCTTCCTTCGGGCGTATATTTAAACGCATTGGAGAGCAAATTGACCAGCAAAATTTCTAACTGGTGCCGATCAAAATGCAGAAGCAAGGTGGGGTAGTCTGACTGGAAGGTATAGTCGATTTGTTTTTCCTGGGCTTTGGGTTGAAACATCAGGAATATTTCCTGGGCAAACAGTACGATATCGCTTTCACTCATCCGCAAGGGAGCTGACGCTGCTTTTCGAAAATCCATCAGCTGATTGACCAGATCCAGGAGCTTGCGGGTTTGCCGGTGCATAAGCAGCACCTGGTCGCGCATCCCATTCCATTTACCTGACTTGGCAAGCAGCTCTTCCAAAGGCCCCAAGATTAGGGTAAGCGGGGTGCGCAGTTCGTGCGATACATTGGTAAAAAAGCGCAGTTTCAGATCGGTCAATTCCTGTTCTTTTTCCCGCTGCCTTTTTTCCAGTACCAACTGTTGCTGATCCTGCGCATGTTGCCATTTTTCCAGTGCCAGCGTACTTTTCAAGGCCTGTTGCTTGGTCATGATGTTGCGGTACACCAGCAAAAGGCTCAGAATACTCAGTCCATAAACGGCATACGCCCAACCCGTTTTCCACCAAGGCGGCAACACCCGGATGCGAAGAGAAGCCGACCCGGAAGACCATACGCCGTCCCCATTACAGGCTTTCACCCGGAAGGTGTACATGCCCGCTGCCAGGTTGGAAAAACTGGCAAAGCGGGTGCCTACAGACGGATAATTCCAGCCTTTATGATAGCCCTCCAACTGATAGGCAAAGCGGTTTTTGCCAGTATTGGCATAATGTAGGGCGACAAACTCCAGCGAGAAATCATTCTGGCTTGCCTGAATGGTAATCTCATCCGTTAGGGGCAGGTTTTTCGTCAGCAATACGCTGCCGTTGTGTTCTTCGCCAATGCGGATCGGCTGGTTAAAAATGCGTAGCCCCGTAATAAATACTTTGGGTGGGTAAGGATTGGGCTGAATGGCTTGGGGAAGAAAATAGTTGAGTCCATGGATGCCTCCAAAATATAGCGTGCCATCTTTGGCCTGGCACGAAGCACCCACTTTGAAGGAGTTGCTTTGCAGGCCATCGGCTACGTCGAACCGGATATACTGCTTGGTTTGCGGATTAAAGCGAAGCAGGCCCGCGCCCCCAATCCAGAGATTGCCCTGGGCATCTTCCTGCATGCTTTCTACATCGGTTTCGGGCAACCAGGATCGGTAACGCACCACGACTTCCTGCCCATTGCGATCCTTGACAAGTTGGTGCAGCCCTCCGCCCAAGGTGCCTACCCAGAGATTCCCGCGGTGGTCTTTCAGGAGCGGCCAGGTATATTTGACGCAAAGGCTGAGGCTATCGCGGGGATTGGCTTGAAAGTGCTTTATTACCAGCAAGGTATCTGCCTTTGCTTGTAACTTGAGCAGGCCCGCATCTTGCGTACTGGCCCAGAGTACATCCGTAGCCGCATCAAAATAGAGCCGTAGGAATTTGGCAGTCGGCAATCCACTATTGCCGGGGTGATAGGCCTTTCGAAACTGGCCTTGTTTGGTATACTGTACCAGCCCCGCATCGGCGGTAGCCACCCAAATATAACCCAGCCCATCTTCGGCAAACGAGAGGGCGGCATTGCTGGGTAGGCCTTCTTTCCCCGCCTTTGCGCGATGCGATGCTAGTCTTTCCCGTTTTCCTTCCCGGCGCAGACACGTAAAACCATCCGACCAGGTGCCAAACCAGAGTGTGTTTTGCGAATCCTGAAAAATCGAACTGACGTCTACCCCGGTGGCATCGCCCCCCAATTCGCGACTGAAGTAGTTCTGATAGGTTTTCTGAACGGGATTATACTTGGAAAAACCATTGCGGGTAGCGATCCAGAGCAGATTCTGGTCTTCCTCCTTATAAATGGCATTGATGTAATTGCTTGGCAGAGAGGTGCCGCTGGTCAATTGTCGTTGGAGGTGCCCAAAGGGCTTGGCCAACAAGTCTACCTTGTTTATTCCGCCCGCTGAGGTAGCCATCCAGATGACTTGAAACTTATCTTCAATGATCTGATGCAAGCGACCGGAGTTTAAACTGAAGGCCACGCCATCCTGGGGCAAGATGCGTTCGATGGTGCCCTGTTGAAGTACTGAAGGCTGTTGGTTCTGCGTAGCGCTGTTGGCTGCCGGGTGCAGGATATAAAGGCCAAAACCGGTTGCTACCCACAAACGGCTAAAAGAATCCAAGTGCAGACTTGCCACTCCAGGAAAGGTGGCCGTTGGGTGAATGGCTTCAAAAATCGCCGTATGGCCAGTCTTGAGCGTGGTCTGCCTTCCCACATATATCTTTTCGTCAGCACCCAGCCAGAGGTTGCCTTGCTGGTCTAGGTGTAGTGCCTGGATAGAGGAACCAGCAAAAGCCGCTTTCTGAAGCCTGGGCATTTGGTGTTGTTGCGTATGGCTAGCGTAAGGAGGAATATAATAGAGCCCCAGCCCTTTCGTACCGATCCAAACAGCGCCCCGTTTATCGACCGTTATCGCACTCACATCAAATTGTGTACGATTTCCCTGGGGCAGAGCCACTCGTTTGATCCATTCATATTGGCCTTGAGGACCTTGTTTCAGGAGAAAGACTCCCTCGCCTTGCGTACCTACCCAGAGTTGCCCTTTTTTGTCCATCGCCAAAGCCGTTACATACGCCTTGGTTAACAGACCCATGATTGTCCGGTATTCGTTGGGCACCAGTGCTTCCGTTACTACCACCAACCGATCCTTTTCTCGGTCGTAATAGTTCAGTCCGCCATTTTCGGTGCCTACCCACAATTGGCCATCCGGACTGACATATAAGGTACGAATGCGGTTGTTGGTTTCGCTGGATGAATCGTGAAAGGAATAGTTTTGGATCTGATTGCCATCGTAGCGATCCACGCCTTTGTTGGTTCCAATCCAGATAAATCCTTGCTGGTCTTGCACAACGGCCATCGCATCACTATGGGCCAGGCCATTATTGACAGTAAGATGCTCGAAACGCAACAAACTGGTGGACGATTGTGCCCAGGCCTGGACACAGAACTGCATGCAAAGCCAGCATCCCAACCAGGCAATACGCCTCTGGAGTGGTATCATATCGTTTATGCTTGTCAGATTTGAAGTGTATGAATAATTCAGACGAATTTATACCCCATAATTGCTCAAAAAACCCCTCTCTTCATTTGACCACTTGCCTTAATATTGTTGTGAACTCAGCACCCTGGTCATCTTGAAAAAAAAAATACCTCCGTCCCTTATGTTGCTCTTCATTGAATTGCTGATTACAGGGCTTATTCTCTCGTTGATTTATTTTCTGTA
>JAZKGK010000031.1:5088-15554 GCA_040385915.1 Bacteroidota bacterium
CTATCATCCAATGCTACTTAATATACGACTATTTTTTTTATCTCAATTCGCTTTTGTAGTCACGCTAACGTATGGTCAACCGACTCAATCCAAGCCAGCTATTCCTTCGCTTACGCACACTGGTGAGATTTGGAAAGATACGGACGGCAACATCATCCAGGCGCACGGAGCAGGTGTTCTTTACCACCAAGGCGTGTATTACTTATTTGGCGAGATTAAGAAGGGAAAAACCTGGCTGGTGCCTAATCAAAGCTGGGAGTGTTACCGGGTGCAGGCGGGCGGCGTGTCCTGTTATTCTTCCAAAGACTTAGTGAACTGGAAAAATGAAGGCATCGCCCTGGCTCCCAACCCCACCGATGCTACCCACGATTTACATCTAAGCAAGGTAATCGAACGACCCAAAGTCGTCTACAACCGCCAAACGCGCCAATTTGTGATGTGGATGCACGTCGACTCCGAAACCTATGGCTATTCGCAGGCGGGTGTAGCCGTAAGTGACCAGCCTGCCGGTCCGTATCGGTACCTGGGCAGTGTGCGCCCCAATGGCCAAATGGCCCGCGATATGACCTTGTTTAAGGATTCTGATGAAAAGGCCTACTTGATTTTTGCCTCAGAGTCGAATGCCACCATGCACATTTGCCAGTTATCAGCCGATTATCTCTCCCCTACCTCCACCTACAAGCGAATTTTGATTGGTCAACACCGGGAAGCACCAGCCATGTTCAAGCATCAAGGGCGCTATTATCTGATTACGTCGGGTTGTACAGGTTGGGCGCCCAATCCCGCTGCCTACGCTATGGCCAGCCAGCCCTTGGGTGAATGGAAAACCTACGGCAACCCCTGCATCGGACCAGATGCTGACTCCACGTTTCATGCGCAAAGTACGTTTGTGCTGCCACTGAAAGGAAAGCCCAATGAATACCTGTTTATGGCTGATCGGTGGAATAAGCTGGATCTGGAAGATTCCCGCTACGTGTGGTTGCCCTTGCACATGGTCAATCAACAACCACAGATCCGGTGTCCGGAAAACTAGGGAATTGCCCCGCGGAGTTGTTTTAGTGGTGCCCCGACTCTAGCGATGCTACGATTAGGACACAAGTACTCGACTTACTTCGGAGCGCAGTAAGTAGGAACAGCGCTGGGTCCCTGCGGAGACCCATCTGGGAAGAATTATATCCTGATTTTGAATTATTTACGATTTTTACTTAGTTTTCAATAAACCAATAAATTCCGCAATTTTACGCACCCGGAAAGCGTCCGATGGCCTTCGAGGCGACCGCTTCTCTTCTTCAACCTTTATCAAGTAATCCTACTATGAATCATCGGTTTTTATGGACGGCCTTCGTGCTGATCCTGACGAGCTTCAACCTCTCCGCTAAAATTGTTTTGCCCGCCGTTTTTTCGGACAATATGGTCTTGCAGCAAAATTCGGAAGTTGCTCTTTGGGGATGGAGCAATCCCTCCGAAAAGCTCAAGATCGTTGCCAGCTGGAATCCGACTGATACCCTCCAGGTGGACGCCACCAATGGAGCCTTCTGGAGCACCAAAATCAAGACCAGCCAGGCGGGTGGGCCCTATACGCTTACTTTTATGGGCAGCAGCACGGTCGAACTGAAGAACGTGATGCTGGGCGAGGTCTGGCTGTGCAGCGGCCAGTCGAATATGGACTGGAGCAGTGAAGCCGGCGTGTTCGACGTCGAAAAGGAAGTGGCCCAAGCCAACCAGCCTAACATTCGCATGATCACCCTTCCCCATATCTCGGCTCCATATCCCCAGCAGTTTGCGGATGCCACCTGGACGGTCAGCACGCCCGAAACCATGCGGCGCACCAGTGCCATCGGCTATAAGTTCGCCAAGGAACTGCAAAAGAACCTGCATGTGCCGGTGGGCATCATTGTGTCGTCTTGGGGAGGCTCACCCATCGAAAGCTGGTTGCGGAAGGAGCAGTTTGAGGCGGCTGATCCAGCCATTCACGCTGCTTACAAGGACAACAAGGAACCCTGGGCACCCGGAACACCTGCCTCTGTCTACAACGGAATGATTGCGCCGCTGGTGCCCTTCGGCATTGCGGGAGTAATCTGGTACCAGGGAGAGTCCAACGTGTCCCGGCCACAATCCTACGCCCTTCTGATGAAAACTCTCGTTGAAGGCTGGCGCAAGGATTTCGGCAAGGACTTTGCATTCTATTACGTGCAAATCGCCCCCTTCACCTATGGCGACCCGAAAGCCTATCAGTTGCGGGAACAGCAAACCCAGGCATTGTCGATCCCCAAGACTGGCATGGTCGTCATTTCAGACCTGGTTGACAATGTGAAGGACATTCACCCCCGCATGAAATACCCGGTGGGCGTACGGCTGGCCAACCTGGCCCTGGCCGAAACCTACGGCAAATCGGTGGGAGCCTACCAAAGCCCGCTGTACCAGTCGATGAAGGTAGAGAAGGACAAGATAAGGATCAGCTTCACGTATACCGAAAAAGGCCTAAAAAGCACTGAAAAACCGATTGTGCATTTCCAGATCGCAGGCGAAGATCACCAGTTTGTGGAGGCTATGGCCACCATCAGCGGCAATGCCGTGGTGGTTTCGAGCAAGGCGGTGAAGAAGCCCATAGCCGTTCGGTACTGTTTCGAAAACGCCTTTGTGCCCAACCTCTTCAGTCAGGAAGGCCTGCCCGTTGCTCCTTTCCGCACCGACGACTGGGGGTTGAAGTAAATCGTTTGTGGTGTTTCCAGCGATTGTTCCAGCTTTATCTCAATAACGCCTTTTCGTTTTAGCAGTTCGCTTGCTTTAAAGACTTGCGCTTTAAAGCCTACCATTGAAACTCTTGCACTGTCTTTCCCGTGGTTTTTGGCAAGAGGCAGCGCAAATGAACCACTTTCATTCGTTACTGTTCCTACTTCATGATGCATTAAACCAACATTTACAAAGGGTAATGGCTGGTTTGTGGCTTTATCTCTTACTACTCCATTTAAAAAAGTATCATCAGTGCTAGTAGCAATCCAGGTGAAAGGAGCCCTGGTTATGTGCGGAGCTTTCTCCAGTTCACTGTGATATTCCTTAAATTTGTCCTCTCCCTTAAGTACCTGGTTTAGAAATAATAGGGAAGATTTTTCTATAGTACTATACGTGTTTACAGCACTATTCGAGGCATTCAAAATAAAGGGTATACTAGATTATTTATCAGAGGCCATAACGCTAAAAATGTTATCGTACTATGCATTATGTTAAATAATAAACAATTGCCTTAAAAAAGCAGTACTGGGAGCTTTGAAGCAATGCCTGGCAAATGGTTGCTGATGGCAGCTAAGTAGATGTGAGAAACATAACAGACAGCACATTTTTTAGTACCGCCTGATGTTCTTTTGCATACTGCTGCTTAAATTTGTCCAAAAGCGAGGATACAATTGTCTGTTTTTTCATCCCCACACAACTTCGCTACCTCCGTTTTAATCATTAACAAGTGTATGGAAAATTCAAGCGGCAGTATTTGGTATTTCGAGGACGTGAACCTGTACGAGCTTCTTTGTCCCCATAAAGTGAAAAGAATGGCTGAAAAACACGCTTTCCATTACTACAACAAAAGCCAGTTTATTTATTTCACTGAAGAGGCATCGCATTCTATCTACTTGATTGCCAATGGCAGGGTCAAGATCAGTAGTTATTCAGAAGATGGGAAGGAGATTATTAAAGCGATTCTTACTCCCGGAGAAATTTTTGGAGAACTGGCGCTGGCCGGAGAGGACAAACGGAGCGATTTTGCCCAAGCGATGGACGATAAAACGACCGTTTGCCCCATGGGTATCCATGATATGCAGGAATTGATGTACGAAAACCGCACCCTCAGTTTTAAGCTTTTTAAACTGGTAGGCTTCCGGCTCAAGAAAACAGAACGCCGCCTGGAGTCGCTCATCTTTAAAGATACCCGCACCCGTGTAGTGGACTTTATCCGCGAAATGGCCGCCGAGCGAGGAACCAAGGTAGGCTACGAAACCCTGGTAAAAAACTACCTTACCCACAAGGATATCGCCTGCCTAACTGGTACTTCCCGCCAAACGGTGACCACAGTCATGAATGAGTTGAAGGATAAAAACATCATCAACTTTGACCGCAAACGCATCCTTATCCGCGATTTAGCCCTACTCAAGTAGAAAACCAGTGTTTTTCTGCTTATACCCTTACCAAGTTAACATTAGTGGCTGGTTTGATAATGAGGGGCACTTTTTCAATTTTCACCGAACTAGTATCCAAACCGTAGGCGCTGGCTTCCGATTCGGTAAACTGCTTGACAAAGAAGTATATTTCCATCGTAATCCGCTCTAGGAAAGGCAATTCATTTTCATAGGACAGAAAGCGCTCCAACAACACAAAACGGAAATCGCCAATGACATTGAGCTTATTAAGCGATTCGTAACGGCTGGTGATATCTACCTCTTCGTTGGCCACCATTTCCTCTATTACTTTCCTCAGGAACAAGCTAATGCGTTGTTCAACCCTGAAACCCAAGCGGAAATTAACAATCACCAAGTCTTCCCGTTCCAATACTTGCGCATGGTATTCTGTGGTATAAGGCTCATCCAGAATGTCAATGTGTACAAACCAATAAATGTCCGCCCGTTTGGGACGTTTTTGAAAGATGGAATAAATAATCTTGGATTCAATCTGGCTAGGACGGTTGGTATTACTAATAAATATGAGGTGGGTAGCATACTTAGGAATCGTCGTATCAGTACTTAACTCTTTCAGTGGAGCGATATACTGATCTAGTTTAACGTATTCGGTCAATCGCTCTGTGATCCGGAAAGCCCGAAGCCAGATGTACATTACCCCGGCCAGCAAGCAGCCAATGAGCAGAGAAACCCAGCCACCTTCGGGAAATTTGAGCAGGTTGGCAATCAGGAAAGATGTTTCGATAGTAAGGTACAAGAGTAGTACTCCCCCCACAATAGTCCGATGAAAATGCCGGGTATATAGGTAGAATGACAACAGGATAGTCGTCATAATCATCGTGATGGTAATAGCCAATCCATACGCCGCTTCCATTTGCGAAGATTCCTTGAAATACAGAACAATGCCGATACAGCCCAACCAGAGCATAATATTAATGCTAGGCACGTACAACTGCCCTTTTACATCGGTCGGATACAACACGCGGACTTTCGGCCACAAATTGAGCCGCATGGCTTCGCTGATCAGCGTAAATGAACCACTGATGAGGGCCTGGCTGGCTACAACGGCAGCGATGGTTGCGATAGTAATCCCAATAATAAGGAACCCCTCCGGCATAATGGCATAAAAAGGATTCGTTTCCAGCTTTTCGCCAATATGTTCGGTTAACCAGGCCCCTTGCCCTAAATAGTTTAGGATTAAACAAGATTTAACAAATACCCAACTCACCCTAATATTGCCTCGCCCACAATGTCCCAAATCAGAATAAAGTGCCTCAGCGCCCGTAGTACAAAGAAATACACCTCCCAAAAGCCAGAAACCGCCTGGATATAAAACCAGCAACCGGTAGGCGTAGTATGGATTCAGCGCCTTTAATACTTGTGGCTCGTGCAAAATAAACACGATGCCCAATACGCCCAGCATCAGGAACCACACAAACATAAGCGGGCCAAATGCCTTGCCTACAATACTGGTTCCCAATATCTGTAAAAGGAATAAGAAGGTCAGAATAGCCAGTACAATGGGTATCGTGGGAATGTGTGGATAAAGAATACGCAACCCTTCAATAGCAGATGATACAGAAATAGGCGGGGTTATGATCCCATCAGCCAGCAGTGCAGCGCCCCCAATGATGGCAGGAACAACAAGCCAACTGGCATAGCGCCTCACCAGGGCATACAAAGCAAAAATACCTCCTTCCCCGTGGTTATCCGCCCGAAGGGTAAGTACTACATATTTCAGGGTAGTTTGCAAGGTAAGCGTCCAAAAAATACAGGATAGCCCTCCATATACTACTTCAGAATGGATAATGTTACCTTCGCCGATGATGGCTTTCATCACGTACAGTGGCGACGTGCCAATATCTCCAAAGATAATACCCAAGGCTACCAGCAACCCTGCTGCTGATACTTTGTCGAGCGAATGCCCGCCCGCATCCAATTGCTTTTTATCTTGCATAAGTAGAATGTTAGGTTCAGCAACGTTTTTATGGCCAAATCCAATGAACGAGGGCAAATATAAGTATCCAGTTGGAATCGCCTAGGTCTTCATCTTCAAACAAACATATTTATCTCTTTTTTAATGGCCGGTCGCCTCTGCTTATACAACCACCCACGTTCAAAATTCTCTGGCTGAAATCCGAAATCCAATAATCCAGCTTATCTTTGCGGCTGATATGACACCAGTCACCACCTTCGAAGATTTCAAACTCAACCGTCAATTACTTAGTGCTGTAACAGAGGCCGGTTACGAAACGCCCACAGCCATTCAGCAACAAGCCATCCCATTAGCGTTGGCGGGACACGATGTGCTGGGCATTGCACAAACAGGCACAGGCAAAACGGCTGCTTATCTGCTGCCTCTACTAATGAAGATAAAGTTTGCTCAAGGGCAACACCCTCGGGCGCTTATCCTGGCTCCTACCCGTGAGTTGGCGATGCAAATTGACGAAGCAATTACCGTTTTAGCGAAATACACCGACATTCGACACACCGTTGTTTACGGCGGCATTGGCCCAAAAACCCAGATAGAGCAAATTGCCCAAGGCATTGACATATTGGTAGCGACTCCTGGCCGTATGATGGACATCTACCTAAAAGGAGAACTCGTACTGAAGGAAGTGAAAACATTTATCCTCGACGAAGCGGATAAAATGATGGATATGGGCTTTATGCCGCAAATCCGAAGAGTGCTGGAAATTATTCCGCGCAAACGGCAAAACCTGCTTTTCTCAGCTACCATGCCCGAAAAAGTAGATCGCCTATCCGAAGAGTTTTTGGAATTCCCGATGCGTGTAGAAGCAGCGCCCCAATCGTCTACCGCCGAAATGGTCAATCAGGTTTTGTACGAGGTACCGAACATGAAAACCAAAATCAATCTGCTAGCTCTACTGCTGGCCGACAAAGACACATTCAATCGCGTCATCATTTTTACCCGTACCAAAGAGATCGCCAATAATATTTATAAATTCCTGGCTCGCAAGGTGGTGTTTGAGGAAAACATCCGGGTTATACACGCCAACAAGGGACAAAATACCCGCATCAATGCTATGGAGGCGTTCAAAGAAGGCAATGTGCGCCTACTGGTGGCTACCGACGTGGCTGCGCGAGGCATCGACGTAAGTGAAGTTAGCCATGTTATCAACTTCGACGTGCCCATTATTTACGAAGATTATGTACACCGCATTGGGCGCACCGGTCGGGCGATGCATGCCGGAGAGGCCATCACCTTTATGACTGGTTCGGAAGTATTCCTCATCGAAAACATCGAGCAGATCATCCAGATGCCCATTCCGCGCAAACCATTGCCAGAAGGCCTGATTATTGAGGAAACGTCTTTTGACGAATCACAAGAGGTAGCCAAAACGGTCGATGATCAGCGCAAAAAGGCGGATCCCACCTTCCAAGGAGCCTTTCACGAAAAAAAGAAGAAAAACCTATCTATTGCCGAAAGAGCCAAGCTTGCTCCTCCGAGCCGCCGCAGACCAACCGGGAGCGCCACGGGGAAACCAAGCAAAGCCGGGAAATCAGCGGGAAAACTGGGTAGAAAAAAGCGATAGCTTGGATTAGCAGATAGGTAGATTTGGAAATAATTATAACCCAATAATATATTACCGATTGAAAAAGAAGTTCTTTTCTCCCAGCCTATACCTTTGGGTATTCCTATTCCTGGGTTGGCTGCTCTCCTCCTGCGACAACACCAGCGATTGTTCAACCGAAGTAGCGGTAACACAACTCAATGTGCGGTTTTTAAAGCATAATTTAAAGACGCTACAAAATGACACCGCCCGGGTGTATATCAAAAAAATTACCGTAGCACCAGTAGATTCTTTTCCCAATGCGATATTTTATCTAAATCAATACGCAACCGCAGTTACCTTAAATTTGAATCCTAATGCTGACGTCACTCATTTTATTTTTGAATACGCTTATAAAACCAATCTTATAGGAGGAAAAGATACGATTAGTGTCAGCTACCGTCGTAATTATGAATTGACTTCGATCAACTGTAATGCAAGAATTAATTTTTCTAAAATAGACACCATAGGAATACCAGAAAAACTGGCTCCTCCATTCGTTTTTGGGAATTTCACCGACAATACAATTGATCTTTATGTGCCGTACTAGCTTATCTATAAGCCTTGTTCTGTGGCTATTAGCTTACTCTTCCTTCGGACAAACGCCCAGCCGATTTAAGCCTTCTGGGGTTCGCATTGGAACCGATCTGCTTGGCATTGGCTACTCTATTGCCGATCGTAAACAATTCAGGTATGAGATCAATGGAGACATAGATATTCACAAGTATTTTCTGACACTTGATTACGGATTTTCCCGCTACAATCGTGCAGATACGATGACTTATCACAACGATGGTCATTACTTTCGGATTGGTGCCGATATCAACCTGCTCAAACCCGATGAATTTGGCAACGTAGTTTTCTTAGGTCTGCGCTACGGACACAGCTTCTTTAATGACGATATCCAGTTTACGCCAACTATAGACCAGTATTATGGCGCTGTAAAGCCCATTCAAGCCCATAACAATGGCATCCAGGCGCAATGGGGCGAAGTGGTGTTTGGTGTAAAGGTTCAGGTGATTAAGCAATTTTACCTGGGCTTTACCGGACGCTACAAGATGGGTATGAGCCAGAACGGCAAGGGTGACTTTGGGCCTGCAATAGTCCCAGGCTATGGTACGGCCTCCCAATCAAGCACTTTCGGTTTCAATTACCAGCTTTTCTACCTGATCAAATGGCGCGAAAAGCCCCTTTTTGTCAAACCTCCCAAGCCCGTTAAGCCCCGGGACGAGGATTAGACTGCATTTCAATGCACTACATCATTGTTGTCATCCATGAATTTGCAGCTTCTCAAGCTCATTCGGCCTGGCTTTCGCTAATCCAATTCATTATTCGGCAAAAGCAGACCAACCGATTTACTTCTGAATTCCTGACTTATTCTTCATCCTATGAAGGCGATACTTTAACAAATCTCTGATAACAATACTCATAAATAAGGTAATCTAAATCGTTGAGCTCTTTAAATTTCTGCACTAGTTCAGGTGTGATATTGATAGGTTGAGCATCCCTTTTTGACTCATTTTCAACGGGTAGAATGATTCGCTTTTTCCCTATCAATTGTGCCAAACGATCAATCGATTCTTGTGGATACTCTAACAGACCGATAAAAAAATATCTACTTAAAACCTCTTGATAGTTATCATGAGTACAGGGGAATCGAGCTGCCATCCAATTAGGCTCCTCCAATAAGTGCTGCTCTAATGAGATATTTCTTGGCTGTATCTTAGACTTCACTTTTCGTTGGTAATAATATAGTGAAATTTTCACTTCGAGAGGGTCACGAAGAATGGTGAAAACCTGGTAGCGATTTTCACTTAAAATCTCAGGATATCTTTCATGCAAATAAATACCAGGGATATGAAAATGCCCACTTAAGCATTGAAAACTCCGAAACTTCTCAATGTTTTTTCTCTTAGAAACTGTTTTGGATAGGTGGGTAGTTTTGTAATCTTTAACAACCGAAAACCACTCTCGTAATGCATACACAAAGCTGCTACCGCCACATTTAGGGATGTGATGAAAAACATAAATTGGATTGGTAGAGAAATAATTAGTTAATGAATTTGATACTAAAAATTTTACTCTGGAAACTATTTTAGTTGACAATTTTGTCATACAAAATCAATATTTACATACTTACAAATATGCAATATAACAGTTATTTTCAATACATTAGAAGTAAATGTAGCTCCCAAGGCTGCTAAACGGCCATAGGAGCTACATAGAGCTCAATATAATCAGACTAATTCCCTCTCTTACTTATCGCTCAGGCGTATTTTGGACAATTTCTCGGATGGTTTTCATGAGCAGTTGGAGCTTTTCGTGTGGGTTTTCATTATCAAACGAGTGGCTTACTCCGGTGCCATGAATGGTTTGCAACGTGATAGATGAATGCATGGCTCCGTCAAATGCCCGAGCCATCGTAGGCGATTTCAATGCGGGAACTTCAGCAATCGACACTGTTTCAGTGGCTTTCATAAGCTGAGACCATTCTTGGGACGTCAACTTACGCCCGTGGGTTTTGCTACTACTGGCTTCCCTCCTTTCCTCCATAGTGATCCAGACGCTATCTGACGTAATCCGGATTTTTTCAGCATATCCCCGCATAGACAGCGTGCTGAATTCGACTACTGCCACACCATTTTTGTGTTGAGCTACCATACACGATGCCGAAAAAAATAAGGTAGCGATAAAAAACAGGCTTTTTAAGTTCATAGTAAATAAG
>JAZKGK010000032.1:0-3342 GCA_040385915.1 Bacteroidota bacterium
CAATGACATACGGAAGCGGGCGGGCTTGGGTGCTGCTGTAGGTACCGATGTGATGGAAATCCTTCTGGAAGAATACCGCCATGAACTAGCAGGCGAAATGTCGCTTTGGTTTCTGTTAAGAAGATCGGGTCAGCATATAAAATATGTGAAGGATCGGTTCAACATCACCGTACCCGCTGGAAAAGACTTGATGCCCATTCCTCAAACGGAAATCGCGGTCAATCAGAATTTAGTACAAAACCCAGGATATTAGTCATAGAAGGTTATTTTGGTTGTTTGCATGCATAAACAAAAGAGGCTGTTCCATCAGGGACAGCCTCTTTTGTTTGGGTGAAAATCTTGCCGTTAATTAGTGCATTACACTCAGCTTTTTGATTACTGATTGATTACCTACGGTGGCTTTTACGAAGTAGAGGCCGTTGCTTAGGCTTGAGATATCCAGGTTTATCTTTTGTGAATTCAAATCTCTATGCAAAACCTGTTCGCCCTGCGTATTGAACAAAGAAATATCGGTCATCTTTTGTGACGATTCTAGCGTAAATGTGTGGAGCGCAGGATTGGGATAAACTAGCACCAGTAAGTTACTGGTCGTATGGTTGGTCGGTTCATCCATTCCGGTTACAAAGTTCGTCAGTTGCAAGTGTACAGTGGCGGGTTCAGAAAGGCTATGTCCATCGTATATAGCATAGGTAAACTGATCGCTACTCGCGGTAGCCACATTGGCGGTATAGGCAAACGATCCGTCCTGGTTGAGGTTGATCTGCCCATAGAGAGGGCTTTCAATCAGTACCGCTTCCAGTACATTACCATCCAGGTCAAAATCGTTTTGTAAAACGCCAGCCTGGGCCGACACTTGCAATACTTGAGCTCCCTCGTAGCTGTCACAGCGGGCAATGGCTGGGTTATTGAATTCGGGCAGGCGCTCCTTTATCATTTTGTAAGATATCTTTTCATATTCTTCCGCCTCCGAGACTGAATTCCAATTGGGCCAGGTAAAGCGGGTAGTGGGGGCTGCTTTAAATCCGTTATGAAATACGGTTATGGCAATTCCGTCGGATAGGGTATCTTCAGGAGCGGGCGTATTTTTGTAATCGTGTAAGACGCGCAACTGGCTGGGATCTACCATTTGGAGCAAGGACCAGGGCAGGCGTATATCCAGGTGATCATCGTATATAGTGACGGCATCTTTTGTGGAGGGAAGCAAGCCGCCTTTGTTTACTTGAAGGTTGCCAATGTACTGTACGTCCGAGTAGTTACGGTTGCTTCGCCAGCGCATAATATTCCATTTTCCCCCATTCGATACAACAGAACGTCTTTTTTGAGAAGCAGCCTCACCAAAGAGGTCATAGGCTTCTGTTACAAAAAGCTCTGCTGAATAATTGGTAATGCGTAACGCAAATTCCGCCCGATTATCAACCAGCTTGCCATTTGGCAATACCGATTCTCCCAAAGTACTGGCATATGTGTCCAATCCGATCCAAACGGTATCTGGTAGGCTGAGTACATTTCCCAAATCCAGTCGTAGCCTTAGAAAGTCGTAATCAGCCCCTGCCTTAACGGATTTAATGGGGCAGGTAGCACAGTAAGTTGCCCAGGGTTTCAGGCTCTGTACACGCTTGAAGCCAATTAATCCGAAATTTTGTTCGGCAGCCATGACGTTATGCCACAAAATTCTCCGGTCGACTATATAATCAATGGGATTGGTAATCCAGGTGTATTTAAACCATTCGTCCATCCAGGAAAATTGCATACCGCCCCCGCAGCCAGCAGATTCAATGTTTTTTAACATGCGCAGCGCATATTCTCCTTGCTCCCGTTCGTCTAGCCCACCGTGATGCATTCCATTGGAAGAATAATGAGCGATGCCCCAACTGGATGGAACTCCGTACTCAGCAATGATTACCGGAAAGCGGTTATAATGTTTTTTCAAATCCGTGAGATAGCCTAAATAACTGTTCTGACCCAGGTTGTCTGAAAAAGCCTGATACTTACTTTCATTGCTGATAAAGTCGGGGTAGTAAGGATAGGCGTGATAGCTTATAAAAAAGCCTGCAGGCGCTTTGGAAATATCCATCTTATTTAAACTTATCGAAACAGTATCTTCACCTCGGTTGGTCTCCTCCGGATGGGTTATCGGATCGAGGGTGGGCCAACTGGAAAAGCTTACTGGCCGTTGGGTTTGGTAATGTGTCTGTTCATAATCGACGAGGTGGTCGAGCCGTGCGGTCATCCACACTTCTGCCGGACTGCCACTGCTAAGTGATAAATGCGTGCCCGCGTAAGAAGTATTGGTGGCATGGGATTTATTGGCGTTAGTTACTTCCTCCGAATATACTTCTCGGCCGGTGATATAGGCGATTACCCATTTAGATACATCCGTTGCATAATTGCCATACGCTTTGCCGAAACGATGAGGAATTGTCTTCTTTCCATGAATGCAATTTACGTTGTCTTCGATCTCCTGGGTAAACGAAGCCGTGAGCTGATAGATATCATGGGTATAGCCTGGCAACTCTTCTTCCAGCCATACTCCCTGGAATATTAGAAGGGGATTATGAGGAGTGGCTTTGTTCATGGAGTCGAGCACTTCATAAAAATGGGGGTAGTGCAAGGTGTATAGCCTTAAAGTATTAAAGCCTGCCTCTTTGATCTTTTTCAACCACCGGGCATATTGTGCGCGGGAGGCTTTCAATTCGCCCGGTTGCGTGCCTGGAACGGCAATACCCAGGTTGATACCTTTGATAAACAGGGGCACGTATTTCTCTCCTGTGGATACAAGAATATGCGATGAATCAGTCTTGAAAGGAATAGTATTGGTGAGAGAACAGACATTTTGGGCAAACGCAGGAAAACCTGCTGATGCCATAAACAACAGCAAAAAGACAATTCGCATAAGAAATGGGGAGTACTACTTTAAAAATTGACGAGAAATGAAATTAATTGATACAAATGTATGAATTAATTTCTTGTTTCAAAAGTAACTATTAGATAAGAGAAACAGCAAGCCAGCGCGCTATTGGTAGCTCATTTGTTTAGTAATTTATATTGGTTCGAAACAGGTGGCTGAATACCTTTGAAAGATAATGGACGTATACCTCCATTCGGTACTAATTTTTAATCCACAAAAGTTTATCCTATGTCTAAGACGAAATTGACTATCAATAGCAATGGTTCAGTAAAAATCGAAGGTGATTTTGAAATAGTTGATAAAAACGGCAATACCTATGGCCTGGCTGGCCGAGATGTACTTTCCCTTTGCCGCTGCGGTTTGTCTAAAAACAAGCCATTCTGCGACGGTTCGCACAAAGGCAATTTTGATCACGAAGCCATCGCTTTCGACTT
>JAZKGK010000033.1:0-20216 GCA_040385915.1 Bacteroidota bacterium
CGCACTAAATTTTTAATTTACGGGCTATCCAATTGGTTAGTGTTTGGTTTTGTCCCACCCAAACAGAAAGATTAATTAGCCAGGGAAACCTCAGCAAAAGACGCATGATAAAAGAGCTTCTAGCAAGTTCTTCCCCTATTTTATTATACAACTGTGTGTCATATTGCAACATACAGTCGGCTGTAAAATCAGTAGTGTTGAAACATTTGACGGCTTGTTCGGCAGCAAACAAACCACTCCACATGGACTTATCAATGCCATGCCCCTGGAGTGGATCAATTAAGGATGCGGCATCGCCACAGAGCATAAATCTTTCACCAGAAATGGCTCTTTTTTGCGTCCAGAAGGGTAAGGCAAAGCCTTTGATATCTTCCAATAGTTTCGCGTTTTTAAATCGAGGAGCGATGCTGGGTGAGGTAGTGATGATGGTATGTAAGCTGTCGCGTAAATTTATTGGTTTTTTATTTTTTCTATGCTTGCTCTGTGAAATACCAAACCCAACGTTTGTCCAGCCATTATCTAAGGGGAAAATCCAAAAGTAGCCGGGCAACAATTCATTAAAATAATGAAACTCATTAACGCCGGGTTTTACTCCGTCAACACCAGAAAAATAAGCGCGGACAGCAGCAGACGAATGTTTATCTAATGGCTCAAGTTTACCCAGTTGTCTCTTAACAACAGAGTTAGCCCCATCACAACCAACGACAATAGCCGTTTTTAAGAAAGAACCATCTTGAAATTGACAGCAAACATGGTCCATGTCGACCGTAATTTTCTGTAATCGTTTATTTTCAAGAATCGTTGTTTCCGTTTCAGCGCGGACAAGTTGCATGAGGAAATTATCAAAATGGAGGCGTTTGCTATTATAAGCGTGCAAGACCCAATCAAGCTTAATCGTTTTTCCATTCGGAGCGAAAACTTTGGATGTGTAAATGCCCGCATGGTCGGCAAATTGCCGCATAGCCAGCCCCCATTCAGGCTTAATTCTGTCCATGGCTTTAAAGGCCAGCGCAGGAATGGCATCGCCACATATTTTATCCCGAGGGAAAAAATCTTTGTCTATTAAAACTACCCTCAATCCACTCCTATGCAAAGCTAAAGCACAAGCACAACCGCTTGGCCCTGCCCCTATAATGGCTACATCGTACTTGTTAATCAATATCTCTTTCTCTTAATTTTTCTACATGATAACCGCTGTGCAATATTAGGAGGAATGATACTGGGTTTCTATCTCAACGCCTTTTGTCAGCGTTTGGTAAACTACACAATATCTCTCTGTGAGTTTTGCGATACTGTCCATTTGCTCTGCGGTCGCATTAGATTCAAGCACAAATTGTAAACGTATTGTTCTAAAACCCACCGGAACATCTTTTGCGACACCCAGCGTGCCTCTGAAATCTAAATCTCCTTCTGCTTTAACGAATCCATTTTTTATTTCAACGCCAATGGCGGTTGCTACCGCACGTAAAGTGACACCTGCGCAAGCAACTAAAGCTTCCAGCAGCAAATCGCCTGAGCAAGCCAGTATACCGCTGCCACCCGTAGCAGGGTGAAGCCCCGCCTCAACTAATGCCCGACCAGTTTCTACTTTGCAGGATATTCCTTCGCCCATTTGCCCTTGCGCTTTTAATGTTACCAGGGCCGATGCTGGGTGTTGCCTATATTTCTCTTTCAGAGGGGCTTGTAATTGTCTAAGTTCAGTTGAATCCATAAGTATGAATTTAAAATGGCTCAGTTGTTTTTCGTTTGCCTTATTATTTCAGCTCTTTTTCGAAACATAGGCTATTTTCTATTTCAGCATATTGCCCATAATTAGGAATAAGTTGGTAGCCGTTCTTTTGGTAAAGCCTGATTGCTTCTGGTTGTCGCTTTCCTGTTTCTAATACGCACGTTTGGTAGGATAATTCCGTTGCCCATATTTCTAATTCAGTCAGAATTTGGGTGGCAATTCCTTTTCCTCTACGCTCAGGTGAGGTGTACATTCGTTTAATTTCCATCGTGTTAGGCGTGTATTCTTTTATTGCTCCACAGCCCATTGGTTGACCATTGTCGTACGCAACAACTACGTATTTGATTTTGTCAACTTTATTGAATGGGGCATAAAATGAATGTTCATTCCCATCTCTTTTGGCTAGATCGGCATCGAGGTATTTTACAAGCTCAGTAAAGTCACGATTGCCTGAGTCAGTTCTTATTATTGTAATCATCTATAGTGTCTTAATGGTGGCACAAAGGCTATTATACATAATTTATCAATATCCCTGTTTTTGCTGTTATGATTTTAAGTTTATTTTTACGCTTTAACATTCAACTAAAAATCTCCCTCCATTGAAAAAAGGCCTTATCTTCCTATTAGCAACGTTTTTTGCTATTTCTGCTTATTGTAAAGAGTACCACGTTTCTGTAAAGGGCAACGATAAAAATGAAGGCTCAGCAGCAAAACCATTGAAAACCATTTCTGCTGCTGCTCTGCTGGCAAAGCCGGGCGACATCATTACGGTGCATGCAGGCTCATACAAAGAACGGGTTGCGCCTCCGCTAGGCGGCACTTCTGCTATCAAAAGAATTGTGTACAGGGCTGCCAAAGGCGAAAAGGTCGAGATCAAAGGATCGGAAGTTCTTTCGGGGTGGACATTGGTTGAAAAAGGCGTATGGAAAGTGACGATTCCCAATACTTTCTTTGGAAACTATAATCCCTATAAGGATCTTATCGCAGGCGACTGGTTCGACGCATTGGGAAGGATACATCATACAGGAGAAGTATACCTCAACGGTAAATCATTGTACGAAGCCGACTCACTTAAAAAGGTGTTTAATCCTGCCGGAATTATAATACCGGCCATGCTTACTTCATTCACTGATGTTGAAGGGTCAACCTACACTTGGTATACTGAAAGTGACGAAAAACAAACGACGATCTATGCCAACTTCCACGGACACAACCCGAACAAGGAGCTAGTAGAAATCAACGTGCGTGAGACCTGCTTTTATCCGTCTGTACCGGGCATCAATTACATTACCGTTCAGGGTTTTCACATGAGCCAGGCCGCTACCCAATGGGCGGCCCCTACAGCCGAGCAAATAGGAATGATCGGAACGCACTGGAGTAAAGGATGGATTATTGAAAACAATGTGGTAAGCGATTCGAAATGTGCAGGCATTACCCTGGGGAAGGACAGAAAGTCTGGACATAATGTATGGACCAAAGAACCTTCAAAAGATGGCGCTGTACTATACAATGAAGTGGTGGTCAAGGCGATTGAACAGGGATGGAATAAGGACCATATCGGCTCTCATATTGTGCGCAACAATACCATATTCAATTGCGGTGTAGCGGGTATTTGCGGAAGCCTGGGGGCTGCTTTCAGCCAGATAACGGGTAATCACATTTATGATATCTGGACCAAACGATTGTTTACGGGTCCGGAAAAAGGGGGAATTAAAATTCATGCCGCCGTGGATGTCCTAATCAAAGGCAACCGTATCCACAATGCCCACGAAGGGATCTGGCTCGACTGGATGGCTCAGGGCACGCGTACTACAGCCAATCTATGTTACAAAAACGACAAGCAGGATTTCTTTGCTGAAGTAGACCACGGCCCTTATATAGTAGACAACAACCTGTTTTTGTCGCAAGTCGCCCTTTGGGATTGGTCGGAAAGTGGCGCTTACATCAATAATTTGATTGCTGGAAAGCTTTTCCCTGCTTCGCAAGACAGGGAAACGCCTTATTTCAAAGCGCATTCTACCGTGCTGGCAGGGTCAAAAAAAATACAAGGGAGTGGCAATCATTTTTATAGCAATGTTTTTACTACCAATCAGGATACCTCCTCTATTTATGAAATTCCTAAAGACTGGGGTGGAGAAAGGGATTATGGATTGGCCGTTTACAACGGGTCAGTATTTCCAATAAAAGCGGCCAATAATGTGTACTTGCATGGCGCTCCTGCTTACAAAGGCGATACAAACTTTGAACGGAATGATCAGTTCAACCCTTCGATAAAGCTTTCTGAGGAAAATGGGCATGTATATCTGACTATGAAGATCTACAATGCTTCCAAAATTACGGAGCATAGCCTTATCACTACCGGCACGCTCGGCAAAGCCTTAATCCCTGAGCAAAGCTTTGATGATACGAATGGTAAGCCTATTGTTTTTGACACCGATTATTTTGGCCATAAGAGAGATGAAAAACATTCGGCTGCTGGCCCTTTTGAAAAGCCTGGGGTAGGATTAGTGAAATTAAAAGTCTGGTAAAAGAGGCTTAAACAGTCAGCTTCTCGGTCTACGCATACCAGCCTTTAACCCTGGCAGCAGATAGGTTGCGGGGCGTTTTGTTTTTTTTTAAATACCAGGCATCCTGACTGTTTACTTGGCGATACTAATGCAGATAAAGAGATTGAATGTATTACTTACTATCCCTATTGACTCACTTTTATGCTTATGAGGGAAACTCATTCTATTATTGGTCGCCTAATTTATTTCATTAAAAAAGCACTTATGAAAATCTTTGGAAATCCGTCACCTTACAAGCCAGATTATGGCAAGCCTGTGGCCTATCTGGGTGGTGATAACAAAATTCGCCCCATTAACAGGCCGCCGTGCGAAGGCTTCTTCAGTGCTTACCCAAGCAGCCTGGCCATTGACCAGTATACTGGGGAAATTGATTTGAGCAAAAGCAATACGGGTGTTCGCTACACCATTGTATTTACTGATTGTGACAAGCGAGAGTCCAGCGCTCGGCTTATTATCAGTGGTATAGACTATGACAGTAGAATATTTAGCCTGTCCAGTACCAAGCAGGAAGAATACATTGCCAAGCCATTCTATAATGCGCATCCTAAGAACTGGGAATACAAGGGCAAAT
Source organism: Bacteroidota bacterium (assembly GCA_040385915.1). GTDB lineage: Bacteria > Bacteroidota > Bacteroidia > Cytophagales > ES-bin-26 > ES-bin-26. The sequence continues at coordinate 4,868 of JAZKGK010000033.1, forward strand.
TCAACATTATTCCGAAAGAGCCCAAGCCAACGGCTGACTTGCAAGGCTTAGTAATTGACCCAGATACGGGGCAAGTGGACTTAAAAGCAACGATACTGAATGGAGCCTTGGGTTTTGGTGACAAGACAAATGCCCAAGGACAACGGCTTCCAGCCAATGGTGCCAGCAAGGAATTTAAAATTTATTATGAGCTGGAAGATGATAGCAAAAATGCCCTCAACTATACCCCATTCGTCATTCATTTTTTTAATACCCGGGAAGATATTCCTAAAGATTTGATTGATAAGGTTGATCACAGACGAACCGCTTTTAAAAGCAGACTAACAGAAGCTGTTAACAAATCACTGCCGGTTTTTCTGCTGGCTACTCCCGTGGGAATATTCTCCAATACCACCTGGGGGCTGATAGTTACTACTGTTGCGTCCTTAGCCACTTTTTTCTTTCAGACCACGCAGACGGGCAAAAAGCGGGATGACCCCGATAAGCCTCCCGAACACATGGCTACTTCATAAGAGCGTGGAATAAAAATATGGTCGAATTTAGAAAAGCACCTGTTTGTGGAGATTTCACAATTAGGTGCTTTTGGTTGTTTAAGTGGTAGCGTTTAGGCATCAAGTACACATACAATTTTATAGATGGGCGGATTGGTATTGGATACACTATTAGTCAATGAATTAGTGTATAAATAATTGTTAATTTGCTTCTATGCTACGACAATGTTCATTTATGCTGGTGTCTGTTATCTGCTGCACCTTTACCTGGGTATTTCATCCTCAGCTTTTACTTGCTCAGAAGGCACTCCCAACTCCGCTGCTGCAGGCCGACAAATTGTATGAGGAAGCTAATGTATTGTATAATCAAAATGAAGGCGATTCGGGGCTATACAAGTACCAGCAAGCCAGAATGCTGTATGTAGAGAAGGGTATTTATGGACTTAATCTGACAGAAACGTGTTTCAATCTAGGGGTGCTTTACCAAATGCGAGGGCAATCGGCTAAGGCCATTCAATTGTACAAAGAGTCGATCAGCTTTAGCAAACACACACAACCAGTCATTGATTCTAATTACTTTGAAACCTTTGTATACATCGGAGGCAATTTTGTTGATTTGAATAATTACGATTCTGCTCAGGTGTATTTTGGCCAGGCCGAAAAAATCATTGCTCGTTATCCAAACATTAGTGGAGTAGGCCGTTTCTATAATGAAATGGGCTATTTGTATAACTCTTACGGAAACTATAAACAAAGCATTAACTATTATGAAAAGGCGTTAGATGTGATCAACAGTAAGTCGTATTCAAAGGAAAAATGGGTCAACCGACATATCATATACAACAATAATATAGCGCTTGCGCTCCGGAAGCTGCAACGTCATCAAGAGGCACTGACTAAGTTTAAGGGCTTGCTCCAGTATGCAACCTATCCTTCCGTAATTTATCATAACATTGGGGCGACTTATATTCAGATGAAACAGTACGACAATGCGCTTGCGTACCTCAATAAAGTACCAGTAGATTCTCTCTACAGTGCTGGCCAGAAAAGTGATTTCTTCATTAGCCTTGGAACAGCGTACCAGAAACGGGGCTCTTTTACCCAAGCGTTACTCTACTTTGAGAAAGCCCGGCAATTAAGCATGGCTAACTTTGGGGAAAAGAATGTGCAACTGGCACGTGCTTACCTAGGGAAAGGCGAGGGATATGAGGCCGAAAAAAAGCCAAAACAAGCGCTTGGTCAATATCAAGCCGCTATTCAGGCACTGCATTTTACTTTCGCTTCGGCTAGCATTTACCAAAACCCCTCCGATTTAAGTAATGCCCTCTCCGGATTAGTCCTGTTCGAAACGCTCCGTTGCAAGGCTAATGCTTTTCGAAATTATTTCCACCAGACCCAACATGTAGCTGATCTGGAAGCGTCCCTGCAAACGTATCAGTTAGCGCTTCGGCTGGCCGACCAAATTCGGAAAAGTTACGATTCTGATGCAGCCAAGCTGTTTTTTACCAACCAGGTTTTTCCTGTGTACGAAGAGGCCATCGGCACGGCATTTCAGTTATATGGAAAGACGCAAAAAGCTATGTATTTGGAAATGGCTTTTGCGTTTGCCGAACGGAGCAAAGCAGCGGTATTGGCCGAAAGTTTGCGTGAACTGGAAATTAAAAAAATTCCTGGCATTCCCATGGATTTGCTTAATCGGGAGCGGCAACTGAAGCAGAATATGACACGGCTGAGCCTAATGTTGGCAGAAGCCAAAGAAAGCAAGCAAAAGGCTTCGGTCCGAACCCAAATCCGCAACGACGAAATTAAGCTGGCCGCGGTGGTAAGGGAGTTCGAGAAAAATCCGCAGTACTTCCGACTTAAATACGATACAACTTCAGTAAAAATCAAGGAACTACAGCAACAGGTACTAGAAAAGCATACGGCGCTAGTAGAGTATTTTCTGGGTAAAGACTATTTGTATGTCTTCATTGTTTCGCGTAATGGTTTTGAAGCGAAGCAGTTGCCCATAGTTGCCTCTTTTAAGAAAGATTTGGCTCAACTTCAGCAAGCACTCTATACCTTAAAAACGGGTGCGCATTACCAGGGCAATGCTTCGGCTTTTCGCTTGTACCAGCAGTTGATATTACCAATTGCCTCGGCTTTGGAAGGAAATAGCCGGATCATTGTTGTGCCCGATGCCGACCTCAGTTATTTGCCCTTTGAGGCCCTGGTTTCAAATGCCGCCTCTGCCCGCTACTTGGTTGAGGACTATACCATTAGCTATGCCTATTCGGGTACGTTGCTACAAAATACCCTGGAACAGCGCCATGCCCGACAAGAGAATTCGGTGTTGGCCATGGCTCCTTTTGTAGATAAAAACCTGTTGCATAACCAAACCAGCCAAACGGCTACACGGGCTGCTGCCCTTTCGCCACTGTATGCTTCGCGGAAGGAAGTAGAGCAAGTGGGGGGCAGAATTTACCTGGCCGGGGAAGCAACCAAGGAATTATTTATGCAATCGGCTGGAGACTACAGTATTATCCACCTGGCTACGCACGCCAAAGCTGACAACGACGAGCCCTTGAATTCCTACATTGCTTTCTATCCACGTAACACTGATTCCTTGTCTAGTTACCGGCTTTACACGCAGGAATTGTATAATCTCCGCTTAGACAGCGTGAAACTGGTCGTATTGAGTGCTTGCGAAACGGGAAGCGGGCGCTTGGTGCGTGGAGAAGGAATTATGAGTTTGGCGCGTGCTTTTGCTTATGCCGGTTGTCCCAGCATCGTCACTACCTTGTGGAAAGCCGATGACCAAGCTACTGCCTACATTACGGCTCGTATGCATACCTATTTGAAGGAGGGCGAACCGAAGGATATAGCGCTCTGTAAGGCTAAATTGGATTACCTTCAAAACCAGACTGATCCGCGCAAGAAAGCGCCTTATTATTGGGCAAACTTTGTTTTTATTGGCGACCAGTCTCCTCTATACGCCAATTACTCCTGGCTTTGGTGGTGCGCAGGCGCAATAAGCTTACTAGCTTTGGCTCTATGGTTATACCGAAGAACATGAACAGTTAACAATGAACAATGAACAATGAACAATACGCTCATTGTTCATTGTTCATTGTTCATTGTTAACTGTTCACTGCTCATGTTGGGTATTTCTAGGGTGAATGTTGTTCCTTTTTTGTATTCTGATTTGACGGTGATCGTGCCCTGTAATTTGACGAGGGTTTCCTTCACAATGTATAGCCCAAGTCCTGATCCCTTGGCAGAGTTGCTTGCCCGATAGAACATGTCGAAAATCTTATCCAGGTGCTCAGCACTAATTCCCTGGCCGTTGTCGGATACCTCCATGATCGCTTTCTCTGGATTGACGCGAACATCGATTTGAATATAGGGATGCTCTTGCATCAGTCGGTGGTAGCGTATAGCATTAGATACCAGGTTGTTAAGTATTACCCGCAAACGGCCTTTGTCACTTTTGTACTCGGTAGAACTTTCTATATTGATGATTTTGTCGATGTTTTCAATCACCTGCATATAGTTAAGGTCTTCCAGCGTTTCTTTGATTAGTTCATGGAAATTTATTACCTCAGGCTGAATATCAAGCCTTGAATTACGGGAATAATGGATAATGTCCTGAATGAAGCGGTCGAGCCGGTTCACGCTTTGTTCCATCATATTCAGGTAAGTGACCTGCTGCGAATCGGGCTGCTCCATCTTGGATATGCCAATAAGGCCTAGCATGGAAGTTAATGGCGCTCGAAGCTCGTGAGACGCGCTGTATACAAAGCGATCCAGTTCGGCATTGGTCTTTTCTAGCTCCGCATTTTTATAGCGGAGTAGTTCTTCGGACTGTTTGAGTTCCGTAATATCTCGCATCACACCGTCGTAGAAGACCTGACTGTTATTATCTTCAATTTTGGTAATGCTGATTAAGCCCCAGAAGAATGATCCGTCCTTTTTTTGAAAAATGAGTTCACGGTTAACCACCTTATTGGTGCTTTCCATCAACTTATTCAGGTCAATTATATTTTCGTATAAGTATTCGGGTGCGGTTTGCAATACTTCCTGTACTGAGCCGAAACCGAAAAGTTTGGCAAAGCCTTCGTTTACATAAATCAATTGATTGGCCATAGTACTGCGACAAATGCCCACCTGGATATTGGAATTGATGGATTGCAGTAATTGCTCACTTTCCCTCACCTTTTCTTCAGCCAGCATGCGCTCAGTAATATCAAGACCATATCCCAGCATCATCTTCAGCTCACCATTTTCGTCGAATACGGGAGAATACCTCCGCAGGCTACAAAGGCGCTTGCCAGTGGGGTCGTACAGGGTTTCCATCATCTCCACTACCCGGCGTTCACGGGCAGCCAGATTGAAGAAAGCCTGTCGCTGGTGGGCAATGGCCATATCTTTTTTACGAAAGCGACAATAATCAAAATCATTTTTACCAATCAACCAATTCCTGATCGTGTCATTTTTGATAGACTTTGGATTGAGGTATAAATAGCGACCTTGGGCATCGAAAACCGCCAGATCGATGGGCGTATTGTTAAGAAAGGTTTCGTAAAAAGCTTTTTGCCTTTGGATTTCTTCCGTAGCTAGTTTTCGCTCGGTTACGTCTGTTGCAATCCCTAGTACCTGAATAACCCCATCTTCTGCCACCAACGGCATTTTTACAATCTGGAAATAGGTTATAGCTCCAGTCGTGGCATCGTGAATAGATAATTCGAAAGAAGGGATTGGTTGCAGGCTTTCGATGATCTGTTGGTCTTGCTCACGGAAAAGAATAACTTCTTGTTCATAAGGATGGAAATCGGCATCGGTTTTTCCTAGGAGTTGGGCAACCGTGGTGTTATGAACTTTAGCAAAAGCTTCGTTTACCATCGTGTACTCGCCACGGGCATTCTTAACAAAGATCAGGTTATGGTTGGCATTAATAATCTGTTCCAGAAATTTTTCCTTCTCCTTTAAAGCTTTTTGCGCCAGTTTTCTTTCGGTAATATCTCTGGCAATGCCAATGGAATATCTTTTTTCTCCTTTAATGATGTGTTTGATATTCATTTCAACGGAAAAGACCGAGCCATCTTTACGCCGGTGCTCGCTTTCCATAATAATGTATCCTTTGGTCGTCAGTTCCTGAATATGCTTTTCCCACAAAGCCTTATCAATGATAACGGCTTCAATATCCAGCACCCGCATGTGGAGTAGCTCATCTCTAGAATAGCCAAGGCTGGCACAGGCTTTCTCATTCACATCCAGCAATCGGCTCGTTTCTACATCCGTTACAAATACGGCATCGTTCGACTGATCAACCAGGTTGCGGAATAACTGTAGCTTTTCCTCAGTCTGTTTGTTTTCTGTGATATCAACCAGCAGCCCATTCCAGAGAATGCTTCCATCGGGTAATTGCTTGGGGCGTGATTTCCCTTTTATCCACTTCAATTGCCCCGAAGCGAGTTTCACCCGGCCAAACCAGTTCCAAGCATGCAGCCTGTCAGACGATAGATTTAATGAGGCATAAAATGATTTACGATCTTCCTCATAAATCATTTTAAGGGTGGGTTTGGCATCTTGCATGATTTCTTCTGGCGATAAGCCGAGTAAATCGATACTGCCAGGACTCACGTATGGAAACGCCACTGAGCCATCCGGTCGAAGCAGAAACTGGTATAGCATGCCGGGTACATTCAAGGCCATGTCGTGAAACATGCCTTCGCTTTCCATCAGTTTCTGGTTGCTTTCTTTTAATTCATTGAACCTAACATCCCGCAATCTTCCCACGTCAGGAATTATCCCGCCCAGGTATTTCTTCAGCTGTCGGCTAAGCAACTTACTAAGGCTTATCATTCCTTCTTCTTTTGAAAGATGCTAATGGGTGAAAATTCTTCGTATGTGTAAAAGAGTAGCAGATATTCATCCAATACTGACGGTAACAAACCCTAAGTAACTTCTTATTGAATTAAGTGCGTTTCTGCTGGTTCGTAACGTATATAGTCGCTTTCTTACTTTATAAATCAATAGGACTGACTAAATTCATTCATGCGCCCTATGATTAGCCTGCCAAGTATGAGCGCGCAAGAAAGCTTTTGTGCTAACCAATAAATTGTTGATTAACAGCAAATTGGTTCGCTTTTTATAGAGACAAAACCCTTGCTTCGAGCTTAGTAAATGTTGCCCTTTATTCGAGAGCAAACAATCGCAAAACAGGGCAAACCACAGGTGTGTTTTGAAGCGCTTAACAATGGCTGATGTGGAGGGTTTGATTGGAAAGCCAGGAGAATGAGCAGAAGGAAAGCATAGGCGATAGCTATTCCAAGCATAAGATTACACTTGGAGCAACTTGCCCTAGAAAAAACAGGCTACATCATCGACTCGTAGGCGCTTAGTAAGCGGGGATCGGTCTCCTCGGCTTTGATTTGTTTGCGCAATTCGTTTACTCCTTCGGTATCTTTGATAAGGCTAAGCGCCTGAAAAGCGGCAAAGCGGATGATGAAAGACTGATTTTGGCGAGCAATTTTCGCTAATGCCTGCGCGCCCTTTTTCTGGGTTTCAGTATCCATTTTCATCAAGAACATACCGAAGTTTTGCGTGAGTTGATAGAGCAAAGAACCACTGGCCGTTATCAGCTTGTCTTCCATCCAGCGGTAATGCAACACGCCTCCCTGGTCGGCATAGTACGAAGATACGGCTTGAATGACTTCGGCATTGTCATAGTTTTCAAATCGGGCCACTTGGGTAGCGGCATCGGCTGGCTCAGTAGATAGGTATATAAACAGCGCGGTGGCGGCGACGGTATACGAGCGATCGTCCATCGCTTTCCGGTAAATAGCTGTGTAGTCTTTGTCGCCAGGTAGGCCAGCCAAGGTGCCAATGGCCTCGGCTCGTACGAATGAACGCGGGTCGGTCAGAGCCAATGACTTTAGCTTGTCTATCAGTTGGGTGGATGGTTCTCCCTCGTATTTGTCAAAACTGCTTACGGCCAGTTCCCGTATTTTCCAGAATTTATCGTTCATTGCTTCCATCATTATTTGTCGGATGGAAGCATCAGCCATCAATTTTTTCAGTTGGGTAAGCGCGGCAGACTTAGCCAGGTATTTCTCGGCATGTTTATATTGGAACACCAATTCCGGGGTGCTTTTTTCGTGCTCTATAGTGCCGACCAACTGCTGTTCGGCATCGAAAATAACCAGGTCGGGCTGGGTCGCTGCCGGAAACTCAAGGGTCTGCACCGCTTGGTTTACTTCCACGTCGTAGCGGGTTTTCTGCCCACCTACCCACACGTCTACTTGTAGCGGCAACCGATAAATGGGCGTATACAGCGAATCTTGTAGTTGATTTATGGTCAAACTCACTTTCCCAGCCGAATAATTTTGCTCCACTTTGAGTTGCGGGTGACCAGCCGATAAGAACCATTGGTTGAAAAACCAGTTCAGGTCTTCGCCAGTGACTTCTTCAAAGGCCAAACGCAAGTCGTGAATTTCTACATTCGCAAATTTATGCTTTGCAAGGTAGACTTTCAATGAAGTGAAGAACGCCTCATCGCTCACGTACTTGCGTAGCATGTGCAAAATAAGCCCTCCTTTGGCGTAGGAATGGCTATCGAACATATCTTCCCGTTCTTTGTAATAGTAGCGAATGAGGGGTTCCTGCTTATTCTCGGCTTCTGCTAAATACTGTTCTACTTCATCCTGCGCCTTGTAATCGGCTTCTTCTACGCCATATTTGTACTCATTCCAAAGATATTCCGAATAATTAGCAAACGACTCGTTGAGCGGTAGGTTGGCCCAGGATTCTAGCGTAACCAAATCGCCAAACCACTGGTGAAACAGTTCGTGGGCAATAATGTAGTCCCAACTTTCGTCCAACAGCGTGCGGTCATCCACCTGAAGTGCTTCCATGTGTACGGTAGCCGTCGTGTTTTCCATGGCACCCGACACGTAATCGCGCACCACAACCTGCGCGTATTTGTCCCAGGCGTAGGGAGTTCCCAGCTTGTTGGAGAAAAACTCGATCATTTCGGGGGTGTGGCCAAATATGTCGCGGGCGTATTTTTTAAACTTCGGCTCCACATAATAGCTTACGTCCATGTTCTTCCACTTGTCTTTCACTATCGCAAATTGGCCTACTGCCATCATAAATAAATAGGGCGCATGCGGTTTGTCCATTTTCCAATAATCAGTCCGGGTGCCATCGGTATTGTTCTTGGAATACTCCAGCAAGCCATTGGAGAGCGTAGTAAATACAGTATCCACGGTGATGTACATTTCCTGCGTAGACTTCTGGTTAGGGGCATCAATGGTAGGAAACCAGCACGAACTGGATTCCGTTTCGCCTTGTGTCCATATTTGCCGAGGCTTGTTGGGCTCAGAGCCGTCTGGATTAATAAAATACAGTCCTTTATCAGCGGTAATGGCGTCGCTGCCACCTTTAGGCAGGTCGTTGGGTTTGGCCGTATATTCTAGCTGAACAGTAAACTTCTCGTCGCGGGTATAGGTACGATCGAGGGCAATGGTAATTGTCCGCTGGTCGTAGTCGTATTTCAGCGGAATGCTTTTTTTGGTTTTATCGTCCACCAGTAGGATATTGCGGATATCAAAACCCTTGGCATCGAGTTCTAGCTGGGTTTGCGGGTAAAAATGGGGCTTCAGGGTAAGTGTAGCGATGCCGTTGAGCTGTTGCTTGCCCCAGTCAAAACTAACGCTGAGCCGTGTGTGTACCAAGTCATTCTTTCGGGTACGTTCGGGATTGTAGTGGTGTTTTTTGGCTATCCAGGCAGGCTTTTCACCAGGGCGCTGTTTACTACTATCTTTTTCAGCGGTATTATCGGCTACCTTCTTCAAGATATTGGCCGTTCGATCGGATGAATGGCTGGTGTTGGCGGTCGGTTTAAAAATCTGACAACTGCTAACAGTCAGCGTGACCAAGACAATAATCCATTGATTGATAAAAGTTGAGCGCATAGGTAAGGTGCCGGTTTGCCGATGATAAGCTATCAGTCAATGAGTGGAATTAAAAACAATGGATACTTTAGCTTTGCTTTCTTAACAAAATGAAATGTAGAAGATTGCAAAGTAAAAAGAAATGTATATGAACGGAAGAAGGCGATGGTTTATTTTCTCCCAGCGGTTTTGCTGCCTAAAGCCTAAAGCAACTTAGATATCTTCTTACCTTTGCGAACGCAGGAAAACCAATTGACAAGTAAAGCTGAAATTAGGTCAAACATAATTATTGAATATCAAAACCAACCCATTGAATAGTACATCTATTTCCCGCCTATCCATTATTGTTCCGGTTTATAATGAAGAGAAAACCATTGTCAATGTATTGGAAAGAGTTAAGCAGGTAGCCTTAGTTAATCAGATAGAGAAGGAAATTGTTATTGTAAATGACTGCTCCAAAGACAATTCGGAGCGCGTGATTCAGCAATACATCCGCGAAAATCCTGATGTCCTGATCCACTATTCCCGGCATGAGCGCAACCAGGGCAAAGGGGCTGCGCTGCATACGGGCATCCGGCAGGCCACGGGCGAATACCTGATTATTCAGGATGCAGACCTGGAATATGATCCCGCCGAATACAATGATTTGCTGAAGCCGGTCATTTCCGGCTTTGCAGATGTGGTGTTTGGGTCGCGGTTTATGGGCAGCAATCCGCACCGTATTTTGTTTTTCTGGCATACCATCGGTAACAATGTGCTGACTTTTCTGAGCAATATGTTTACGAACCTGAACCTGACCGATATGGAAACCTGCTATAAGTTGTTCAATACCCGAATGATACAAAGCTTGGACTTGCGAGAAAAAAGGTTTGGGTTTGAACCGGAAGTAACCGCTAAAATCAGTCAGATACGGGGCATTCGTATTTATGAAGTAGGCATTTCTTATTATGGCCGAACGTACGAAGAAGGTAAAAAAATTAGCTGGAAGGATGGCTTCCGGGCCTTGTTCTGCATTGTGAAATACAACCTGTTTGCGAAAAAAAACCGGACATTCTAACAACAACTTCCCCGCTATTCCATGCAACCTTTTCCTAAATCACTGTTTTTGTGGCTATTTGCCCTTATTTCAGTCGTCTATATTATTGGCCTGTTTGCCATCGATCTGATGGAGGTAGATACGACCCAATATGCTTCGATCAGCCAGCGGATGTTTGAAACCAAGCAGTTCCTTCACGTCTATGACCGTAACGAGAATTACCTGGATAAACCGCCGCTGCTATTCTGGTTGTCGTCCCTGTCGTTCTCCTTATTCGGCATTTCCAATTTTACCTATCGCCTGCCTTCTTTTCTATTCACGCTGCTGGGTATTTTTTCTACCTATAAACTGGCTTCTTCGCTATACAACCAGAATACGGGCAAAGTGGCGGCGCTGGTTTTGTATACTTGCCAAGCCTATTTCCTTATCAACCACGATGTACGAACAGATACGATCCTGGCCAATGCCGTTATCTTCGGGGTTTGGCAATTGACCTTGTTCCTCCGAACCCGAAGCTTACTGGCTCTGGTGCTGGGCTTCGTAGGCATGGCTTTGGCTATGCTCCAAAAGGGGCCGATTGGATTGATGGTTCCGATACTGGCATTGTCTTCAGAATTTGCTTATCAGCGCAACTGGAAGGCTTTTTTTCAATGGCAATGGCTCTTAGGGCTAGCCATTATTGCCATTCTGCTGGCTCCTATGGTATGGGGACTGTATACGCAGTATGGTTGGGAAGGCCCCCGTTTCTACTTCTGGACACAAAGCTTTGGCCGGATTACGGGTGAAAACGTCTGGAAAGACGATTCTACTCCGCTGTTCTTTACCCATACGTTTGCCTGGGCATTCCTTCCCTGGACGCTCATCACCATCTACGGCATTGCCACCCGCCTGTTTGACCTGATCAGGCTGCGCTTCAGACGGATACCGCATACCGAAGTACTGACCCTGGGTGGATTTGTGCTGCCTTTTATTGCGCTATCCTTTTCACACTATAAGTTGCCCCACTACATTTTCGTCGTTTTCCCTTTCGCTGCTATCATCACTGGCCACATAATTGACCATTGGGTTACGCACCTCAACCCCAAACGGCTGAAGAATATCATTACTATGCAGCTATGCATTGGTATTGGGCTTTGGTTGGTAGGTGGCTTGCTTTGTACCGTGGTTTTTCCCTTAACCAACCCGATTATCTGGGGCATTGCCTTGGCCTTGTTCATAGCTATGTGCTGGTTTGCAGGAAAGAAACAGCCGGGCTTGGTTCGCTTGGCGGTTCCCTCGGCCATAGCCATTACTGGCGTAAACTTTCTGTTGAACAGTCAGGTGTATCCAACCCTGCTTACCTATCAGTCAGGCAGCATGGCGGCTCATTATATAAACAGCCATGGCATTCCCATCAACCACATGTATTTTTATCACTACGAGAGTCATGCCTTGGAGTTTTACGTGAAGAAGATTATGCCTGCGGCCAGTGATCAAGACTTGTTAAACGGCAAACCTACCTGGGTTATGGCCAACGCAGAAGGCAAAAAAGCCATCGACAAATTGCAAGCGCCTTATACCGTAATTAAGGAATTTAATCACTATAGCGTTACGCTGCTCACCTTGCCATTTCTGAACCCTAATACGAGGGAAAGTAGGTTACAAAAGATGTATTTGCTGAAAGTAAAAGGTAGTTCGTAAAGGCTACACCCGCACATCGGTCTGGCGGGAAGCGGTCAGGGCAGGGAAATAAGAAGCACCGAAGGTAATAACCACAATCGTAATACCGGTAACCACGAAGTCCCACAAGCGCATCTGCACCGGATAGGCCTCTACTACTGAGGTGGCCATATCCATAGAAACAAATCCGTACGTTTGTTGTAGCCAGCAAATAATGGTAGCCGCCACTAGTCCGAACAAGGCACCAGAGAAAGCAACAATTGCTCCCTCTGCCAAAAAAATCCGCTTAATCACGCCGGGCGTGGCTCCCATAGCGTAAAGAATGGCTACATCTTTTTTCTTATCCATGGCCAGCATAGTAAGCGAAAAGAAGATATTGAACGAAGCGACTGCCAGGATAAACGAGAGCGTGAGGTAGACAAAAAGCTTTTCTAAATTAATGGCGCGCAGAATGCTGGCGTGCTGTTCTTCCTGGTTGTGTACCCAAAACTTATCTCCCAGCGCAGCGCGTATCTTGTCCTTTACGTCCTCTACATCAAAACCTGGCTTTACCAATATTTCTAGCGCGGTTCGTTTGTTAGCCGACTCAAATAGTTCCTTGGCAAAATCTAAGGGGACAAACACGTACGTATCATCGTACTGCTGCTCCAACGCAAACACCCCGCCAGGACTTATATTCATACGATTGACCGAACTAGGAGAGTTCAGGTTCAGATTTTTGCGGTTCTTTGGATACCAGACTTGCAGCGGCGTAAATTCCTTCAGCAGTGATACCGACAGAATATGTTGCACCCCTTGACCAATGACGGCGTAGTTAGTGCCTTTGTCGTGCAGCAATAGCTTGCCTTCGGAGATAATAGAATGCATGGCTTTTCGCTGAAGAAAATTATCGCTTACGCCCCTTAAATTCACCGGCATATACGCTTCCTCATACCGGAGCACCGCATTGTCTTCAATTACTTCGGTAAGGGAACGCACGCCAGGAATACGGGATAGCTTAGTCAGGAAGGCCGGATTTATCTCAAAGTTCTTTCCCTCCCGTACTGTGATTTTAATGTCTGCGTCAATCGTACTGAACAGTTTGCGGTGCAATCCCTCCAGCCCGTTGAAAACCGACAGCACGATAATCAAGGCCATTGTGCCTACTGCCACCACTACCATGGAGATAATGGAGATCAGATTGATAAACCCACGTTTGTACTTAGAGAAAAAATACCGTCGCGCAACAAGCAGAGGGAAATTCATGGAGCAATGAACAGTTAACAATGAACAGTTAACAATGAACAATAAACAGTTAACAATTCTGCTAATTAGTGTTTATTTAGAGTGACTCAACTGAATTCACCTTAAGTAAACGACATGGCAAGTAATTGTTAATTGGTAACTGTTTATTGATCATTGTCTTCTTCTTCTTCTGGAGGAGCGGGAGGAATGTTTAGGTTTGTGATAATGGCATCCATCTTGGCAGCGTAGTCGGCTGTTTCGTCCAGGTAGAAGTGTAGTTCGGGAATGACGCGTACTTGGTGCCGGATGCGATTGGCCAGCATCTGGCGGATGTTTTTGCCGTAATCCTGGATTTGTTCTAGCAAAAGGGCTTTGTTTTTAGCTAGCATAAAGCTGACATGCACCCTGGCAATACCCAAATCTGGGCTTACTTTCACTTCGGTTACACTGATAAAAGCGCCTTCAAATTGATTTCTGGCTTCTTTCTGAAATATCTCGCCCAAGTCTTTCTGAATGAGACGGGCAAACTTTTGTTGTCTTTTATTATCCATAATTTATGCTCAATCTACAAATATCTGCACTGATTGCCTGGTTCGCTGTTGAAGTGTAATTTACAATGGGTTACAAAAATCGGTGGTTGATATTCGTGGTAAATAAACTAAAAATACAACTCCTATTTAAGCCTCTGTTATCAACAAAGATAGGTATTCCAGACAGATATTATTAGGAGGAATCAACTTTTGAAGAGCGGTCGGAATAAAACGTTTTGTGCTCTCTCTGCTACTGAGCCGTCAATTACACTACAGCATTTCCCCTAGGGGATACAAAAAAAATGTGCTTATTTAAAATAAATCTAAAAAATATCTAAAAAAAACGATTATAATTTTAGTAATTGCGTACTAAGCCCTGAATGCCCTTGATGAATTGATAATCATTTATCGTACACAGGGGGCTTCACTTCCTTCATCAGCGAAACTAAAACCTTTAGTGCAAATGAAAAACATCTTTACATTCCTCGCCATTCGTCTTTGGCTTATCATTTTTCTGCCTTCCCAGCAAGCGGTTACCATTGCCTATTCTACTTGATGAAAGTCCAACAAGTGTGCTGATTTGGGTTCTAGCCTGAGTAGTGCATTTTGCTCTCGCCGAGTACTACAAAGCTTTTTTGGTTCCTTCTTACTTAAAATGCCTTCCCTTTCCCATAGGGAAGTCCCCATAAATTTTATTTAACAAACTAACGATCCATTCATGCAAACCTTTACCAAGACTGTCTTTCCATGCGGGAAGTATTCTAAGCCACTCTATGCACAAGCGGTTCTCCGTTTCTCACACTGGCTGATTTGCTTTTTATTACTATCTCCTTTTTTGAGCTTGGCTCAAACCTCCGGTAATCCCATTCTTGCTGGCGACTGGCCAGATCCAGAAGTGCGGTATTTCAATGGTCGCTACTACATTTATCCTACTGCTGACTACAGCCCCGCAGGACAAGGCAAAAAATTCCACGCCTTCTCTTCTGCTGACCTCACCAACTGGCGGGATGATGGCGTTATTTTCGACATTGGCCCTGGCTGCAACTGGGCCGAGTACAACGGCTGGGCTCCCTCTGTTGCTTTCCGCAATAACCAATACTATTTATACTATACAGCCGAAACCAAGATTGGGGTAGCCGTAAGCAATAGCCCAACGGGTCCTTTCACCGATATCGGTAGCCCACTGATCGGCAGCGATCCATACACAGTCGACATCATTGATGCGATGGCGTTTATTGACGACGACGGACAAGCGTATCTGTACTACGGAGGCTCAAATGGCTCAAGAATGGTGGTTCGGAAACTCAATCCTAACATGACCTCTTTTAATAGCGAGCCCATGTTGATCACTCCTCCGAATTATACCGAAGCCCCTTTCCTGGTCAAACGCGACGGAATCTATTATATGACCTATTCCAATGCAGGTTGGAACACACCCAACTACAATGTACAGTATGCAACCTCCTCTTCTCC
>JAZKGK010000034.1:0-26352 GCA_040385915.1 Bacteroidota bacterium
GCTGGAAAATTATGATCCACACCCAGCCATTAAAGCGCCAGTAGCGGTGTAGAAATAGCGCAGAATTTCTTAAAAGCTAATTTATTGGCTTTTAAGAAATGCTAATAGCTTTTCGAAAGCCCTGCCACGGTGGCTGATGCGGCCTTTTTCTTCGGTATTCATTTCAGCAAAGGTGTGGTTATACCCTTCTGGAAGGAATACCGAATCATACCCAAATCCACCTTTGCCTCGGCGCCCACGCAGAATCTCTCCCTTTACAATTCCTTCAAACTGATGGGTGATATCTCCCAGTACCAGCGTGATAACGGTTTTAAATTGCGCCCCGCGAGGTAAAGTCAAGCGATCGGGTTTATCAGCCAGGTTCTTCAAAAGCAGATCAATATTGTCTTCACTGTTGCGTTGCGATCCAGCGTAACGAGCCGAATATACGCCCGGTTCGTTGTTCAATGCTGCCACTTCCAGCCCAGTGTCATCGGCAAAGCATTGAACGCCATACTGTTCCCAAACATATTCAGCTTTCTGCCGCGAATTACCCTCTATGGTATCCTGCGTTTCGGCTAGTTCTTCGTGGCAGCCAATTTGGTCAAGGCTTACCAGCACAAAGGAAGCAGGCAGAAGTAAACTTATTTCGTGCAGTTTGTGGGCATTGTTTGTGGCAAAGCAAAGTTTCATAAGAATCAAAAGAGAGGTAGATGTGTGAAAGTGCAGATAAGGTATTAAAAATAAAATAGTTAATAATCTTATCGGCAATGCTTTTTGATAAAACGATCTGCTCTTTTCTCGCCCATTTCCTTGGCTTTCTGTACGTTTTGGCAAGCAGACGCTTTATCACCAGAATCAAAATAAGCTTGACCTAGATCATAATAGGCAGAGGCGTTCGAGGCATCTAACTCAATTACTTTGGTATAGTCCTGAATAGCGCCCGCGTAATCTTTCAGGTTGGCTTTTACGGAAGCCCGGTTATAATACAACGCCACATCACTAGGATTCATTTCCAGCAATTTGCTGTAGTCTATTAGAGCTTTATCGAATTCTGCTAACCGAAAAAAGGCTGAAGCACGGCGGGCATACGCGTGGGTATCCTGGTTATTTGCTTCAATGAGCTTATTATAATCTTCAATGGCCTGCCCATAATTATTTAGCTCAAAGTTGGCATCTGCCCGCTGAATGTAAGCTGCCATATTTTTCGGATTCAGCCTGATAGCCATAGAAAAATCGGCAATGGCTTGTTTATACAGCTGCTCATGCATATACGCTAGTCCCCGGTAGTAATAAGACTGCTCATCGCTGAGGTTGAAGTTTAAGGCATAAGAATAATCTTGAATGGCCCCTTTATAATCTTCCACATTACTTTTGGCCGCCGCCCGGTTATAGAAATAATCCCCATTGTAGGGGTTTATTTCAATGGCCTGGTTGTAATCTTGGATAGCGCCTTGGAAATTTTTAAGGTTGGCTTTCGCAATGCCGCGGTTAAAAAAAGCCTCAGGGTTATTAGGATCTATTTTGATGACGTAAGTATAATCTTGAATAGCTCCATAAAATTCGCCCATATTGGTTTTGGCAAGCCCCCGATAAAAATAGGATTCTGCATCATTGGGTTTGAGTGCAATAGCGTGGTCATGGCTTTTGATCGCTCCGGCAAAATCGCCCAGCCGGCCTTTGGCAATAGCCATTTTTTGGTAGGCTTCTACATGCGTAGGATCAAGCGCTACTGCTTGTTCATAATCGGCAACTGCTCCTTTATCATCTTTCAATAATGTTTTGGCCGTTCCGCGGCTGGCGTAGGCAATGGCACTATTGGGCAATAGCTCAATCGCTTTGCTTAAGTCGGCAACGGCTTCTTTATAATCTTCCAGGTAGCTCTTGGTGATACCGCGGTTCAAATAGCTCTTTGCGTAGGTTGGATCAAGGGCAATGGCTTGGTTAAAATCAGCCACAGCACCGCGGTAGTTAGCGATACGAAATTTGGCTACTCCCCGACTACTATAGGCTTCAGTAAAGTTGGGATCCATTTCTATGGCGCGATTATAGGCCTGAATCGCTCCCACGAAATCTTCCACCTGGGCTCGGGCATTACCAGCTCGTAAATATTCTTCTACCCGCTGGGCAAAAGTGGGTGAAAGGGTTGTGATAAGTAGGAAACAGAGTAAGAATAGGTTTCTTGGTAGACTAGTAGGCTCTCCCTTGGGGCAGGAGAAATAGATGGTTTTCATAAGAAGGATATACAAATAACTAACAAAAGTTCGTTTGGCAAGTAATTTAAGGCTTTGTGCCTGATTTGCACAATTTCTATTGGAAAAGAAAATAACAGGGCAAATAAATGCATTTTCTTCCTGCATTGGTTTACTTCAGAGTCAAGGTTTTTGTGTTTTAACTTGAAGCAGTATGGACTAAGCTTTTACTGCTTCCCCCAACGGCTAATTTTAGTCTACTTCTATAGACCAAAAACGGAGATGACGCAGCGAAAGATACGAATGCATTATTTTTTATTTTTGACACAGGCTAAGGTCTTATGCCCCGGCTTGGTGTTTAATATTATTTTATTGATAAATACTATTACATTATTAGGCTTAGATGTTTGGCCAATCCGGTGATTTTCTTGGGACAGACATTATGCTTTAATATAAAAACCTTTATATTTGACACCGGATTATGAAATATTGGTCGAAAATACGGAATGTCATCCAAGTGAGCTTGGTCACTGCAGTCAGATTAAATCTGGCTTGTGCAGTACTGTTGCTATTTGGTAACGCCGGAGTAGCAAAGACCATTGTAACCGATAAAGATAAAACGGTTAGGATAGAGAAGGCAGTTGAAGCCCTGCACGTAGACTTTTCCAGCAAAGTTCAAGTGCCTGCCGCTCCAGAGAAATTCACCCTGGGCTTCTATCTGCTTCC
The DNA here is from genome assembly GCA_040385915.1 of Bacteroidota bacterium. Lineage (GTDB taxonomy): Bacteria > Bacteroidota > Bacteroidia > Cytophagales > ES-bin-26 > ES-bin-26. The sequence goes on from JAZKGK010000034.1 coordinate 2,898, forward strand.
TGATCAATTCCACTTTACTCTCGAATCATTTCCTCTTTTCTCCTGCTTTTCTCAGTTTCTGGGTACAGTAGCGACGAACACTTTTTACGTGTTCACTTGTATCAATGCCCCCTAGTTGTTTATCGTTTATTGTACGAATGGCTCTTAATTCTAAAAGAAGATAATCATCTTACTGATGCATTATTGCTCTTTGTAAGTTTGAGCTGATGCGTTTATTTACTCTATTTCAATTCATCCAAACACCATTTTTTTTAACTTATATCTTATGCGCAACAAGTCCGCTGTGATATTTTTCACAATCCTTATTTCACTGCTTTGCTTATTTTACATTTCATTTACTTTCGTCTCGCGCAATATTGAATCTGATGCAGAACAGTTTGCTACGACGAAAGATGGCAAGGTTAATAAAATAAAAAAGCAGGAATATCTTGATTCATTAAGTGAAGTTCCTGTATATCTGGGTTTTAACTATGAAGAAGTAAAAGAAAAAGAAATTAACCTGGGTCTTGACCTTCAAGGTGGGATGCACATCACGCTGGAGGTATCGCCAGTAGAAATCGTACGTGCTTTGGCGGGCAACAGCAAAGATCCTGCTTTTCAGGCAGCCTTGCAAAAGGCGATTGAAAAGCAGAAAACCAGCCAAAAACCATTTGCTGACCTCTTCTATAATGCTTTCCAAGAAACGGCTCCTAATACAAAGTTGTCGAGAATTTTTTCCAACGCTGCTAATAAAGACCGCATCAACTACGGAACTACAGATGCCCAAGTGGTCAAAATCATTCAGGAGGAAATTGATGGGGCGATGGATCGGTCTTTCGAAATCCTGAGAAATCGGATCGATAAATTCGGTGTAACGCAGCCTAACATTCAAAAGCTGCCAGGTACGGGCTGGATTCAGATCGAATTACCAGGAGTAGATGACCCCAATCGGGTGCGGCGCTTAGTACAAGGCGTAGCCCGTTTGGAATTCTGTGAAGTATGGGAGCCTCAGCAAGTCTTTACTACTTTACAAGCATTGAATGATTATTGGGTACGCAAACAAGCGATTAACCAACCAAAAAATGCCAATACTTCGGCGGCTACTGGTTTGGATGCACTAAAAGCAAAAACCGATAGTACCCTAACTGACCCCAATACAGTCGCTTCTACTGATACAGCGAAGGGTAAGTCTGCTCTCGAAAAGCAATTAGCTTCCAAAGGCGATTCTACTAAAAAAGATTCTTTATCAGCCAAGACCTCTCTTCTGTTTAGTTTGTTAAAAGCCGATCGCTACGGAAGTTTAGCGTATGAGGTACAAGATACCGCTAAAATTAACCGCTTGTTGCAAGATCCTGAAGCCAAAGCCCTTATTCCTGCTGGCATGTGGTTTACCTGGAGTGCCAAGCCCGATGTATCACCAGATGGTAAAACCAAGTCACTTTCCTTATTTGCAATCAAGAGAGATCGCGATGGTAAAGCTGCCTTGGCAGGAGATGTAATCTCAGATGCCAGTTTGGATTTGCAACAAGGAGGCGCTGGCGTAAGTATGAAAATGACCTCGGCGGGTGCTCGGAAGTGGAAAACACTTACCGCAGCTAATATTAAAAAGCCAATTGCCATTGTATTAGACAATTATGTGCAATCAGCGCCTACCGTTCAAAATGAAATTCCTAACGGTAGTTCTTCCATCACTGGTAACTTTACGGTGGATGAAGCCAAAGATTTGGCTCTTAAACTGAAAGCAGGTAAAATGCCAGCGCCCACGCGTATTGTTGAAGAAGCAGTAGTAGGTGCATCCTTAGGTCAGGATTCTATTGTGCAAGGCCTGGTTTCGATGGTTGTCGGTTTGGGATTGATTATCGTTTTCATGCTGATATATTATAGCAGCGGTGGGATGGTAGCCAATTTAGCGTTGCTTTTCAATATTTTCTTCATCATTGGTATTCTGGCTCAGTTCAGTGCTGCCCTTACTTTGCCTGGTATGGCAGGTTTAGTACTAACGATGGGCTTGTCAGTAGATGCGAACGTGCTGATTTTCGAGCGTATTCGCGAAGAGATACGTAATGGACAAAGTATGTTATCCGCCATCAAGTTGGGTTACGATCGTGCTTATAGCTCCATTATCGATTCTAACGTAACGACTTTTCTGACTGCCGCGATGTTGTATTGGTTTGGATCAGGTGAAGTAAAAGGCTTTGCTGTAGTACTGATGATTGGTATTGCTTCTTCTCTGTTTACTGCCGTATTTATTACCCGCCTTATTATTGAGTGGATGTCACGGAAAGGAGAAACAAAAAGCCTTTCGTTCTCCAATCGTTGGTCCAACAATTTACTCAACCACTTTAATTTTGATTTCGTTAAAAACCGGAAGTACTCTTATATGTTCTCTGCTGGAGTCATTGTGGTAGGATTTATTCTCATTGCTATCCAAGGCGGTTTAAATTTAGGGGTAGACTTCCAAGGTGGCCGTAGTTATGTCGTGCGTTTCGATAAGCCACTAGCGGCACACGAGGTGCGTAGTGCTGTAGAAGATGATTTCAAAAAGACGGGCTTAGAAGTGAAGACTTTTGATAGTGACAATCAGCTAAAAATAACAACTAGTTATTTGATTACTCAAGAAGATGAGGCGGCTGATCAGGAAGTAAAAAAAGCACTTACAACGGGCTTATCTCAATTCTCAGCATTGCATCCAACTATCGTAAGTTCTTCTAAAGTAGGTTCTACCATTGCAGATGACATCAAAAGCAGCTCACAAAAGGCCGTTTTCTGGACATTATTAGTAATCTTCCTGTACATATTGATTCGCTTTGGAAAATGGCAATATGGCTTGGGTGCTGTTGTGGCACTCTTTCACGATGTATTGATTGTAATTGCTGCGTATGGTTATGCCCGTGTGTTTGGGGTATCATTCGAGGTAGATGAAGTGTTTGTTGCCGCAGTTCTAACCGTAGTAGGTTATTCTATTACTGATACCGTAGTAGTATTTGACCGGATTCGTGAGTTTTCGGGCAAGTCTTCTCACCAGGAGTTAGAACAGTCCCTAAACCAATCCATTAATAACACCATTAGCCGTACAGTAATTACTGCGATGACTGTTATTATCGTAATTGTGGTTTTATTGATTTTCGGTGGCGATGTGCTTAGAGGATTTTCTTATGCGATGTTGGTAGGGGTAATTTTTGGTACTTATTCTTCTATCTTCATTGCAGCACCTATCGTCTTAGATTTCACCTCAGTAAAGTTATTTAAGAAAGAAACTGCTGCTAGCTAAGTTATTCTGCGTTGACATGTAAAGTTTCCAGCTAAGTTTAACCATATTGGCTGGAAACTATTAACAAACAGTAGTAACCAGACATATGGGTGATATCATAGATTTATTAGGCAGATCTTTGAATCCAGAGTTCCTCCTACAACATGGAGGATTAACCCTCTTGTTAATTATTGTGTTTGCTGAAACAGGCTTGTTCTTTGGCTTCTTTCTTCCTGGCGACTCGCTCTTGTTTACGGCTGGCCTACTTTGTGGTACCAAGTATCTCAATACGAACATCTATGTTTTGTTGCTTTCTTTGTGCGCTGCTGGTATTGCGGGCTATCTGGTAGGGTATGTCATTGGCAGGAGAGCAGGCGAGGTGTTGATGCATAAAAAGGATTCCCTTCTATTTAAGAAGAGCTATATTGATTCTACCCGTGCCTTTTATCAAAGGCATGGGAATCTAGCCTTTATTTTGGGTCGTTTCTTACCAATTGTACGCACTTTTGTACCCATTCTGGCAGGCATGATCCGCATAGACTTTCAACGGTTTATGTTGCTCAATATCGTAGGCTGTGTTTCTTGGGTGTTTTCAGTAGTATTGGCAGGCTATTACCTGGGCAGAACTTTTCCGATAGTAAAAGACTATTTAGAGTTGATTGTCATAGGCATGGTCATTATTACTGCTATTCCGGTAATCATTACTTTCCTGAGAGAAAAACAACGTTCGCAGGCTGCTACAAAAAAACACTGAGCTGGAGAGGAATAAAGATTATTTTAGTTTTTTGATAAAATTATAGCTAATGTTTTGAACTTAGCCGTTTAATACCTTATTTCGTTGCCCTTAATGTAATATAGCAGTTGATTTATTTGTTAAGCGTTGCTTTATCATAAGCAACCTTTACTTAAGGGCTTGTTTTTTAGTGATTTTATATAGTTGTTTTTTTTAGTACAAGCCATAATAGGGAAGATCATCTTGGAGTAAAAACGCATACTAAAACTCAATAATCTTCATTTAGTATAATTCAAAAGAGTTTTTTGTTTTTCTGTACAAATGGTGTGTTGGTAGCTTTGGGTGAAAAACTAACTTCTTATAAATAGTGATCTTTTATATAGATAAAGAAATCATTTTTTGTCAAATACATTATGGAATGTAATGTATTGTGTTATTTTTGGACAAATTTGATTTTACTTGCTTTATAGAGTCTAAGTTTGAATAACAAATGATAGTGCTTAATAACCAAACTGTTTTTTAACTGAATAGACAACTTTACATTTTTTTAAATTAATCAAATCCAACTAAAAGCAGTACAACTACTAACTTTAATCTTTTTCTAACAATGGCAAACACGAGCCCAATTAAACCTTCAACTACCAGTGCAAAGACCAGTGCAAAAGAAGCTTCCTTATCTGATAGCTTGAGCTCAACTTTCGCAGCAATTGTAATTCCTTTGTCATTCGTAGTAGCTTACCTGATATATAGATTTATATTAGGCGACTGCAGTCACTATGTTGATTGTAATCATGAAAAACCGCTCCCAGGTGATATTCTGGCTATTATCCACGCAGGAGGTATTATTGTTCCTATTATCATTGGCTTACTTATTTTGGTAATTGCTATGGCATTTGAACGCTTCCTGACTATTACCAAAGCATCAGGAAAAGGCTCTGTTGCAAAATTCGTAGCCAAAGTGAAAATGTTAATCTCCAGAGGTGAAATTGATGCTGCCCTGGCAGAAGCAGACAGACAGCAAGGTTCTGTAGGGAATGTAGTAAAAGCTGGTTTGCTTAAATACAAGGAAGTTGATGGTAATTATAGCCTTGACCAGGATAAAAAACTGTTAGCAATCCAAAAGGACATTGAAGAAACAACCCAATTGGAAATGCCCATGCTAGAAAGAAACCTGGTAATTATTGCAACCATCGCTTCTATCGCTACATTGATGGGTTTGTTGGGAACGGTAATCGGTATGATTAACGCATTCTCAGCTTTGGCTAACGCGGGTGCTCCTGATGCCGTAAAACTGGCTTCTGGTATCTCTGAGGCTTTGATTAATACTGCTTTCGGTATTGGTACTTCGGCTCTCGCTATTATTCTTTATAATTTCTTTACCAGCAAAATTGATGGACTTACTTACGGTATTGATGAAGTAGGTTATTCAATTACTCAGTCTTTCGCAGCAAAGGCTAACAAAAACGCTGAAGTATAGTTTAACATTTAATTATTAGCATTATGGCAAAAGTAAAGCCTCATCGCACCTCGCCTTCTTTGGATATGACACCGATGGTGGACTTGGCTTTTCTATTGGTGACCTTTTTTATGCTCACCACCAAGTTCAACCCCGAAGAGCCAGTTGCAGTAGATATGCCCAAGTCAACGGCTGAGATCAGGCTTCCTGATACGAATATCCTGACTATCCTGATTGCCAAAGACGGAAAGGTGTTTTATAATATGGATAATAAGCTCAAGCGGGCACAATTAATTAGAGAAATTGGCTCTCGCTACAGCATTACATTTACTCCTGAGCAAGTAGAACGCTTCTCGGTTTTGCCAAGCTTTGGCCTGCCAGTTGCCAATTTGCCTGAATACCTGGATGCTGAGCCTGAAGCTCGTAAGGAGCTTCCGCAACCTGGCATACCTGTCGATTCATTGAATAATCAGTTGAAAGACTGGTTGGTGTATTCACGCATGGTAAATCCAGGTTTGAGAATTGCTATCAAAGGCGATGGAGCAGCAAACTATCCGGTTATAAAGAAGATTATTGGCACCTTGCAGGACAATAATATCAGCAGGTTTAATTTAATTACGAACCTGGAGTCTGCACAATAGTAACAACGATAACCCATTAAACAAATAGGAGGACAGAACAATGGCAGAGGTAAGTAGTGGTGGTGGCGGAGGCGGACATAAGAAAGGTGGTAAAGTACGAAGCAAAAAACAATCTACAAAGATTGATATGACACCGATGGTGGATTTGGCTTTCTTGCTCCTTACTTTCTTTATGCTGGCTACCACCTTCAATAAACCGAAAACGATGGAACTGGTAATGCCTGAAAAACCTAACCCGAATGACCCTGCTCCGCCAAAAGTGAATGAAAAGAATGTAATGACCATTCTTTTGGCAAAGAATAACAAGGTAGTTTGGTACATAGGTTCTACTGATCCACAACCAACCATAACGAGCTTTTCAGCCACTGGTATTCGTAAAGTGATCTTAGAAAAGTCTCGTGAAATCGGTAAAAAATTCGTGATTTTAATTAAACCTAGTGACGTATCTACCTACAAAAACGTAGTAGATATTCTCGATGAAATGTCGATTACCAACGCGAGAAGTTTTGCAATAGTCGATATGGCCCCTGCAGACATTGACCTGTTGAAAGCACAAAGTTTATATTAAGTAAGTCGATAAAACTGACTGATTCAATCGCTGAATCAGTCAGTTTTATAACAGGAATAGATCTTTGATAAATTTTTTTAGTGACGGTATGGAAAATGCGATGATGCGGCATCTTTACAAATACACGCTAAAACAATGTATATGTCAGAGATTAATTCCAACACGGGTAGTGCCAGAAGCGCTGGTAAAGTAAGGGCAAAAAAAATGTCAACCCGGCTCGATATGACGCCAATGGTAGACTTGGCTTTTCTACTGCTTACTTTCTTTATGCTGGCTACTACCTTTAACAAACCTCAGGCTATGCAATTGGTGCTGCCTGAAAAGCCAGTAAAGGGTGTACCACTTCCTACTGTAAAATCAGAAGATGTCTTAAATCTGGTGTTAGGCGGAAATAATACTATTTTCTGGTACAAAGGCGATAATGCTTCGCAGGCTAAAAAGATTGGTTTTTCCTCTGGTGGGCTTCGTAAGGTATTGTTAGCAAACCAGGCTAATTCAAAGCTTTGGGTATTCATCAAACCGGATGATTCCTCTAACTACCAAAATATAGTAGATGCGTTGGATGAAATGTCAATTTCTAATATTCAACGATACTCATTTGCTGATATCACCTCTACTGATCTTGCATTAGTCAAGAGGAATGCGAATGAGTAAATCAGAAAATAACAGTTTAACAATTTAATAATTGGAAACACATGGCTGAAATTGCAACCGTTCCCAATATGGACGACATAGTTTTTGAGAAAAGAAACAAAAGCTATGGTGCTTATGAGTTAAGAAAAACCTATGATAAGCATGTAAATACCTCAATAGCTATAGCTATTGCCTTATTCCTGCTTTTTGTGAGCCTGCCAGCTATCGTAAAAATGCTAAGTGCAGAAGAAAAGGTAGTGAAGGCTGCCCCTAAGAAAGTACGGTATACTGATTTGGCTCCGCCTCCACCCTTGGATGAGAAGACTCCTCCGCCACCCAAGCTGGATATACCTCCACCCAAGCCTATTACTAGGTTTGTTCCTCCTGAAATCACTCAGGAAGAAGTGCCAGAAGAGCAAGAAATGCCAACAATAGAGGAAGTAAAACAAACGGATACTGGCCCTGCAGAGGTAGAAGGGGAGGCGGTTACATTTGAAGCACCTACTGCTGCTGTGGTTGAACCCGATGTTCCCGTAGAATCAGTGTATACTATTGTTGAGCAAATGCCTGAGTTTCCAGGTGGAGCAGCAGAGTTAATGAAATACCTCAGTAAAAAAATGAAATACCCTGCTATTGCCCAAAGAATGGGTGTTGAAGGGACTGTATTTGTAAACTTCATTGTTTCTAAAGAAGGCAAGATTGATGAGGTTAATATAGTAAAAGGGATTAGTAAAGAATGTGACGAAGAGGCATCCCGTGTAATTAAGGCTATGCCAGACTGGAAGCCAGGAAAGCAAAATGGCCGTTCTGTGGCTGTACGCTATACATTGCCAGTTCGTTTTAAAATGACTGAACAGTAATTAAATTAAACAGGTGATTTTCTTCTAGGCTTATTTGGGAAGAAGATTACCTGTTTATTCATTTGGCTAGTTAGATTGATAATTAATGTCACTTGATGAAATAGAAGAGAAAAGATCTCGCATCCATAACGCTGTCATGAAATACTTTGGCTTGTTTATGGTTGTGGCGTACATAATACTGGGTGTGGTTGTAATAAAAATCCCTCAGGGCACCATTAATATTACCTCCTCTCATCAGACTACGCTAGGCCTTCTTTTTATTGCATACGGCCTGTATCGATTATTTAAAATCTATCGGCAATACTTCAGGAAAAGAGTTTAATATATGGCTGTCCGAACTTTCTGGTGGGTTACCTTCTTTTTACCTGTATTTTTCTTCGCTTGTCAACCAAAAGACACCAAAGTTACCACTAAGGATACCCCGATCTCTGGTGAACTTACTATTGCAGTAGATGAATCCCTGTCCCCACTGATTGACGCTGAAATGGCTACCTTTCAGGGAATCTACTCTGAAGCACATATTACTGCCAAGTACCTGACTGAAAACGAAGTAATTAATGCATTCCTCTCCGATAGTTTAAGACAGGTTATTATTACCCGGCCACTAACTACGAAAGAAATTCAATATTTTGCATCGCAGAAACGACAGGTCACTACCACCAAAATAGCGATAGATGCCATCGCGTTGATAGTCAATAATACAAATGCTGACACAGTATTAACTTATCAGCAATTGCTGAGTATTATGAGGGGCGAAATTCATCATTGGTCGCAGCTTAATACTGGTTCTCAAGCATCCGGCATAAATGTTGTATTTGATAATAGTAATTCAAGTACTGTACGTTTATTAAAGGATTCGCTGGCTCAAGTGAACAAACTTCCAGCCAATTGTTTTGCAGTGAATTCCAACCCTAAAGTAATTGATTACGTATCTTCTCATGCGAATTCTATGGGATTAATTGGCGTGAGCTGGATAAGTGATAGAGATGATTCACTGACTATGAGTTTTTTAAATAAGATAAAAGTAGTATCAATCTCAAATTCAAAGGCCGAAAAAGAGAAAATTGAATTCTATAAGCCTTTTCAAGCAGAAATGAAATTGAAACAATATCCCTTGTGCAGAAATATTTATGTAATAAGTAGCGAAAGCTGGGCAGGATTGGGCTCAGGCTTTGCTTCTTTCTTAGCAAGTGATAGAGGACAACGAATTGTACAGAAATCTGGTTTACTGCCTGCAACAATGCCAGTAAGAATTATACAATTGGGCGATGATAGTCGTTTTAAACAACAAATGCAGCAAGAATAATTTCATCTAAACAATCAATCAGATTATCCATTTTTGACTTAGGTAGGCGTTTAAACAACAATAATGGCTTATCTAAGGCGAAACCTAAAAAGCAAGTCTTATGAAAATTAACACAAGTGTAAAATTATTTTCTCTACATGTTAAAAGCTTCGTTTCACTTCAAGCAAACCGATGGTTGATTGGAAGCCTTTTGTGTGGAATATTATTAATTCAAACCAGGCAGGCTAATGCACAGACTGTAGTAGAAGGATTACAGTTAATTGAAAGAGAACAAACAGGCAAGGCATTGCAAGTATTCAATCAAATGATTAGTAGTAACCCTAAAGATGCCTCTCTTTATTTTTATCGGGGCTACACTTATATACAACGGGAGAAACAGGATTCTGCCATGGCCGATTTCATGCAGGGTATCACTGTAAATCCAAAGGAAGCGCTCAATTATGTTGGAAAAGGATATGCACTTCTGAATCAAAACAAAGTTCCGGAAGCGGAAGCCAGTTTTGACCAGGCAATGTCAATGACTAAAAGCAAGAACCCTACTATATTAAATACCATTGCTGAAGCATATTTAAATGCAGAAAGCAAGAACGTTCTAAAAGCGAAAACACTTTTGGAGAAATCATTGCAGTTGGAAGCGGGTAAGATTAATAATCCTCAAACCTATCTTCTATTAGGAGATGCCTATATCTTGGAAAACAATGGCGGGAAATCAGTGAGCAATTATGAACGTGCCACCGAAATTAATAAGAGTTCTGCTAAAGGCTTTTATTCTATTGGTAAGGTATGGGCTAGAGGAAAGAACTACCCACTTTCATTAGAAGGTTTCCAAAAGGCAATTGCTGTTGACCCAAACTATGCGCCTGCATACAAGGAGTTGGGCGAATTGTATTACCGTACCAATCAGGTGGTTAAGGCAGAAGAGGCATTGACCAAATACATGCAGCTGTCTGACATAAAAGAAGCCAGTCGTGATCGATATGCAGCTTTCTTATTTTTGGCTAAAAAATACAAGCAAGCCGTAGATGTAATTAATGAAGCACTGCCTAAAAACCCTAATAGTTTGATGTTGCTTCGTCTATTAGGCTACTCTTCCTATGAAATTGGAGCTTATGCCAATGGCCTGAATGCGATGCAAAAGTACTTTACAGTAGCCAAGCCAGAAAAAATTCTTGCTTCTGACTATGAGTATCGGGGTAAAAATTTGATTGCTATTAACTGTGATTCAATAGGATTGAAAGATTGTGATTCATTAGGTATTCTTGACGTTCGTAAGGCTATTGAAATGGATTCAACCAAGGCTGACCTGCGTCAGGTGATTATAGATTCTTATAAAAAAGACAAGCGCTTTGGAGATGCTGCTTCGGAATTTGAAAAAATTATTAGCAAGAAAGCTGCGCCAAACGCCACTGATTACTTTACAATTGGGGTTTTATATATGCAAAGTAAGCAATTCGAAAAAGCTGATTCGTCCTTTACTAAAGTAACGGGATTAGCGCCTACCTTTTACCAAGGATTTCTTTGGAAAGGAAAATCTGAATTTTATATAGATCCCGAATATAAAAAGGGACTATCAAAACCATCCTATGAAAAAGTTATTGAATTGCTAACTGCTAAACTTGATACGGCGGGTGCTAGTATAGATGAGAAAGAAAGAACTAAAATTAAAAAAGACCTAGTAGAAGCTTATTCTTGGCTGGCTTCTTATCATTACATCAATAAAAAAGATGAATCAACTGCCAAAGAATATTGGAATAAAGTATTGGCAGTAGACCCACAAAACAAACAAGCACCAGAAGCAATTAGAAGCATCAATGCGCCCAAGGATACCCCTAAAGCGGGTACTGCCAAGGCTGGTACTAAACCAAAAGCTAAGAAGAACTAAGACTGAAATTTAGTTTCTGTGAATGAAAAACAGCCAGGAGATCCCTCTTCTGGCTGTTTTGTTGTTAATGATTGACAATAATCCCTCTACAGTTTATTTGCTATACCCACTCCCCGCTGGATAATAATTGCTGAACAAGGAGACGACTTATCTCTGACTTTATTTAGACTCTTTGGGCTTGCTACGCAATCACCAGGCTAAATTGTACACTTTATTGCGTAACAAGCCCTTTGCTTCAATGAAAGCAGGAAAGTTGACAACAAAACCAGAGCAGAAACATGGCAATGATAAGTAGACTAATGGGAGGGATATAGGTTTAGCTTACACGGGTTAGACTTATTTTTCGGGTCGGCTTGATTACCATAGGCACTTTTTCAACGACGACAGAGCTGGTATCTAAACCGAAAGCTTTTTCCTCAGTAAGACTTATTTCCTTCAGATTAAAGTAGGCATCCATAATCATCCGCTCATATACGGGCAAGTCGTTGTCGTAGGATAAGAATTTTTCGAGTACAACAAAACGGAAATCACCAATCAGGTTTTTCTTATTTAACGAACCGTAGCGACTGGAAATATCAACCTCGTGTTGGGCTACTACGTCTTCCACTACTTTACGGAACATCAAGTTTATGCGGGGCTCTACCCGGAATCCTAACTTGAACTCTATTCGAATCACTTTTCCTTTGACAAGCTCGACCACTTTATACTCCATTGTATAAGGCTTATCCTGCACATCTACGTGAATGAACCAGTAAACATCGGCGCGTTTGGGTTGCTTTTGAAAAATAGAATAGATGATCTTGGATTCAATATCGGTGCTATGATCGGCGCTGGTAAGATAGACCAGGTGAGTGGAGTATTTAGGAACCTCCATATCTTTGCTAAGCTCGTCGAGTAGCTCCAAATAATTATCAATTTTCACAAACTCAATATATTTGTTACGAATCTTCCGAGACTTATGGCAAATCCACATCACACTGAAAAGCAAGGCCGCAATTACAGGGGTAATCCAACCGCCATGCACGAACTTACTTAGGTTTGCTATTAGGAAGGTCAGTTCTACCACTGCATAAATGATAAGGAATGTGAAAACCAGCGCCTTATGCGTTCTTTTAATATACAAGTAGTAAGTCACTAACAGAGTAGTCATCAACATAGTAATGATGATCGAAAGCCCATAAGCTGCAGTCATGTTAGCTGATTTCCGGAAGTAAAATACCACGCCCATACAACCAGCCCATAATAGCCAGTTTACTGAAGGAATGTAAATTTGTCCCTTAACATTAGTCGGATAGCTGATCTTTACCTTCGGCCAGAAGTTTAACCGAATGGCTTCGTTAATAAGCGTAAACGAACCTGTAATCAGTGCCTGGCTAGCCACAATAACGGCACAGGCAGCAATGACGATGCCGATAATCAGAAACCATTCAGGCATAATCAGATAAAAGGGATTTCTGCCATTCAAGCCAGCTCCTGCGTGGTTCAATAACCAAGCACCCTGTCCAAAATAGTTAAGTAAAAGACCGATTTTTACTGCCATCCAGCTTAATTGAATGTTATACCTACCACAGTGTCCCAAATCGGAGTATAAAGCTTCTGCACCAGTTGTACAAAGGAAAACCGCACCAAGTAGCCAAAATCCTTCTGGATAGTGTAAAATCAATTGGAAGGCGTAATAAGGATTGAGTGCTTGTAAAATTTCCCAATTGGCAGGAATATTAACTAAACCTAACACGCCTAGCATAGTAAACCAGGCAAACATAACTGGCCCAAATGATTTTCCTAAAATGGTTGTACCAAATTTTTGGAAAATAAAAAGTAATGTGATAATGACGATAACAATGGGAAGGATAGGGATATCCTTATTCAATACGGTTAGTTCTTCAATAGCCGTTGTAACAGAAATGGAAGGGGTAATAATACTATCTGCCAGCAAGGTGCTTCCTCCGATGATGGTTGGATAAAGAAGCCACTTAGCATGTCTTCTGACCAGGGTATACAGCGAAAAAATGCCTCCTTCTCCGTGATTGTCTGCCTTTAAAGTAATTAGAACGTATTTGATAGAGGTTTGAAGTGTCAGCGTCCAGAATATGCAGGAGACGCCCCCCATCACAATCTCTTTATCAATCACTGAATCTCCAATTATGGCACTCAAAACGTATAGGGGAGAAGTACCTATATCGCCGAAAATGATTCCTAAAGTAACCAGCAGACCTGCTGTAGTCACTTTATCCAAATTATGATCTTTTTGCACTTAAAAGATTAAGAGATAAGGCCGCAAAAATACTTAATCTTTGAGAAAACAAGGATTGATTTTAGAATATTTTAGTACTTGCATTACTCTACTCAGCTAAATGTAATTGAGCCCATCTTATAAAAAAATCCCTGCCGACGTGGCAGGGATCCTGAAAAAGCAATGAGTAAATGAAACGTGCCTATGAAACTAAAAGGCATCCCGTTCTTTGCTGCGTGTGCGGAAGCGACCATAAGTAAAATAGATAACCAAGCCAATAGCCATCCAGACAATCAACCGCAACCAAGTATCTAACGGCAAAGAAGCCATTTGAGCAAAGCAGATAAGCGCGCCTAATATGGGTATCAAAGGTACTAAGGGAGTTCTAAATGGCCGAGGTAAGTCGGGCCGTTTTTTACGCAACACAATAATGCCAATACAAACAATAACGAATGCAAGCAGGGTACCAATGGATACCAATTCGCCCAGAATGTTAATAGGAACAAAGCCTGAAACGAAGGCTGCGATAACGCCTGAAAGAATGGTGGTGACGTAAGGCGTTTTAAAACGAGGGTGTACTTTGGCAAAAACTGCGGGCAGCAAATTATCTTTGGCCATAGCATAGAAAATTCGTGGCTGACCCATTAACATCACCAGCATCACTGAGCTTAATCCAGCAATGGCTCCAATCTTGATCAAAGGTCTTAACCACAATAAACCAGCGCCAGCCCGGTCTACTCCCAAAGCAATAGGTTCGGCCACGCCTAATTCCTTGAAAGGCACAATACCTGTAAGTACTAACGTAACAAGAATATAAAGAACAGTACACACCAGTAATGAAGCCAGAATGCCAATAGGCATATCCCGTTGGGGATTTTTGGCTTCCTGCGCTACCGTTGAAACGGCATCAAAACCGATATACGCAAAAAAGATAACGCCTGAAGCGCGCATAATGCCCGACCATCCATAGTGTCCGAAAGTGCCTGTATTTGCCGGAATAAACGGTTCCCAGTTATCCATGTTGACGTAAGCAGCACCAAAAGCAATGAAAGCCAATACGACCGTTACTTTGATAAATACGATGATGTTGTTGAAGCGGGCAGACTCCTGAATACCCACTACCAGCAAGGTAGTAACGGCTAAGATGATCAAAAAGGCGGGTAGATTAAATAGGGCAGTTACTTGTTCAGCACCGCCCGGTAAAGTAACCAGCGTGCCGGGAGAGGCCGTTAGTTGGGCAGGAATGTGAATGCCCATGTCTCGCAGTAGACTGACGGCATAGCCTGACCAACCTACGGCTACGGTGGAAGCGCCAAAAAGGTATTCCAAAATCAAATCCCAACCAATAATCCAGGCAACGAACCGTCCCATGGTTGCATAAGCATACGCATAAGCGCTGCCTGCGGTAGGAATCATAGAAGCAAATTCAGCATAGCACAAACCAGCAAATGCGCATCCGATGCCGGAAATAATAAAGGAGATTACCAAGGCAGGCCCGGCAAAATTCGCTGCGGCTGTGCCAGTTAGAACAAATATTCCCGTGCCAATGATGGCGCCGACGCCCAGTAGTGTAAGGTTGGTTGCACCAAGCGTTCTCTTTAGCTCATTGTCGGAGGCCGCAGGCGCAACCTTGTAGGGAGTTTTTTCCATATTTTATGAGATTTACAGGAGTGTTATTTTAGAGCGAAATAATTGGACTTTGCATGCTAAACTAAATAAAAAAACCGCATTGTGGGCATTTCTCCCAATGAAATATTCATTTCTTGCATCAATAGCTAATTTTATTCTGCCTTGTCTGCCAAAGTTGGAAGGCCGACAACGCTTTTTCGTTAGCGATATGTTCAATAGGAAGCATTCTTTGGGCAAGGGGTTTGGCTCTTTCCTGGTAAAGAAGGGCATCGTCAAAACCAATATTTGCGGCATCCTGGCGGGTATTGGCATAGTAAATTCGGTCGAGTCTGAACCAGTAAATGGCACCCAGGCACATGGGGCAAGGCTCACAGCTGGAATAAATGTCACATCCTTCTAATTGAAAACTACCCAGCACATGACAGGCCTCCCGAATAGCGACTACCTCAGCGTGAGCCGTTGGATCGTTGGTTGAAGTAACACGATTATTTCCCCGCGCAATGATTATCCCATCTTTTACAATGACAGCCCCAAATGGCTCCCCTTCTCCAGACTGAATATTATCTAGTGAAAGTTGTGCCGCTTCTTCCATATACACAGGCTTATTCATTGGATTGTGCTCAATTAGATGTAATCAAAAATAGTAGAATTCTTCCAGGAAATGCACAAAAAACCCGCAGGGAGCAAATCCCTGCGGGTTGTATAAGGCTAGTGGTGAGTCCGCTTTATCAGTCTCGGCGCGTGCTTTCACTATTTACTACTCCGCCACCAGCTCGGTGTGGATACTGCTTCAGAATACGATAGATCTGATCTCTAACTGCCACCTCCTGGTCTTTATTAGGATTTTTTACTTCTCCGGTAGCCCAGCCCTGCCAAACCAGTTGGTTTGTTTTGGCATCAATTAGATTAAGAATAAGGCGACCTTGTTCGTAAGTACGGGTTTGCGAGTTACTTCCCATACCCCAATAGCCCCAAGTTGGGCCATAACTTTGGGTGTATTGTCGGTCACGGGAATCAGCTTGATACTTGATAATTAAATCAGCCTCATTTTCCTTGGCTACATATCCCCGGGCTTTCATCTCCGCGTCCAGTGCCCGATTGATGCGGTTCTGGTTGATCGAACTATTCAGGATGGGATCACCCTTGCCATCATTGTCATTCACGATACGATAAGAGGTGTATTTTCTGAAGTTTACACTTCTATCATAGTCAGAACTGACGTTGTAAGAAGAAGCGCAGCTACCCAATATTGCAATGGATACTACTGCTATAAGCTTACTTAGATTATTCATACTATTTATGTGTTTGGTTTGGTGAAGAATATGGTTATTAAGTATATGAAAACTGCTTTAAACAGCATATGCATAACGATTATATGGGCATTTTAGTGCAGTGAATTGGATAGTTTTAAACACTAAGCTAAAAGAATTATTTATTTGAAAAATCACAAAAATACTCAAATAAATTTAGCAGATTTCTTTGCATTCTATCCCCTTCCATAGAAGGCTTCGCTGAGTAAAAGCGTCCCTGGATTATAAAGTGAGCATGGGCGACAAGTGCCGGTTTTATACCAAAGTTGCTGCAGGAATAACTTTTTTGACATTAAATCGCCCACACCACATCCGGCGCACGAAACCCCACCTATTGGACATCTGCTGTTAGCTGTTGTTGCTCCTTGGTTCGTCATTGAGTAATTGTCTAATTACCGCCAAGTGTGAAAGGAAAACTAATGGAACTACACAAGAAGGCAACCAGTTAAAAGGGAAATACAGAATAGCAATATTAGGTTGGTCAAAAGCAAACTTTTGAAATGGAAATGGTGCTGATAGAACTGCATTGGCAACAATATTTATTAGAAGCCCCAGACAGATGAAGTTCCAAAGTAGAATTGATTTTTTATTTAAACGATTTTTTATAAAGCCGAAGTAAAAAATAATAGGAGCCGTCAGCCCTGATAAAATATCAAAGTTTCTTCCTTCAAAAGTCATAAGTTCAGGAATGGTCTTATGAACGAACAACCAAAAAAGAACAATTTCAACAGGAATTCTAATGGTATGTAAAATCGTCAAGGTTTTTGTGTCTAAACTGTCGATGTATTGTCTGCCTTTTGAAGTAGTAAACAGCCCGATGATAAAAAGTAAGGGAGGCAAAACTAAAAGTAAAAACCTTGGTGGAATTGCGTCTGTCTTTCTATAAAAGTCTGATTGTCCAATGAAGGTCTGCAAGGCTAACCACGTTAGAAGAATGATTAATGTTGCTTTTGAATTCTTGGTCGCCTTATAAAAAAGTCCAACTGTCAAAATTGTTGTCAGTCCGAAAACGATGCTTATGTATGTCGGTAAATTTTCCATATCCACAAATTCTAAGTCTCCTTAAATAATAACTGCTAACGTTTCGGGGGGTGATGTAGCCAATTTATAGCACTATGGCCAAGCCAATGTTGGCGGTTCGTTACTTTAGTTATTTGAAGTGTCAAAATGGTTTTCACACTTTTACTCAGTCCTCAATTGCCTCCACACCAAGTCCTTTAAGTCGTTCAAGGTGATCCTTCATAGCTTTGAGCTCCTCTGGGGAGTGGCCATGCCAATCCGTGACCTCACCAGAGACCTGAAGCGGATACTGAGAGCGATATGACTTTGTCGGATTTCCCGGGTACTTTTTGTCCGTCAAATTGGGGTCATCTTCAATACGGCCAGTCGGTTCTATAATGTAGATTCTGCCTGATCCTTCGCCCAGGGCAAGCTCAGCCCCCCAGACAGCAGCGTCCAAGGTGGCGGTTAGATAGACATACGCTGCTTTCTTCCTCTTACCGTAGTTTGAGTCAAAGCCAGGTTTGATCAAATCCCCTGGCATAAGGTTGGCCTTGGTACCATGATAGAACTGCTGTGCATTTAGCTCGTCGGTAGACGTCATCGAATTGTCATTAATTCTGTCTGTTACCATTATGTTATTTGTCAATATTGTCATCCCTCAGATTTATAATAGTAGAGGCTTTTCTTCAGATATCCAATTGGTCGCCTGGACTTTTTATCTGGTCAAATCCCTTGGTGGTGATATGGGCGTAGATTTCAGTTGTTTTGGAACTTTCGTGTCCCAACAGGCTGTAGATATAACGCAGGTCGGTTCCGTTTTCAAGCAGATGCGTGCGCGTCACCAGGTAGCAAACGAGTGCCAGAGTGGTTCGACTTTAGGATGGTTTTTATAATCAAAGGAGGGCTTTTATAATTTCCCTACTTCTTATATAGGTTTAAAGAGAATTTTAAATTTAACGCTTAACTTTGGCAACCTTATTGGATGGTGTGTTGTTACTGAGCAAAAAAGGATATTATATAAAACTATGATTACTACTGATATTTGTATTGTTGGGGCAGGCCCAGTTGGACTTTTTGCAGTATTTGAAGCCGGTTTATTGAAAATGCGTTGCCATTTGGTAGATGCATTACCTCAGGTAGGGGGGCAGTTATCGGAGATTTATCCCAAGAAACCTATTTACGATATTCCGGGGTTTCCAGAAATTCTGGCCGAAGACCTGGTTAAAAATCTGATGGATCAGATTGCTCCTTTCAATCCCACCTTTACCTTAGGCGAACGAGTGGAGCAGTTTGAGAAGACTGAGGATGGGTCTTTTGAATTAACCACCTCGGGTGGTACACGAATCCACTGTAAAGTAGTGGTTATTGCTGGAGGTTTAGGGTGTTTTGAACCACGCAAACCTGAAGTGCAGAATCTGACAGAATACGAAGGAAAAGGAATTAACTATATGGTTTTGAATCCGGAAGTATTTCGGAATAAGCGTGTAGTACTGGCAGGCGGTGGCGACTCAGCCCTCGACTGGGCTGTTTATCTGTCCAATGTAGCTTCAGAACTGACGCTGATACACCGGGGTGAGACCTTCCGCGGCGCTCCTGATTCTGCCGAAAAGGTATTTGATTTAGCCGAAGCGGGAAAAATCAAGCTGTGTTTGAAAGCTAACCTGAATTCCGTGGGTGGAGAAGGTAAACTGGAATACGTTACCTATACCGATACCTACAAACAAACCCAGACGATTGAAGCCGATTATTTGATTCCGCTGTTTGGCTTAAGCCCGAAATTAGGACCCCTGGAACATTGGGGGTTGAATTTGGATAAGGCAGCTATTCAGGTAGATACGCTCGATTATTCTACCAATACGCCAGGGATATATGCCATTGGCGATATAAATACGTATCCAGGCAAATTAAAATTGATTCTCTGTGGTTTCCACGAAGCAGCGCTTATGTCGCAAAGTGCGTTTAAGTATATTTATCCTAATCAGAAATATTCGCTTAAATACACTACTGTTAACGGAGTAAATGCTTTTTAAAACTATAGACAAACCCATTGATTTGTCTATCATTGAATTAGCTTATGAATGAAGTAGAAATTTGCGTTGAAGATACCCAAGGGATACGCCAGCAAATCAGCGTACCTACGGATATGAATCTGAGCCTGATGGAAGTGCTGAAAGCCAGCGAATATCCGATCCAGGGCACTTGTGGCGGTATGGCTTTGTGTGCCACTTGCCACGTGCAAGTATTGGAAAGTGGAGCGTTGCGCCCACCTTCTGACCAGGAACTGGATATGCTGGATAGCTTGCCAAGTATTACTGATCATAGCCGTCTGGCGTGTCAGCTACCGATAGATGCAAGGCTTGAAGGACTTGTTATTCGCTTGCTTGCAGAATAAACTCTGTTAACCTGGTGGAGGAAGCGCATTTTAGCTTCCTCCATTGGCCTGATACACCTTAATCGCTAACAGGCTAAATACTAAATGACTATACTTATTAATCATTCAGCCAGTCACTTTTTCCTAGTGCCTGTAGCACTTCAGCTTTGTAATTCCGGCCAATAGGAATTTCTTTGTTCCCTGCCAATTCCACGTGGGTAGCTGAAAAAGCCTGAATTTTGTCTACCGCTATAATGAAAGACCGGTGAATACGCAGAAACTTCCCTTCCGGCAATTTTTCCTCTAAAAAGCTGATTTTCTGTAAAGAGATAATCTCTTTCGTAGCCGTTTTTACCCGAATGTAATCTTTCAGGCTTTCCAGGTAAATGATTTCCCGGAGCATCACTTTTACCATTTTCTTATCGGCCTTGAGGTAGATAAAAGCGTCATCAGGGGCAGTGTCATGAGGGCTGGGTGCCGTTGACGGATTCGGGATGGTATGCTGTACCACTTTGTTTACTGCCCGTAGGAAACGTTCGAATGGAATAGGTTTGAGCAAATAATCTACGGCATTCAATTCATAGCTTTCGATGGCGTATTCGCGAAAAGCAGTGGTGAAAATCACCTTGGGTGGGTTTCTAATATTCTTGAGGAAGTCAATGCCCGTTAGTTTGGGCATTTGTATGTCCAGGAAGAGCAAGTCTACCGGATGTTTTTGCAATAGATTGAAGGCTTCAATGGCATTTTCGCACCGTCCGACTAGCGCCAGGCTGTCTAGCCGTTGCACGTAGCTTTCCAAAATGTCAAGCGCTAACGGCTCGTCGTCTACGATCAGGCATTGTATTTTCATGAGAAGAAGGTCTATGAATGGAGTCTAGGGTAAGTCTGAGGCCAACCAGATAGCTGGTTTCTTCATCAGTAATGGTTAGCTCATGTTTGTTGCTGTAGAGCAATTCCAGTCGCCTTTTTACATTTTTCAATCCAATGCCTTCGGTATAGTTTCCTGCTGCTATTTTATGGATACCCAAGCTTTTGCTATTTTCAACTTTCATTGAAAGAAGTCCTTCCTTTACTTTCACGTCAATCGTTACCCATACGCCGTCAATTTCGCCGCTAACCCCATGTTTGAAGCTGTTTTCAATAAAGGGTAACAACAGCATAGGAGCAATGCCCCAGCCGGCTATATCGCCCGAAACGTTGAAGGAAAGATCCAGCCGATTGCCATATCGGATTCGTTCCAGGGCTATATAATTGCGGATATAATTAATTTCCCGATCGAGTGGTACTTGCGCTTCGCTGGTTTGGTACAACATATAGTCCATCAATTCGGACAGCTTTAATACCACTTCCGGTGCTGCATCCGACTTTTTGAGCGTAAGTGAATACAGATTGTTGAGGGTGTTGAATAAAAAATGGGGGTGAATTTGTGCCTTCAAAAGCTTTAGCTCGGCTTCCAGCTTCTCCTTTTCTAAGGACTGCGCTGCCTGTTGGTGTTGGTACCAATGCTTTACCAACTTAATGGCAGCCGTGAAAAATACCACCGAATTGAGGTTGACCATGGATTTAACAATGCGATAGGGATACCAAAAAGGCATGTGTACCTGATCGGTAATGTACTTCGGAATAAAATAATAGAAATAAGCCACCCGCAATAATAAGCTCCCTATGATCAGCAGGGGCAATAATAAACCAAAGAAGGGAAGATAGCGCTTTTGAAGTAGGTAGCGGGGCATAAGCACGTACAAGGTCAGATAGACCAATACTAGCTTGATGGGCAAATCAATCAGCTCTGACACAAACGAGCGCTCGTAGTTATCATCCTGAGAGCCCCAAAGAAAGCCGTAGAACAACACATAAACGGTCCAAAAAACCATGTGCTGCAAAATTCGGTTGTTCCACAAGGGAAAGTCCTTCCATTTTATCATATCCTGAGCAGAATTGCTGTACAAGATAAGATATTTTGCTGGCTTATAATTTTGTTAGGATTGGATATTTGCCGGAAAGCGAATGTAGCCCTATTAAATGCACTGGATTACCCACAAATGCAAAGGTTGGATGTGGGGCAGTAAACACCTAAATAATATGCAAGCTAATCAGGTTGGGGCAAATGCTGAAGGGGAAGAAATAAGCCATCCCGATCATCTTATATTGATGACCGGGATGGCTTTATTATTGGCTAGCTATACAAACTCCGCACCTTTGTTCTTGGCATCAGCCACAAAGTCTTTTACGCGTTGTTCTTCGTCTTTTTTGCAAATCAGTAGCACATTATCGTACTCGGCCACAATATAGCCATCTAACCCATTAATGGCGACTAAGCGATTCTTGGGAGTTTTGATGATACAGTTCTTCGTATCATATAGCATCACATTGGCATCTACTACATTCTGGTGCGCATCTTTTTCTGCTACATCATACAGCGATTTCCAGGTGCCCAGATCTGACCAGCCGAACTCACTCAAGAGTACGTATACATAGTCGGATTTCTCCATGATACCATAGTCAATCGAGATGTTCTTGCACTGTGAATAGGCTTTTTTGATAAAAGCTTCCTCATCAGCCGTATAATATTTGGTATTGCCTTCTGAAAAAATCTCTGCTAGTTCGTGCATGTGCTGACCAAAATTTTGGAGAATGGTCTGCACATTCCAAACGAAAATACCTGCGTTCCAAACAAAGTCACCACTTTCAAGGAATTTTTTGGCTAAATCAAGTTCAGGCTTTTCAGTAAAGGTTTTCACTTTCTTCACGCCCTCATTCTTGTCAGTAATGTACTGAATGTAGCCGTAACCCGTGTCGGGGCGGCTTGGCTTAATACCCAGGGTAACCAGTATATTCTGGTCTTTGGTTGCCTGCAATGCCTCATGAATGGTTTTAGTAAAGGCTTGCTCTTTCAGAATGATATGATCGGCGGGAGAGACCACAATATTGGCTTGTGGATTTTTAATCGCAATTTTATAACAAGCATACGCAATGCAGGGAGCGGTATTTCGCCTTACTGGCTCTAACAGAATCTGATCTTCGGATAAAAAAGGGAGTTGCTTCTGCACCAGTTGCTTATATTCTGCATTGGTTACAATGTAAATATTTTCGGGTGGGCAAATGTCATCAAACCGGCTAGCAGTCTGTTGCAACATCGATTGGCCGGTTCCCAGCACATCTTGAAACTGTTTAGGAAAATCTGTACGACTGAAGGGCCAGAATCTGGTTCCTACACCGCCTGCCATAATGATTACATAATTGTTGTTCATGCTTTTCCGAGGTTTTTTATCGGGATGCTAGTTACTCATTTGACGGCAAAATATAAAATATTGGTTATGGATAACTCATTTTATATAAAATTGGCTGTTGTAAAAATACCCGTAGTGTTTTCAAATATTAGTAATAAATTGCCTAGTAAATGAATATTTTTTACTAATTTCAAATTATGGATGCTTATTCCGTAACTTTGAACCTAGTATATTACAATTATATTACCAGTGCTATTTAGTTCCAACTATTTTGTGTACTTACAATGATATCAGTAGATGTTGTCAGTTCTAATCTAAAAGAGCGGTTAAAAGAAGTTTTTGGCTACAGTCAATTCCGAGGCTTCCAGGAGG
>JAZKGK010000035.1:0-5274 GCA_040385915.1 Bacteroidota bacterium
ACGATGTAGAATATCTCAAAGAGTTACTAAAGTAAATATCATGCGTTTGCCCTAGTGTTTTTTCGTAATTCAAGAGAATGAGGTATGACTACTAAAAAACGTCCGCTTTCGCACGTTGGCTGTTCGATAACGAACAGTTAGTTTCTCCTTCTATTTTAAAAAAGCTTTTTTTGGGACAAAAAGGGCTTTTTTTGCCTTGGTAAGCAATTTGCCTATGCAGGTGGAATAAGTTATTAGCTCAAGCCCCAAACCTATGCTTTACAACTACTTCAAAATCGCCTTTCGTAACCTGCTTCGGCACAAAGCGTTTTCGCTCATCAATATCCTAGGGCTCGCCGTGGGTATGGCCTGCTGCCTGCTCATTTGGCTTTATGTACAACACCAATTATCGTACGACCGCTATCATACCCAGTTAGATCGCATTTACCGGGTATTGCATGGGAAGCGCCACGCCGATAGTGCAGCTAACCAATCGTCTCTGTCCCCAGAGGACTATTCCGTTTGGGGAAATGCTCCGGTTGGGCCAGCGCTGGCGAGCGATTTTCCGGAAATAAAAAAGATGGTGCAGTTTACCAGCCCTAATAACCTGCTGCTGCAATATGGAGAGAAGCGCTTTCAGGAAGACAATTTGGTGTTCATGGATTCTACTGTTTTTAATCTGTTCAGTTGGAAGTTGCTTGATGGTAATCCAACCAAGGCCTTAGTGGCTCCTCGCAGTATCGTGCTGACCCATCGTCTTGCCCAAAAATACTTCGGCCAGGGCAATGCCTTGGGCAAAACCATCATGATAAACAACCAATTTCCGTTAGTTGTAACCGGTGTGATGGAAGATGTGCCATCTAATTCGCACTTTACCTTCAATGGACTCATTTCTATGAGTACCATGCGGCAATTCGATCCCGAAATTTTTTCAGCATGGGGCTACGTTGACTTTTATACCTATTTCTATTTGCCCGAGCAGACCAACTTGCAAGCATTACAAGCTAAGATGCCTGCCTTTCTGAAACGGCACCAAGCTGATCCCAACTACACCGTGGCCTTTGAGCCGATGACGGATGCCTATCTTCATTCCAAGGCCGCCCGCCAGCCCGGCAAAATGGGCAGTTTGACCAATCTCTCTATTTTCTCCCTGGTCGGAATCTTTATTCTAGTTATTGCCTGTATCAACTTTATTAATCTTTCCACGGCTCGGTCGGCCGAAAGGGCCAAAGAAGTAGGCGTGCGCAAAGTATTGGGTGCCCATCAAAGCGCATTGATTCGGCAGTTTTTGACCGAATCAGTACTGCTCGCTTTCCTGGCGGCGGTGTTTGCGTGGCTGTTGACACAAGCCGCCCTGCCCTTTATGGAGAGTCTAGCCGGAGTGGCTTTTTCGTCAAAGGTGTTGTTTTCGTGGCAACTACTGTTGGGGTTGCTAGCAACGGCACTAGTGGTAGGACTCTTGGCTGGCAGTTTTCCGGCATGGGTATTATCCCGCTTCCGGCCTGTACAGGTGCTGAAGGGAAGTATGCTGCCCCACTTCAAAGGCGTAACCTTGAGGCAGGGGTTAGTGGTGTTTCAGTTTAGCCTTTCTATTGCCCTCATTACCGGTATGGCCATCGTTTTTTCGCAATTAACCCACCTTCGTTCGCTCAATTTAGGGTTTCAACAAGAGCAAATGCTGGTAGTTGATTTTGGTGGAGACGAAGGCGTAAAACAAAAGTTGGAGTCTATCAAATCCGTTTTTGAGAAAAATTCGGCTGTGGTGTCCGCTTCTGCCTCCCGCGCTGTGCCCGGTGACTTTATTCCCAACGCCCATACAGAAATTCAAACGAAGGAAGGAGCGATGAAGGCCAATGCCCCTTTGCTTTACGAAATAGACGTGGACTTCATTCCGCACTACCAGATTCAGTTGGTCGCTGGTCGGGCTTATGCTCGTGAGTTTCCGGCTGATACGGCCAAGTCGTTGGTTATCAATGAAGCTGCTGCCAAGCTTTACGGATACGCCAATCCGCAGGAAGTGATTGGGAAGCGGTTTTCGCAGTGGGGCCGGGAGGGCACTGTCATTGGTGTGGTAAAAGATTTTAATTTTCGGTCGTTGCACCAGCAAGTCGAGCCCTTGGCCCTTCGCCTGGAGCCCCGATCGTCAAATTGCCTTTCTCTGTTAATCAAACCCGGCGATATGTCCACCACACTGGCTCAGCTAGAACGATTGTGGCGAGAAGTGGCTCCTCAGCGCCCGTTTATTTACCGCTTTCTGGATGAATCATTCAACCGGCAGTACCAAGCGGATGTGCACTTTGGGAATGTATTCGGCACTTTTGCGGGCTTGGCCATTTTTATTGCCTGCCTGGGCTTGTACGGGCTGGCTACTTTCACAGCCAAGCAACGCACCAAGGAAATCGGCATTAGAAAAGTGCTTGGTGCTTCGGTCAGCAGTATTGTTGCCTTACTATCCCAAGACTTCCTCAAATTAGTGTTAGTGGCTATTTTGCTGGCTACCCCTCTTTCGTATTACGCCATGATTCGCTGGTTAGAAGGTTTTGCCTACCAGGTGCCAATACGTGCAAGTATATTCGTTTGGGCTGGCTTTAGCGCCTTACTCATCGCACTGCTCACGGTCAGCTACCAGGCCATCAAAGCCGCTCTCGCCAACCCGGTAAAGTCGCTGCGAACGGAGTGACTTAGGTGTTAGGTGTTAGCTTTTAGCGGTTAGCGGTTAGCACAAAACTCCACTTTCTACTCTCCTTTAAAGCTAACGACTAAAACCTAAAAGCTAATTGCTCAAACCTATGCTACTTAACTACTTCAAAATCGCCCTGCGTAACCTGCTTCGGCACAAAGCGTTTTCGCTCATTAACATCTTGGGGTTGGGTCTGGGTATGGCCTGTAGCCTGCTGATTTATCTGTGGGTGCAGGACGAACGCAGTTTCGACCGCTTTTTGCCCGGAGTAAAAGAGGTGTATTTTGTGCGGGTAAATTCGCTCTTCAACGGCCAAATCACCACTAGCTTCGTCACACCGGGACCTTTATCGGAAGCGATTGCCAAAGATATTCCGGCCGTAGCATCCGTGACTAAAATAACCTTTGGGAAGAATTTGCTCATAAAAGTCGGTGAAAAGAGCAGCAAAGAGAATGGCCAATACGCCACTCCCGGCTTTTTTGGCATATTTCATCTACCTGTACTGGCTGGGAATCCGGCCAAGGCACTGGCACAGCCCAAACAAATCATCATTACCCGCAAACTGGCCGACAAATACTTTCCCAATGAATCAGCCTTGGGGAAAATCATCCAACTCAACAACGATAAATTATTCACGGTCGGAGCCGTGTTGGAAAACCTGCCCGCCAACGCAAGCCTTCAATTCGACTGGCTCGTCAACTTCCAGGTACAGGAGCAAGACTGGATGAAAACCTGGGGCAACTCCACCTTTATGACCTACGTGCGGCTGAAACCCAACACCATCGCTGCTCATGCCCAAGCTGCCATGAAGGGCATGTACAGCCGCTATGTATCCCCATCCGAGAAAGACACGCACCCCATTCTGCAACCGATGACCGACCTGCACTTGTATGGCAATTATGAGAATGGTCAGGCTGTTGGCGGACAGATTGCCTACGTGCGCATTTTTTCGTTGGTGGCTCTGTTCATCCTGCTCATTGCCTGCATCAACTTTATGAACCTGGCTACGGCTAGAAGTGCCTTGCGGACGAAAGAGATTGGCGTGCGGAAGGTAGTCGGAGCCTCGCGGCCTTCTCTGATCGGGCAGTTTATGGCGGAGTCGATCCTGACGAGTCTTTTATCAGTTGGCGTGGCCTTGCTGCTTGTTACTGCCATACTGCCGACGTTCAATACTGTATTTGGGAAACAACTGATACTTTCGCTAGCAGCTCCTTCCTTGTGGCTCACAATCATGGTACTAGTGCTCGCAGTAGGCGTAGTGTCGGGTAGTTACCCGGCCTTGTTTTTGTCGGCATTCCGGCCCATTGGCATGCTAAAAGGCTCTTTGCAGGCGGGTAGGGGGTCGTTGCACTTGCGCCAAGCCCTGATTGTTTTTCAGTTTACCATGTCGGTTTTTCTAATTGTTGGCATGCTGGTGGTGGGGCAGCAGATGGACTATCTGCGTACAAAAAACCTGGGCATGGATCGCGAAAACGTGCTTTATGTGCCACTGGAAGGCGAGTTGGAAGAGGGAAAAAGGCTGGAAACCTACCGCCAGGAGCTGATGCGCCAACCCGCCATTGCATCGGCTACCACGGCCATGTCGCTTCCTATCAATATAGAGGGTTATTCTGGCGACCTGGCTTGGCCAGGCAAAGACCCCAATCTACAAACGAATGTGTCGGCCATGTGCGTGGGTGGTGATTTCACCCGGACTATGAATATTCCGCTGGTGGCGGGGCGGGATTTTGCCATGAATCGCCCCGCCGATTCCTTGGCCTACCTCATCAACGAGGCGGCTGCCAAGCTCATGGGCATGACCGATCCGGTGGGCAAAGAAGTGGAGTTTTGGCAGGGAAAAGGGCCTATCATCGGGGTAATGAAAGATTTCCACCTTCGTTCACTCCACGAAAAAATTAATCCGCTTGTATTGGTATTCAACCACCAGAATACCAGCTTCCTGCTTGTGAAGACCAAAGCGGGTAAAACCGCCCAAGCCATTGCCGAGCTGGGTCGGGTAACCAAGCAATTCAACCCAGCCTATCCATTGACCTACCACTTCCTGGACGAAGCGTATGAGCAACTTTATCGCAACGAGCAGCAGGTAAATACCCTGATTAATGCATTCGGCGTGCTGGCGATCTGCATTTCGTGTCTGGGGTTATTTGGCTTGGCCGCCTTCACCGCAGAGCGTCGCACCAAGGAAATCGGTATTCGCAAAGTGCTGGGTGCCAGTGTAACAAGCATTGTGGCGCTGTTATCAAAAGACTTCCTCAAACTGATTGCCCTTGCTAACATAATCGCTTGGCCATTGGCGTATTATGCCTTGCACACCTGGCTTCAGAATTTTGAATATCGCATTCCCATTGACTCCCGGTTGTTTGGGTTGGCGGGTGTCAGCGCCCTATTCATTGCCCTGTTAACCGTCAGTTTTCAGGCCATCAAGGCGGCTATTGCCAACCCAGTGAAATCCCTGCGAGCCGAATAGGGGAGTAAGGCAGACCGGATTTAAAACAGGGAGAAGAGATACCCAATCTCCCTTTCTATTTCTGCCTGAAAATGGCAATTCCAGCCCTTCCCATGGCAGCATACCGACCATACGTACCGTAGCAGCGTTACACCGTAACGCTGTAGCC
>JAZKGK010000036.1:0-18414 GCA_040385915.1 Bacteroidota bacterium
TAGTTTGATATGGAATGGAATAGTTGTTTTGATTCCTTCAATTACAAATTCTTGTAAAGCACGTTTCATGCGGACTACGGCTTCTTCACGGGTTTGAGCGCTTACAATGAGCTTAGCAATCATAGAATCATAATTGGGCGGTATTGTATAGCCAGTGTAAATGTGGCTGTCAATGCGCACGCCGTGGCCTCCAGGCAAGTGTAAGTTGGTTATTTTTCCCGGAGAAGGTCGGAAGCCATTGGCTGGGTCTTCCGCATTGATTCGGCATTCCATAGCAAATAGATTAGGCGTATAGTTTTTCCCCGAAATCTTGATGCCTGCAGCTACTTTTATTTGTTCCTTAATTAAGTCGAAGTCTGTAACTTCTTCAGTAATGGGATGTTCTACCTGAATCCGGGTATTCATTTCCATAAAATAGAAATCCCCGTTTTTATCTACTAGAAACTCAATTGTTCCTGCCCCTTCGTAACGGATTGCTTTTGCTCCTTTAATCGCAGCCTTGCCCATTTTGTCACGCAAGCGGTCTGTAATGATTGGAGAGGGCGTTTCTTCTACCAGTTTCTGATGCCGACGTTGAATAGAACAATCTCTTTCTGAGAGGTGACATACTTTTCCGTATCTATCACCAACGATTTGTATTTCAATGTGCCGTGGTTCTTCTATGAATTTTTCCATATATAAACCATCATTGCCAAATGAAGCGGATGCTTCCATTTTAGCATCATTCCAGGCTTTTTCAAAAGCCTGTTCATGGCGAATGATGCGCATACCCTTGCCACCACCACCAGCAGTAGCTTTAATAATAACAGGGTACTTAATTTTGGCAGCAACAATTTTGCCTTGCTCTATGGT
The DNA here is from genome assembly GCA_040385915.1 of Bacteroidota bacterium. Lineage (GTDB taxonomy): Bacteria > Bacteroidota > Bacteroidia > Cytophagales > ES-bin-26 > ES-bin-26. Next base: position 853 of record JAZKGK010000036.1, read on the forward strand.
TGCGAGTAAGCCATCTGACCCAGGAATTGTGGGTACGCCGGCTTTCTTCATCGTGGCTTTAGCTGATGCTTTGTCGCCCATGGCGTTAATCATCTCAGCGGAAGGGCCAATAAATTTGATATTGTATTCTTCGCAAATTTTGGAAAATTCAGCATTTTCCGATAAAAAACCGTAACCCGGATGAATGGCATCTGCATTGGTAATTTCAGCCGCTGCGATAATGTTTGGGATGCTGAGGTAAGATTGTCGGCTAGCGGGAGGGCCTATACATACAGCCTCATCGGCAAAACGCACGTGTAGGCTATCACGATCAGCAGTAGAGTAAACGGCAACCGTCTTAATGCCCATTTCTTTGCACGTACGGATGATACGTAAAGCTATTTCACCCCGATTGGCTATCAGTATTTTTTTAAACACAATGCTTAAGGTTTATAAGTGTCGAGTTTATGAGATAAGTGTAACGGAGCGTTGGCTCAGGTGGGCTAAAGATAAATAAACCCACGGCTACTTTACTCACTAACCATTCACTAAGAGGGGTCTACCAAAAATAAAGGCTGATCGTATTCTACAGGTGATGCATTTTCTACCAATACCTTTACTATTTTTCCTGTCACTTCTGATTCGATCTCATTGAAGAGTTTCATCGCTTCAATAATACAAACTGTTTGGCCTTTCTTCACTTCGTCGCCAATATTGACAAAAGAGGGATTTTCAGGATTAGCAGAGCGATAAAAAGTACCAATCATAGGGGACTTGATAGTGATATAGTTATCAGTAGGCCTCGGCGATTCGACTGGGGCAGTAATGGTTGATTGGGGAATAATGGCAGATGGCAGACTTACTGGAGCCGTAGCTTGCACAGCAGGAGCAGACCCAATGAAAGAAACAGAATCAACTTGCTTTATTTGAGCAGATGAGTGACGTTTTACATTAATCTTGAATTGGTCAGTCTCAATGTTTACTTCATCAAGCCCTGATTGGGCAATAAAGTCGATAAGTTCTTGAATTTCCTTAGCTTTCATCTTGTTAGAACGGTTTTTAGTGGCTTTCGAGACCTTATTTCACTCTTTCTACGTAGGAATGCGTGCGAGTATCTACCTTTATTTTTACATCTTGCTCTAAGAATAAGGGTACCTGAATGGTCGCTCCTGTCTCAAGAGTAGCTGGTTTATTGGCGTTAGTCGCCGTATCTCCTTTTACGCCAGGCTCAGTATAAGTAACAATTAATTCAACAAAAGGAGGTAATTCACAACTTAGCGCAGTTTCTGTTTCGGCGTGGTACAGCACTTCAACGTTCTGGCCTTCTTTTAATAAATCAGAGGCATCAATCAACTTTTCTTCCAGAGAAACCTGTTCAAAAGTATTGTTGTCCATGAAGTTATATCCCAACTCGTCTTTATACAAAAATTGGTGAGGGCGTCTTTCAATGCGAGCAGTCGTAATTTTGATCCCTGCGTTGAAAGTGTTTTCAATCACTTTACCATTGGAAAGGTTTTTTAGCTTAGTTCTAACAAAAGCTCCTCCCTTGCCAGGTTTTACGTGTTGAAAATCTACTATTGTGTATAAACCGCCATTGTATTCGATTGTAATGCCAGTTTTAAAATCTGCCGTGGTTGCCATAACGCTAGTTAATCATTAAAAGCCGATAGAATGGTGCAAAGCTATTGACTTTTAGAAGAAAGTGTTTAAGTCTTATTATTAAATTTATATTCTATACGATAATATTTATATTACTAACCTTTTCCGTCATAAGCCCACTTCAAATATAAAGAGCCCCAGGTAAAGCCCCCTCCAAAAGCAGCCATGACGATATTATCGCCCTTGCGAAGCTTAGATTCATAATCCCACAAACAAAGTGGGATCGTTGCTCCGGTTGTATTACCATATTTTTGAATGGTAATCATTACCTTTTCTGGTCCAATGCCCATGCGCTGAGCAGTAGCATCAATGATTCGTTTATTGGCTTGGTGTGGTGCCAACCAAGCAACGTCATCAGCAGTTAGGCCATTTCTCTGCATTATCTCTGCAGAGACATCGGCCATATTGGTTACTGCAAATTTAAAAACGGCAGCACCCTCCTGATAAATATAATGTTCACGGGCATCAATGGTTTCGTGGGTTGGTGGCCGGCGACTACCACCAGCCTTCTGATACAGGTGTTGTGCGCCTGCACCGTCTGTACGAAGGATAGAGTCTATCACACCGTTGCCTTCGGTGTTGGGTTCTAATAAAACAGCACCGGCTCCATCACCAAAAATAATACAGGTAGAGCGGTCTTGGTAATCAACAATAGAAGACATCTTATCTGCTCCAACCACGATTACTTTCTTGTGTTTGCCGGTTTCAATAAATTGCGATCCCATAGCTACCGAATACAAAAAACCAGAACAGGCTGCCTGTACATCAAAACTGTATGCATTAACAGCCCCTACTTCTTTAGAAATCAGGTTAGCTGTAGCTGGGAAAACAAAATCGGGGGTAGTCGTAGCGCAAATGAGCAGATCTACTTCGTCTGGCGAAGTGCCAGTTTTTTCTAATAAAGCTTTGACAACTTTGGCTCCCATATAGGAGGTGCCTAAACCTTCACCTTTTAAAATCCTTCTTTCTTTGATACCCGTCCGAGTAGTAATCCACTCATCGGTTGTATCAATCATTTTCTCAAGTTCAGTGTTGGTAAGTATATAATCTGGTACATATCCACAGATTCCTGTAATGGCAGCCCTTATTTTTGTCATAGAATATTAATGGAGTATTGAACGCTAAGGAGTGAATATACTTCAATCTTTAGCGAATGGCCTTTGCTAAACCAATGCTTCCCTGATTCGCGTATAAATATTTGATTGTACCATTTTATTGGCCAGGACAATCATGTTCTGAATAGCCAATGGCGAAGATACTCCGTGTCCTATAATTACATTCCCGTTGACCCCCAAAATAGGACTCCCGCCAACTGACTCGTAATTTAATTGATTAAAAAATGGATCGGATATATTCCGTTGCTTGAGCAAATCGTAAATAGATTCTGCCAGCTTGAGAATCACATTGCCAGTAAAGCCGTCACAAACAATGACATCGGCTTTATTTATGAAAAGATCACGGCCTTCTATATTACCAATAAAGTTGATTTTGGGGTTAATTTTTAACAGTTGGTAGGCTGCCTGCGTAGCCAACGAACCTTTTTGTTCTTCTTCTCCCAAATTCATCAAAGCAACTTTAGGGCTTTTGATGCCAAGTACATAGGTGGCATAAACTGAGCCGATTTCGGCAAACTGCTGCAACACATCGGGTTTACAGTCAGCATTGGCACCTACGTCTAGTATGACTGCGTGGCTACCGTCAATCTGAGGAGCAAAGCCTGCAATAGCTGGTCGCATTACTCCCTCAATTGCCTTAATGCTAAACATGGCTCCTACGTGCATAGCACCAGTATTGCCAGCACTGCAAAAAGCGGAAACTTCACCACTCTTTAACAGCTTAAACCCAACTGCAATACTGGAGTTGGGTTTCTGGCTTAATGCTTTCGTGGGGTGTTCTCCCATATCTATCACTTCCTCGGCATGGAAGATTTCGATAGCTGGGGAATTATATGCGTGTTTATTTAATATGGCCTGAATAACGGGCTCCTTACCTACCAATACCAGTTTTACCTGCGGAGGTAGGAATTTAACGGCCATTAAAGCACCTTCTACGGTTGCTTCGGGTGCAAAATCGCCGCCCATTGCATCTAAGGCAATTTTCATTGAATCAAGCACGGATGGTAGGATAGAAAGAAATACGATTACTGAACGCTGATTTTGCCGGTTATTGCCTATTGTTTAGGCATACTACCAACGAAAGGTAATTGCCAAGCATGGTAGCAAGGTAATCAGTGATAATTTCTATTACAAAATTATTCGTATTTACATTCTTATACTGTGGTGGTGTAATTTTCAATTACTACCCGACCTTTGTAGTATAGGTTGCCATCTACCACGTGGGCACGGTGGTAAATATGAGCTTCGCCAGTAGTAGGGTCAACAGCAATAGTTCTGGGTGTTGCTTTCTGGTGAGTTCTTCTTTTATCTCTTCTGGTTTTGGAAATTTTCCGTTTAGGATGTGCCATTTTGAGTAATTGTAAATTAACTTGTTAAAATAAATATACTAAATCCCCTCGTTCTTAAGCTTCTGCAATGCCTGCCACCGTGGATCGATTGCGGGTTCTTCTTCTTCTTGAGACTTGTCGTCAGTTTTTTCTGAGCTATAAATTAGTACTCCTTCCTCAGTCTCCTGCGCTATAGGTTGATTGCTCAGCTTAGGGTGCAGCTTTTTCATGGGTAACGACAAGCTAATAAATTCAAAGATATACTGTGCTATGTTAATGCGCGGCGTATCTCGGACAATCATTTCAATTTCGTCGGTCAGTTCCTTGTTTTCGTCGCCGAATTTTAGAATTAATTGCTGCGTTATCTCTAGTGAATGTTCGAATGGTTCGAGTGTTCGGTCACATATCAACTCTATCCAGCCGGTAATATGAAAACTTAACCGTAGCATCGTCGCACCCTTGTCAAGTAACAGCCGGGTTAGAACATTTCCTTTCTTTAAAAGGCTTTGTTCAAAGCTCTCAAAGAACGAATCGCCTGACTCAAACGTGTAAACATGCTGCTTATCACTTAGTTTGAGAATGTCAATATCATACTTATTTAACTCTTTCACACCTGAAACGAAATTAGGAGCGCAAATTTAGGACATATTTCTAACTTATGAAAGCATCCATACGAAGTTTTTAAGGCTTATTCATTCTACGATCTTGCATGAGAATGAGCCACTTTTGCCCTCTATGCTGTAAATTAAGAGGCTTTGACGACGAGACCATAATAAAACGATAGGGCCACTCATGAGATTAAAGTAGATTTGTATATTACCCAGTAACGTTTATATAGTTATAGGTTTATGATAAACCCTTTTTTTGCCCCTGAATCAAAACCCAGTCGCTCATAAAATTGATGCGCTTCAGTTTTATGAGCATTACTTAGCAGCATTACTTTATAGCAATTCTTTGCTCGGGCGTAGTTGATTGTGTGTTCTATTACCTTTTTTCCTAAGCCTTGTTTTCTGTAATCTATGTGAGTGACCACATTTTCTATCAATCCGATGGAACGGGCGCCCCTGGTTAAATTGGGAATAATACTCAGATTACACGACGAAACTAATAGATCATCTTTTTCAATGACGAAGTAAATGAATGTAGAATCATTGGTAAAAATGCGTTGCCCTGCCTCAGATAGTGCTTCTGGGGATACTTCGTCTTCATTAGCATGTAAATGCTTGTAAAGGGAGAGCAATTTTTCTAGTTCATCTTCTTTTATCCTTCTTACTTCCATAGGCTGTTTTGTTCATCCTAATCCTAATAAAAAAAGCCAGCTCTATAATCAAGAAGAGCTGGCTTTCTTATTTTAATCCCTTTCTAAACTAATTTCTTATACCGTACTCGCTTCGGAGCTATATCGCCGAGCCGTTTCTTTTTATTTTCCTCGTAGTCAGAGAAGTTTCCTTCAAAGAAATACACTTGCGAATCACCTTCAAAGGCCAGGATATGCGTAGCAATGCGGTCAAGGAACCAGCGATCGTGGGAAATGACTACGGCGCAACCGCCGAAATTCTCCAAGGCTTCTTCTAAAGACCGGAGTGTGTTTACGTCGAGGTCGTTGGTCGGCTCATCGAGCAGGAGTAAGTTGGCTCCTTGCTTCAAGGTCATGGCCAGATGCACGCGGTTGCGCTCACCACCAGAAAGTACGCCCACTTTTTTCTCCTGATCCGAGCCGCCAAAATTAAACTTGCTTACATACGCACGGGAAACTACCTGTTTGCCACCCAGTAACATCTGTTCAGTACCACCAGAAATGGTTTCAAACACCGTTTTATTGGGGTCAAGGTTGTCGTGCAATTGATCTACGTAGGCAATTTGTACAGTGTCGCCCACGTCAAATTCGCCCGAATCTGGCTTGTCGCGACCGGTAATCAGGTTGAAAAGGGTAGTTTTTCCTGCACCGTTAGGGCCGATAATCCCAACAATACCGCCTTGAGGCAGCGTGAAATTGAGGTTTTCGTACAATAACTTATCTCCAAATGCCTTAGAAACGCCCTTCGCTTCGATCACTTTGCTACCCAAACGGGGGCCAGGCGGGATAAATAATTCCAATTTGTCTTCTTTCTGACGGGCATCTTCGCCAATCATTTTCTCGTAAGCACCTAACCTGGCTTTCGATTTTGCTTGGCGGGCTTTGGGTGCCATACGTACCCATTCTAATTCGCGTTGTAAAGTCTTCTGCCGTTTCGATTCGGTTTTCTCTTCCTTCGCTAAGCGACCCTGCTTTTGCTCTAACCAGGAAGAATAGTTGCCTTTCCAGGGAATTCCTTCGCCTCTATCCAGTTCCAGAATCCAGCCTGCTACGTTATCCAGGAAATACCGGTCGTGGGTAACGGCGATGACAGTACCTTTATATTGTTGCAGGTGTTGCTCCAACCACAGTACCGACTCCGCATCCAGGTGGTTGGTTGGCTCATCGAGTAAAAGTACATCGGGTTCTTTCAGGAGTAAGCGGCAAAGGGCAACCCGGCGCTTTTCTCCACCCGACAGGGTAGCAATTTTGGTATCCGCGGGTGGTGTACGCAGGGCATCCATGGCTTTTTCGAGTCGGTTGTCGAGTTCCCAGGCGTTTGAATGATCCAACTTTTCTTGCACTTCGGCTTGGCGAGCCAATAATTTATCAAAATCAGCGTCAGGGTCGGCAAATTGTTCGTTAATGGCTTCAAATTCTTTCAGCAAATCAACGATCTCTTGCACTCCTTCTTCTACTACTTCTTTCACCGTCTTGTTGGGATCCAACTGGGGTTCCTGCTCCAGGAAACCAACTGAATAGCCAGGAGAAAAGACTACTTCCCCTTGATAATTCTTTTCAATTCCGGCAATTACCTTGAGTAAGGAAGATTTTCCGGAGCCATTTAAACCCAATACACCAATTTTAGCTCCGTAAAAAAAAGAAAGGTAAATGTTTTTAAGCACCTGTTTTTGAGGAGGGTAAGTTTTACTTACGCCTGCCATAGAGAAAATAATTGTTTCGTTACTCATATAGAGAAATCAGGGATTAAGGAATTTGTCAATGGATAATTTTTTTGTTTACCTGCGTAAAATTAAAGGATGTCCATCGATTAGTCATTAAGTTTATTTATATTTTGCATTTGAATTTACTGAGAGAGTTTGCATAAATGAATAATTTTGGTACATTGGATTAAGCTTTTTTTGATAATTTTTTTTCTGCAAGCTTTGATTTTGATAAAAGTTTCTCAAATTTCCAGGAGTTTCTCAAACTAAATCCATAGAACCTAATAATTGAATTGAAAAGATAATGGAATCAAAAGTGTCCAATGAATATGGTTATATCCGTGAAGGAAAGATATACCTACGCGGCTATCTAGATTTTCCCGACCGCCAGATTGGTGAAGTCAAAATAAGCGAAGAAGCTACCGTTAACTATTTCACTAACCGTTTCAAGATTGCCGAACAGAAGGTAGAAGAGCTTCGGACGCTGATTGAGGAGGCGCTGAATAAGGGTTCGTATTTGATGAAACTCATTCATCTCCGTCAGTATCTGGCCGAGTTTGATGGACTAGGTGATTACGTGGTGCTATTTGAACGATTGGATGTGATGGAGGAAGACCTCCGGAAAATAATCGTGGTGAACCGGGCAAAAAACCTGGAAATCAAGCAAGCCCTGGTGCAGGAAGCTGAAACCCTTGTCGACAGCATTGAATGGCAGGAAACCACCGACAAGTTCAAGGACTTGAAAACAAAGTGGATTAAGACTGGTTTAGCTGAAAAAGAATGGGAAGACAAACTGGAAGCTCAATTCAATGAATTGGTGGACGGTTTTTTCAGGAAGCGTAAAGAGTTTTTTGATGAGCAGAACCGCTTAGTACGCCAACGGAATGCCCAGTATGAAAGCCTGATTGAGCGCGTGTTTGGTCTGCGGAACGAAAGTGATGTAGATGCAGGCATGGCGACGCTAAAGAAATTGCAGGAAGAATGGAAAGCCGTAGGCAAGATACCAGCAAAGAAAGCAGCCCTTTTGTGGAAAAAATTCAAGAAGGGAAATGATTTCTTCTACGAACGGTATAAACGAGCCAAAGGTATTCCATCTCAGCCATTTGTAAAAAAGGTAGATCCCAAAATACTAGCCCAGGAAAAAATGTGTTCCGAAGCGGAAGCCCTTGCCGCCCGTACCGATGATATGATTCAGGCTGCCGAACGTGGCAAGCAACTGCTCATGGAGTGGAAAGATCTGGGGCGTCCTAAGGTGCCGGATAACCGCCTGGCCGATCGATTCAGACTGGCTTGCGATAAGATATTTGAGCTCAATTACCTGATGCGGGTAGTGAAACGCAAACACCACTTCTTCGAACAGAAAAGGATGGAAGATCAGATTCGCATCAAAGTAGATATTATGTCAGATCTGATCCGAAAAGACAAAAGCGAATTGAGCATGTACGAAAGCAGTGTCGTTGGCGCAGGCTCAATGGATAAAAACCAGACGATAGACAAGATGGTTCTTTCTAAGCTCAGTATTCAGAAGCGAAAAATTGGGGTGAAGGAAAAAATACTTCAGGAGTTTATGGATAAGTTGAAGTCCTTTTCGTAGTTAAAATGATACTTCAGTCGAAATAGTTGAAAATCAAGACAAAAAAATCTCATTTTATCGAAACATTTTCTTTTTCCTTCGTTTAATGTTTCTAATCAATAATTAGACTGCCCATTGTACGCATATTGACGAATATTGGTAGTTTTTTAGAATTTTAATTATAAGTTTGCAACCCATTGTTAACCAATCAAAAAGAGTAAAGCCTATGTACTGGACCCTAGAGTTGGCCTCTTACCTGGAAGATGCACCCTGGCCTGCCACCAAAGATGAATTGATAGACTACTCCATTCGCTCGGGAGCTCCCTTGGAAGTGGTAGAGAATCTTCAAGAATTGGAAGATGACGGTCAGCCTTACGAAAGCATCGAGGAAATCTGGCCTGACTATCCTACTAAAGATGATTTCTTCTTCAACGAGGACGAATATTAAACAAGTATAGCATTTAGGGTATTGGGCTAGCTTAATACCCTAAACGCTATACCCAAAGCACAAATCCTTTTTTAAGTAGTTAAGTCAAGTAACAAATTGCGCATCATGGAAGCAAAGCCTGATGCGCAATTTTTTTTATATATAGTGCAGCCCTTCCAATAATAATATCCTCACCTTTTCCTGCAATCAGTTTCTATGCTGGTAATTTCAGTTATCCATACCCTGGGCTTTACTGTAGCGTTGTTAATTTTCGACCAGAGCAATAATTGAAAAAAACGAATGCTATAAAGCTGTCCTATTCACGCTGACCTTACACACTGGTTTAGTGCGAATGGTCTTAAATATAAATTAGAACAAAGGGAATAAAGCAAAAGAAGATTCGTAACAATCTGTAAGCCAGTATGTATAGTTCACATAAATAGAGAATGATATTGGCTCTATTGGGGAGTAAGGCAATTTACTCACAGATATTACTCGTATAAGTATTCACCTAAACGGTCTGACTTAAATTATTTCTGATGCTATACCTTTGAAAATATAAACTAAAGGAGTTAAGTAAAGTAAAGAGTCACCTATAAAGCTTGGCATTTTTACTTACCTCCCAGGGACAATATACACTAGCTATGAGAGATTACATTTCGCAGGATTTTCAGCACTTATCACGACTCGGGTTGATTTTTAACAAATACGATTCCGTTTTTTTGTAAAGCTTGCTTGAAAAAAACTTCCCGCGCCTTAAATGAAAGGAGAGAGGGTGGTCACTGGCATTTCCATGCATGGGTATGCCTCATATTACAACCGTTTCACCAGATTAAAATTTTAGCCAAGCTATGGAAAAAGGAAAAATTGAGTTGGTATTACTTGTTGATGACAATGATACTGACAACTTTATTAGTAAGCGGATTATAGAAATTACCAAATTCGCCCCTCGAATAGAAATAAAAAATTCTGGAAAAAGTGCGTTGGAATATTTGGAAAGAGAGAAAGATAATCCTCAAAACTTGCCCGATATTATTTTCCTTGATATTAATATGCCTATCGTGGATGGGTTTGTATTTCTATTTGAATTTGAGATGTTTCCTGAGGAGTTGAAAAATAAATGCAGTGTAGTAATCCTTTCAAGTTCTGACAACAAGAAAGACATTGAAAAGATCGTAGATAATGACTATGTTATTAAGTTTGTGACCAAGCCCCTAACCGCTCAGGCATTGAGTGAAGTGAAGGCCATGGCAATAAAAAATAAATTGCAGAAACACTAAACCTGCTACCAGCGTATGCATACCTCTACTTTACCAGAATACTTTTAATTCATTGGTTTTTCATAAGTATCATCAGTTGAGTTCCCGATAACATATTATAGGAGCTCAACTGATTTTTTTTGCGCTCACAGCTCCCGCAATTGCTGCTCATTCTGTCACGTAATAGGCTTGCGCACGTGCTTAAAAAGCAAGCAGTTGTTTTATCTTTTCTTCTATTCGCTTTCTAGGTAAAAAATTGTTTTCTAACGTCGGAGCAAAAGGTATCGCCGTATCCAGGCTACCTTCGCGCATAACGGGCGCGTCTAGGTAAGGGAAGCAGTGCTCCGCAATCCAGGCGGCAATTTCGCCCCCAATTCCTCCAGTCAGGCAATCTTCGTGTACAATCAGCACCTTTCCTGTTTTTCGAACGGTCGCTAATACGGCCTCCTTATCCCAGGGAAGCAAGGTGCGCAAATCCAGCAGGTCAGCCGATACTGCGGGGGCTGTTTCGGCCAGTTGTTCCAATATTCGTTTGACCCAATGCACACCCATGCCGTAAGTAATGATGGACAAATCTTCGCCCGATTGGATGAGCTGGGCTTTGCCAATCGGAACGGTATAATAATCGTCGGGAATAGATTCGCTAATGGATCGGTAGAGAAGCTTGTGCTCGAAATACATGACTGGATTGGGGTCTTCTAGGGCGGCATTGAGCAAGCCTTTGGCATCGTATGGCGAGGAGGGATATACCACTTTGAGGCCTGGCGTATGGAAAAACCACGCTTCGTTGGATTGCGAATGGAAAGGCCCGGCAGCCGTACCTGCGCCAGTAGGCATCCGTACTACTACGTCTGCCGATTGTGCCCATCGGTAATGGCTCTTGGCCAGATTGTTAATGATCTGGTTGAAACCACAAGTAACAAAATCGGCAAACTGCATTTCTACCATTGCCTTGTAGCCTTTGATAGACAAACCCAGCGCAGTCCCTACAATGGCTGATTCGCACAGAGGCGTATTTCGGACGCGCGCTTTGCCAAATTGAGCCACAAAGCCTTCGGTGATTTTAAATACCCCTCCATATTCCGCAATGTCCTGTCCCATCAACACCAAGTTGGGGTATTTTTCCATGCTTTGCCGCAAGGCATCTGATATCGCATCAACGAAGCGCTTGTCTGTTTTTTGATTGGAAGCGGGCTCAATTATTTTTTGTTCAAAGGGAGCGTACATGTCAGCCAGTTCAGCAGCGGTATCAGGCTGAGGTTCGGCGTAGGCAAAGGCTTTTTCCAGCCCCTTGTCGATTTCCATCTTGAAGCCTTTCCTGATTTTCTCCACATGGGCAGTAGTCAGGCTACCTTCTTCTAGCAAATACTTTTCGTAATTGCTTACTGGATCTTTTTCGCTCCATTCATCCATGAGCGCCTGAGGCACGTACTTGGTGCCCGAAGCTTCTTCGTGTCCGCGCATACGGAAAGTGAGTGCTTCTACCAGTACCGCACGCGGGTTTTGCCGCATACTTTCGGCGGTTTTTTGGATGGTATCGTACACTTCCAGGATATTGTTGCCATCTATCTGAACCGTTTCCATACCATAACCAATGCCTTTGTCAATAAACTGCTTGCATTTAAACTGTTCATTACTAGGTGTAGAAAGCCCATAGCCATTGTTTTCTACCATGAAAATAACCGGCAAGTTCCAGACTGCTGCTACATTGAGTGCTTCATGAAAGTCTCCCTCGCTGCTACCACCGTCACCGCTGTAGACGAGCGTAACCTTGGCTTTGTCAGCCAGTAAGTCGGCCAGGGCAATGCCGTCGGCTACGGCTAGTTGCGGCCCCAGGTGCGAAATCATTCCTATGATGTGGTGTTCTTTGGTGCCGAAGTGAAAAGAGCGATCCCGGCCTTTGGTAAAGCCTTCGGTTTTTCCCTGAAATTGGGCAAAAAGCTTCTCCAAGGGACATTTCCGCGCGGTGAATACGCCCAGGTTACGATGCAAGGGAAGTATATATTCGTCGAGGTGTAGTGCCAGGGTAGAACCTACCGCAATGGCTTCTTGTCCAATGCCCGAAAACCACTTGCTAATTCGCCCCTGTCTCAACAATATGAGCATCTTCTCCTCAATCATGCGGGGTTTGAGTAAGGCTTCGTAAATCTCTAGCAGCGTTTGATCTGAGTAATCTTTGCGGTCAAAGGATAATAAACGCTTCCCAGCAGTGAAGGGAGTAGCCATACAGAGGTGCTGATTAGTGGATGTGCCGATGAAAAATCAACGAGGTAAAATTACAAAATACGAACTCATAAACTCATAAACTTATTTAAAGGTTGAATGACTACTTTTACAGCAAAAAAATAGACTTAAGCCATGCCTAATAGACCGACTAACGCAATCTTGATTATTGATGGACAGTACGATTTCTGTCACCCCGATGGTGCATTATACGTACCAGGTGCAGCAGCCGATATGGCAAGGCTGGCTAAGTTCATTCGCACCAACGCCAAAAACATTGACCACATCACGGTTACGCTCGATACGCATCCGGTACACGATATTTCTCATCCGCAGTTCTGGACGGATGCGCAAGGAAATCCGCCTGCGCCCTTTACCCAAATTACCCTGGCCGAAGTGCAAGCGGGCAAGTGGACAGCTCGAAGCCATCAGACTGAAGCCATCCAATACCTGACCGCCTTGGAAGCGCAGGGACAATTTCCGCATTTCATCTGGCCAACTCATTGCCTGCAAGGTTCGCGTGGCAATGCCTTGGATGATACTTTGATGGAAGCTTTGCTAGAATGGACTAAGCTGGGGAAAGATTATCAGGCCGTTATGAAAGGCACCCATCCTTTGACTGAGCATTTCGGCATATTTATGGCGCAGGTGCCTATTGCCCAAGCGCCCGAAACGCATCTCAATCAAAGCCTGATTGATACGCTCAACCAATATGATGTTGTCTACTTGGCAGGTGAGGCTCAATCGCACTGTGTAGCCACCAGTTTGAAGCAGGCGATGGATTATGCCCCAGCGCTGGCCGCGAAGATGGTGGTTTTGACGGATGCTATGTCCGATGTAACCGGCTTAGGTCATTTGGGGAAACCCATTTACGAAGAAGCTAAGCAACGCGGAATCAGATTTCAATTAACAATTAACAATTAACAATTAACAATTAATCTATACTAACTTGTTGATTTATAGCGTGTAATTGCCTCTCTTTTAATTATATGTGGAAGTTCATCCGGGAAAACCGACCTTTCTTTGTCCCTTATTTTTTTGTGTTAATTATCGTTGGTTTTCTGCAATTAGTTTATGATAAGACACAGCTGTTCCTTTTCATCAATACCCACGCCAATGTAGGAGCAGATTTCTTTTTCAGGTATCTGACGAATGTGGGCGATGGGCTTTTTTATGCAGTCATTATCATCGTTTTATTGTTTGTGCAGTATCGGTATGCGCTGGCGGCGGTCTTGAGTTTTGCCCTTACTTCGCTGGCTGCGCAATTGCTGAAACACCTTGTGTTTTCTAGTTCCTTGCGCCCCAAAGGATTTTATGAACATTCAGAAGTCACTTTGCGGGTTATAGAAGGAGTAAAGGTATATACCAACAATAGTTTCCCCTCTGGTCACGCTACGACTGCTTTCTCCGTTGCTTGTTTGCTATCGCTACTGATCAAGCAAAAAAAATGGGGTTATTTCTTCTTCTTCCTGGCATGCTTCACCAGCTATTCGCGGGTATATTTGGAACAGCACTTTGTCGAAGATGTGTATTTTGGCTCTATTCTGGGCGTGTTGCTCACGCTGTTGCTTACCAACTGGCTTTTTCGGTATCTGGAAAATAATCCGAAGCCGTGGCATGAAGGCAAGCTGAAGTTTAGGACACGAAGTAAGTAGCTCAGATAATTTCCTTTTAAAGTCTCCTAATTATCTTAATATAAACGTACTATGTTATGAACAAGCAAATTGAAATCATCAAAAAAACAAGAATTAACTTGCTTAATGTGATAAAGGATTTGACCCTGGATCAGCTAAACGAAATTCCAGAAGGGTTTAATAATAACATTATTTGGAACCTGGCACACCTTATTGCCGCTCAACAAGGGATATGTTATATGAGGGCAGGTGGAAAAATAGTGGTAGACGAAAAATATTTTTTGAATTACAAATCAGAGACCAAGCCACAGCAACGGGTTGATCAGCACGAAGTGGACATTATTAAGCAACTGTTTCTATCAACCATCGATCGGTTGGAAAAGGACTATCAAAACGATGTGTTTGCCAATTACACCGCTTGGACTACCCGTTATGGCGTTGAGTTAGCCCATGTAGACGATGCCTTGGTCTTTTTACCGTTCCACGAGGGTTTGCATTTAGGTTATATTCAGGCATTGAAGCGGGTAATAAAGAAGTAAAGTCCCATGGCAATGGTTTATCAATGTAGCCATTGGCACAAACATTTCTTGTGCGCCAAGCTATGTTTGTGCCAATGGCTACATTGATAAACTATTATCGTTGATATTTTAGCCTATTTTCTTACGTTTTTCCAAGATTTTCCATGAGGTTGGCAATGAGCAAAAGTATTATATTTGCGGTCTGATAATCGCAATTATGGCTCCATCAAAAAATTTTGTTTCCAGCAAAGATGAATCTGTTAGAATGTTCAAGAGCGATTTTCTTGAACTGTTCTCTAAAGTTCATCCAATCACGCCATTAGTGGTATTTCTGCCAGTAGTTGGCTATTTTGCCTACCGTGCTATTATGAGTTATCAGTTGCCTTGGCTAAGTATTGCTGGTTTTTTGCTGTTTGGTTTAGCCGTTTGGACACTGACCGAATACGTGCTGCATCGGTTTATCTTTCATTATCATCCTACCTCTGACTGGGGAAAGCGCATTCACTTTATTTTCCACGGTGTACACCACGATTACCCAAACGATTCCAGGCGCCTGGTTATGCCACCTTCCGTAAGTATTCCGCTGGCTTCGCTATTTTACTTCCTGTTTGTTGCCTTGCTGGGTCAGCAAGCTACGGCTCCATTTTTCGTAGGCTTTATCGCTGGTTACATGTTCTACGATTTGGGCCACTACGCTATCCACCACTTCCCTATGCGCAGCAAATTCTGGATGGCAATCAAGAATCACCACATGAAGCACCACTACCAGCAGCCTAATGAAGGCTTCGGCGTAAGTTCACCCATTTGGGATTGGATATTGCGAACCGAATTCAAGTCCAAAACGCCCAAAGATCACCAAAAAGCCTAGTGTCTATATTCCTTCTGTAAAAGAATACTTTACTTCAAGCAGGGCACGCAAACATCTGCGGTAGAAGGTGTTATGCATCATTGTATGGGCCGCACTGGTGGGGCAGCGCTGTGTTATATCTCTTCAACGCACAGACGCAATGCCTCACGTCTGTACTCAAATAATTAATAACTTTAATAAACAGAAAAGAGTTATAATACAATAAGGTTAAATGGTATACCGATGGATAGAGAAAAAGTAGATGTGCTTGTAATCGGGGCGGGGCCTTCGGGCACAGTAGCGGCTTCTATAGTCAACAAAAGTGGATTAAAAGTCAAGATAGTGGAGAAGCTTAAATTCCCACGATTTGTAATAGGGGAAAGCCTTTTGCCCCGCTGCATGGTACCTTTGGAGGAAGCTGGGTTTTTGGAGGCCATAAAAGAGAAAGGATTTCAGCAAAAATTCGGGGCTAAGTTTGTCAAAAACGACCAGGTATGCGACTTCAATTTCTCCAATCAATTTTCTGGAGGATGGAACTGGACCTGGCAAGCGCCAAGAGCAGAATTTGATAAAACCCTGGCCGATACTGTAGAATCCATGGGTGTGCCCATTGCTTACGAAACCACCGTTACGCATATCGATTTTAACGGCTCTGACTCAATCACGACTGTTGAAGATAAAGAAGGCAACAAAAGCTACATAGAAGCCCGTTTTATTATCGATGCTAGTGGCTACGGAAGAGTAATTCCCCGCCTTTTTAATCTGGATAAACCCTCTAATTTACCTCCCCGAAAGACTTTATTTGCCCATGTCCGCGACGAGCGTCGGTCACACGCTGAAGAGCCTAACCGAATTACAGTCGTAGTGCATGAGCCTGGCGTTTGGATATGGATCATTCCCTTTTCAAGTGGCATTACCTCAGTCGGCTTCGTCGGCGATCCTTCGTTTTTCGAAAGATTTGAAGGTACGCCGGAGCAAAAGTACCGCGCCATGATTGCTACTCAGCCTTATATTAAAGAAAGATTAGCAGATACGGAACTGGTATTCGATCCGATGACAATAGAAGGTTGGTCCATGTCTACCGAGAAATTTTATGGAGATGGGTATGTGCTTACTGGAAACGTAACCGAGTTTCTCGATCCAATTTTTTCCTCAGGGGTGACTTTGGCAACCGTATCTGGATGCCTTGCCGCCAAGCTCGTAAGCCGCAAGTTGAAAGGCGAATCGATAGACTGGGAAAAGGAGTTTATGGAACCAACCATGCAAGGCGTAAATACCTTCCGCTCCTATGTAATGGGCTGGTATGATGGCACCCTGCAAGATATCTTTTTCGCCCGCAATCCCAGTGAAGAAATCAGACAGCAAATCTGTTCGGTACTCGCCGGTTACGTGTGGGATTTAGATAATCCTTTTGTGAAAAAGCACGACCGCGTCCTTGGTGCTTTAGCCAAAGTAATCAGATTAGAAGCGGAAAATGTACAGAATGCCCTGTAATTAGAGGTGCTGATAAGCAACCGGATAAGCAATGAGTAATGAATAATGAGTCCAGCGTGGAACGCAATGAATAATTACGTATCTAACTAAAAATCAATAATTTATTATTCATTAAAGTGATGTTTATTTATAACTGACTGCTTATAAACAAATGACATTTTTCCTGCTTGCAATAAATTAAATTTCAGCCAGATGATTATAGCCAATCCTATCTACGATGTAGTTTTTAAGCGAATGATGGAAAATGAAAAAGTAGCGAAATTTTTCATTGGGACGTTATTGGAAGAAACGATTGAAAGTGTTGAAATTAAACCACAAGAATTTACTTACACAGACGAATTAGCTGGACTGGCTGTTTTTCGATTGGATTTTATTGCCACCATTAAAACAGGCACTGGCGAATACAAAAAAGTATTGATCGAAATTCA
The DNA here is from genome assembly GCA_040385915.1 of Bacteroidota bacterium. GTDB lineage: Bacteria > Bacteroidota > Bacteroidia > Cytophagales > ES-bin-26 > ES-bin-26. The sequence goes on from JAZKGK010000036.1 coordinate 18,337, forward strand.
GAAAGCGAGAAACTATATTGACTTGATGCGGTTCAGAAATTACCTGGCTGAACAATATAAAAAGGAAGACGTTATCGA